>NZ_JAFNOK010000005.1:0-178627 GCF_026536305.1 Gilliamella sp. B3892
TGTTAAGCCTGCCGCCAGCGTTCAATCTGAGCCATGATCAAACTCTTCAATTTAAAGTTTGATGCTCAATAACTGTCTCTGACATTATTCAAATGAATCTTCAGTGTCACTTATCAAGACTTAATTTTTTCAGTCCGTAGACTTTTAATTTTTCGTCTCGCAAGTGCCCACACAGATTGTCTGTTTCTTATTTTTAAAGAGCTGACAGCTTCAATTTAACTTCACAATTGCTTGCTTCAGTTTGCTGTCTCAAGGGCTGCGTATACTACGCTACACCTTTTTATTCGTCAAGATCTTTTTTTAAAAAATTTGATCTTGCTCACTAATCACTTTTCCCGTCTGCTTTCGCTGACGCCGTGTCAGTGGATGCGCATTATAGGCACTTCATTTTTTTTAGCAAGCAAAAAATTGGCATTTTTTTTCGTTTGTCTTATATTTGTTCAGATCAATGCTTTTGGCAGATTTGATTTTCTACAAATATAAATAGGAACATTACGAAAAAACAGATTATTAGCAGAAAAATTGTTGATAAACTCATATGGCAAGCATTATCGCAAAATTATTTATCTAAATGACCAGAATAAAACTAAGGCGCCATATAAAACAGTGAGAATATCTATCAAGCTGCACACCATTTCAAGGCTAAGCGCCATGTTATGCGATGATATTTTACCGTCTTGGATTGTCTATATAGGTTCAATTGTATAAATATCAAGCCCCTCTACTTACAATATCAATAAAGTAAATTGCTTGAGATCAAATCATACGCAGTAACAATTCATTTTTATCATAAGATTTGATCTTTCAATCTATTTTGCTGCTGATCAATAACAAAGAGTGAGGAAACAAAAAACCAGTGCTTCGACTTGAATGCACTGGCTTTTTCGGTCAACTAATAATTATTCTTTAATCGTAGTTGATTTGAATGTGGATCAATGAATCCTATCGACTACCACCAATGAGAAATTTGGCTTTATCTTTGAAAATAAATTTTATTAGATTAGCAATTAGCACACTTATTAATAGTGTTGAGATTAAAAAGCTTATTGCTCCTAAGGCAGCTAGCTCACCATTACCAGTTTTAATGATGTCGCCAAATGGTGAGGCGATAACTTGTCGCTCTAACAATAATATGACAATTTCATGTATAAAGTAGACAGGAAAACTGATGTTAGCCATATAAGAGAAGAATTTATAAACTTTCCCTTCATTTGTTTTATGATTAATACTATCTAAAAAATAGAGTGCTAAGATAAATAAGACAATTTTTTGTAGCGTATCATAATAAAGGTTTTCTACGCCAAAATAACTAACATAACGATAAGCATAGGGTATAAACAGACACAGGCAGAAAAAGAACATAACCAAAATTAAGTTATCTTTAACCGCTTTCATGATCTTTTCATAATTCTGCTTAATCATCATACCGGTTAAATAAACTGGTCCATAATGTAAGAGATTCAATAATGGCTTAGTAAAGTCAGGTTTAGTAAACATCACAACCCAAAACATGCAAATTAAACCGGCTATAATCAAACTTTTTTTAGACCAAGAATAAAGTAGTGGCCCCATTAAATAGATAATAATTATCATCGGCATAAACCATAAAGGTAAAAGCGCAGTACCAGTTAACATCATTTTAACTATGGCACTAACCATGCTTGTTTCTGTTGATGAATAAAATGGTAAACCGGATAAATATTGATAATTGAAAAAGAAGAAGCAGAATATCGATACGGATATATAAGGACAAACAACGGTCTTAAATTTGGATAAATAGTAGGTTTTAGTATCAAATTTATAAGTGAGATGTTGAAATAAAAAACCGGCGATTAAAACAAAAAAAGTAGTAAAGTTAAATGCAAATAAATTCAAAAAAGAAAACAGATAACTATTAGCAATTAAACCACTATTTTTAAATACCCCTAAGCTGTGGCTAAATACAATCATAATAATTGCTAAACCACGTAATACATGGATAGAATGAATTTTCTGAGCTTTTACTGATGTCATTTTCAAATACGGATAGTTAACAGATTTAATTTGCAATACATTAACACATATTCTTACAGAGAAAACTAGCTTTTACAAAAATAAAAAAACAAAATAAATCTTGACAAAAATAGACTTTAAATCCTTACATTATAATAAATATTTTCGCTTCGCTATTTTGCTAACTTTTTAGCTGCAAATGAACAGATAGGAATAATTTCCCGTTGTTCTTGCTGTAATTTATCAACCACCCGATCTAATAATTTATCAGCAATGCCTTGCCCACGATAAGACGGCTCTATATAAGTATGATTAATCGTTGCTTTATTTTGCCCAATACGAGTAAAGGTCATTTCACCAACTTGATTATCATTTTCATCACAAACATAAAACCGATTTTTATCTTCTAAATAATGTAGTGACATAAGTTCTTTCCTCATTGGCCGTTTTTAAGATTTATCGAGCGACTGCTAAGCTCACAGATGATTAAGAAAGGTAAAGACTACTTTAATATAAACGAAAAATTTGCAGAAACGAAGTTTAAATCTAAAAGGTGAATTTTTGCCGATAATAACTTTAGCGCTATAAACTTCAAAATTTCACCTAATTGTTAGTTATATTACTTTGATTAACATTGCTTGAGCAATTTAAAATCAATCAATATTAAAATAAGCGTTTTGCTGTATTATATAAATCCATATCAAATGGTCGTTTCATGGTGTTGATCGCTTCGATAATATCGTGATGTACTAATTTGCCATTTTGTACACCGACACAGCGCCCAGCGTGTCCTTGCTGTAATAATTCTACCGCAAAAGCACCCATACGAGAACCTAAAATACGATCGTAAGGCACTGGTGAGCCACCACGTTGTACATGGCCTAATACTGTTGCCCTTGTTTCATGATGAACCGCAGCTTCAATATCAGCAGCTAGCTTATTCACATCGCACATATGTTCTGTAACAGTGACGATGGCATGTTTTTTCCCTTTTGCAAATCCTAATTTGATCTCTTCAATTAAGTCTTCTTTAGTATAAGAAACTTCAGGAATAATCATAAATTCACAGCCGCCAGCAACCGCTGCATTTAAGGTTAAATCACCACAATCACGTCCCATAATTTCGATAACCGAAATACGGTGATGCGAAGAACAAGTATCACGTAATCTATCAATTGCTTCAACGGCAGTGCTTAGTGCAGTGAAATAACCGATTGTGTAATCAGTCCCACGAATATCATTATCTATTGTGCCTGGTAGACCAATACATGGAAAACCTTCTTCCGTTAATCGCATTGCTCCCATATAAGAGCCGTCACCACCAATAACGACTAATGCATCGATTTGATGTTGTTTTAAGTTAGCAATAGCTTTTTGCCTAACTTCTTTATCTTTGAACTCCGGAAATCTTGCAGAACCTAAAAAAGTACCACCTCGAGTAATAATATCCGATACACTCGAACGGTCTAACTGTGTGATTCGATTTTCACAAAGACCTAAATAACCGTCATAAATACCAAAAACATCCAGACCTTCTGTTAGTGCAGTTCTTACTACACCACGAATAGCTGCATTCATCCCCGGTGCATCACCACCACTGGTTAAAATACCTATTTTTTTTATCATACAAAATAACTCCAAATTATTGACTTTTGGCTATTATAGAGTCTTAACAGATATCTAACAATAGAAGATAAAAGCTATTTTGAATGATTTTTCTACTGATTTTTTTCAGTAGGTACAACCGAGAGAGGATCTTGATGAATAATAACTTTTGCCGGAGAGAACTCTTTTGAGATGCTTTTTTCGATAGCATCAGCAATAGCATGCGCTTTAATTAACGGTAAATTATCATCCAGTTCAATATGCAACTGAATAAATTTAACCGGGCCGGCTTGTCTGGTTTTGAGATCATGGAAACCATGCACATCTGAATACATCGCAACAATTTCAGCGATTCTAGTGTTATCACTATCAGGTAATGCACGATCAAGTAGATCTTGAATGGCATTGTAAGCAATTTTACAAGCATTATAAAAAATATAGAGCGATATAAAAAATGCAAAGCCAGCATCGGCATAAGCAACCCCGTACCAACTTAAACATAAAGCAATAACAACAGCAATATTCATAAACAAATCAGAAGAGTAATGCAACATATCCGCTTGTATGGCTTTACTTTTTGTGACTTTAATGACATGTCTTTGATATAAAATTAATGTTGCAGTAAAAACAGTAGAAATAGTTGATACCAAAATACCTAGTAACGGCGTTTGAATACTGGTTGGATAGATCATTGATTTGATACTTGATAGCAATAACACCGTTGCAGAGCCGATAATAAAGGTACCTTGCGCTAAAGCCGCTAGCGATTCAGCTTTACCATGACCAAAGGTATGGTCGTCATCAGCAGGTTTTAATGCATAACGAACCAAAAAGAAATTAAGACCAGACGCTAATAGGTCGATACCGGAATCTAACAATGACGCAAATAAGCTCATCGACCCAGTTAGCCAACAGGTAATTAATTTAATGATTATCAGAAAAGTAGAAATTAAAACAGCACTTAATGTCGCTCTTTTAACTAACTTTTCATACAATGCTGAAGATTGCATGTAATGGCTATTGATAGTTATCGATGCCAAGCGGTAAAACAAGTTGCTTTGCAACTTCCGCCGCTTTATCAGCCCCTAATAAAGCATCAATGATTTTTAATGCAAAATCAATTGACGTTGCCGGGCCTTGACTGGTGATCACTTTGTGTTTTACATCAAAATAAGCCCTATCAGATTTCCAATGTTTAAATGCATCTTTAGTCGTCGGATAACCGGTCATGTATGCATCAGGAAGTAAATTATGATATTGGAACACCATTGCTGGTGATGCGCAAATCGCAGCGATAATGTTACCGGCTTGATGCGTCTGTTTTAATTTTTCAATTAGCGCCGGGCAATCTCTGAAATTTTCAGCGCCTTTTAAGCCGCCCGGTAAAATCACAATATCAAAATTAAGGTCTTTAACTTCGTTAAATGTTTTTTGCGCTAAAATTGTTACGCCTCGTGAACATTTAACTTCACGTGTTTGGGAGATACTGGCATCGGTCACTTCAATGCCAGCACGGGTTAAAAGGTCAATAACAGTCACTGCTTCTGTTTCTTCACAGCCTTCTGATAAAAAGATTAATGCTTTTTTAGTCATCATTACACTCCTTTTAACCCTAATGATTTAACACAAATTTGACAGCGCAAAATTATTAGCATCTTTCAATTTTGGCCCCTAACTTTCTTAATTTGTCTTCTATATTGTCATAACCACGATCGATATGATAGATACGATCAACAATAGTTAAGCCATCGGCAATACAACCGGCTAACACCAAACTAGCTGACGCACGTAAATCAGTTGCCATAACTTGAGCGCCACTAAGTTTTTCAACGCCATGAGTGATTAAGGTATTACCTTCGATTTCAGCTCTTGCACCCATACGAATAAGTTCAGGTACATGCATAAATCGATTTTCAAAAATGGTCTCTTTAATAATACCGGTACCTTGTGCAACCATATTAAGTAAAGAGAATTGTGCTTGCATATCAGTTGGAAAGCCCGGATGTGGTGCGGTATGGATATTAACCGCTTGAGGTTGTTTACCTTGCATATCTAAACAGATCCAATCATCACCGGTTTGGATATCTGCACCGGCTTCTTTTAGTTTTGATAATACGGCGTCAAGTAAACTAGGGTCGGTGTTACGACAAGTAATTTTACCTTTTGATATAGCTGCTGCAACTAAAAAAGTGCCGGTTTCGATACGATCAGAAACAATTTCATGCACTCCGCCACCTAAACGTTCAACCCCTTCAATCTCAATACGAACAGTACCGGCACCTGTTATTTTCGCGCCTAGAGTATTTAAAAATTTAGCTGTATCCACAATTTCAGGTTCACAAGCAGCATTTTCAATAATGGTTTTACCTTCTGCTAATGTAGCTGCTGACATAATTGTCACAGTCGCACCAACACTGACTTTATCCATTACAATATGTGCGCCTTTTAATCGACCATCCACTGATGCTTTAACATAGCCTTCATCAAGGGTTATGGTTGCCCCGAGTTGCTGTAAGCCGGTAATGTGTAAATCAACGGGTCTTGCACCTATCGCACAGCCACCGGGTAATGAAACCTGTCCTTGACCAAAACGAGCAACTAATGGTCCTAAAGCCCATATCGATGCACGCATTGTTTTAACTAAATCGTAAGGTGCGCAATAGTTATTAAGTTGGCTTGCATCAAGTTTAATGGAGCCATTACGTTCACACTTCACCCCTAATTGACTTAATAAAGCTAAAGTCGTATCAATATCTTTTAATTTAGGAACATTTTGTAACTCAACAGGATCTTGCGCCAAAATTGCAGCAAATAAGATAGGTAGTGCCGCATTTTTAGCACCAGAAATAACAACTTCGCCATTTAAAGATGTTGGGCCGATTACGTGAAACTTTTCCATTATTAACTCGTTATTGTAAAAAATTGTCGGTATTATAAAAGTTATTTTAAGATAGATAAATGCATTTTATTAAATATTGTTATCTTTAGGCTTTAAATAAGTTACAACAAATATAAATGATATAAAATAACGTATTTAACCATGGTTACTGTTAATCAATGATTGACTCTAATTAATTGACATTTTATAGTGAAATGTCTTTAGTTGAATAATTTTGCTAGTTTATAAGAAACTAAAAAGTTATCATTTATAATATTATGCAATAAAACTTTACTGAGTAAGAGAAAATCTATGTTTGATTCAATTGCCAAAGCAGGAAAATACCTCGGTCAAGCAGCTAAACTCATGGTGGGCATTCCCGATTATGATACCTATGTGCAACATATGAAGTTGACGCATCCCGATCAGACCCCAATGACTTATGAAGAGTTTTTCAAAGAGCGGCAAGATGCACGTTACGGCGGTAAAGGTGGTTTTAAATGCTGTTAACCGTTGAGAGATAAGTAATGACAGACCAGCTCCCTTCTTCTTTACTGCCCGTCACTTTATTAACTGGTTTTCTCGGTTCCGGTAAAACAACGCTGATCAATTATCTGTTGAAACATCATCATGATGAGAAAATAATCATCATTGAAAACGAATTTGGTCCGGTCAACCTTGATAGTGAATTATTAACTACCAGCACAGATATTCAAATTGTCGAAATGACGAATGGTTGTATTTGTTGTACCGTGCAGGGTGAACTTACCGAAGCACTACATCAATTACATGCTCAACGAGCCAGCGGAGAGCTGCAATTTGATCGGCTTATTATTGAAACTACAGGTCTTGCCGATCCCGCACCGATTATTCAAACGTTTTTTATTGATGATTTAATCCGTCAAACCATTGAACTTGATGCAATTATTACTCTCGTTGATGCCCAACATATTACTCAACAGTTAGATGAGCACCGTGTTGCGCAATCACAAATTGGGTTTGCCGATCGCATAATTATCACAAAAACAGATTGCATTGATGATGAGCAAAAATCTCAAGTATTAAATAGAATCAATAAAATTAATAATAAAGCACAAATTTTTCAAGCCATTAAGGGGGAAATCCCGAAATCACAATGGCTAGACATTCATGCCTTTGATTTGAACGATGAGCTTAATATTAATCAAGGCTTTTTTGTCATCAACCCTTCAAAAAATCAAGAAGTTAATTTCAAATCTATCCCCTATGCCAAACCGTCTAACGCTTGGAATGATAATATCTGTTCTTATCTGTTTGAAGCCGGAGAACTTGATCTTAAAAAGATTGGCAGTTTTATGGAAAGTTTAGTCGAGCAGTACGGAAATGACATGTTACGTTACAAAGGGGTATTGGCAATTAAAGATAATGAACAACGTTTGATTGTTCAAGGTGTACATAAAGTGGTTGGATTTGACTATGGCTCACCATGGCAAGATCCAGCGCAAAAAGTGTCTCGCTTAGTGGTGATTAGTCGTAAATTACCATTTGAAACATTAAATGAAGCATTTTTAAAAACGGTTGCCAATTAACGCTTTGATTGAAAAAGCACATTTAATATTTGTTTTTTATACTGAAACGTAGGGTATTTCTGAAAGTTCTTGACAAAAATAACGAATCTCATCAATCATTGTACGAATAAACACATTTTGCAATAAATTGTGTTAATATAAGCGCCATTCAAAAGCTCAAAACTAACGAAATAAAAGCATGGATTACGATATTGCAATTATTGGTCTTGGACCAGCCGGCAGTACACTAGCGCGTCTACTTAGCTCATCTTTCAAAGTTATTGCATTAGATAAAAAACATCAAACTGGTGATGAAGGGTTTCATAAGCCATGCGGTGGATTATTGGCCGATGATGCACAAAAAGCTTTTGTCAGACAAAATTTAAATTTACCAAAAAGTATTTTGACCGATCCTCAAATCTTCAGTGTCAAAACATTTGATTTACAATCAAAACTTGTGCGTAATTATCAACGCAGTTATGTCAGCTTTGATAGGCACAAATTTGATCTTTGGTTGAAATCTCTCATCCCGGAAAATGTCACGGTTCTACATAATACATTATGTAAAGAAGTGAGAAGAGTCATTGATGGCTATCAAGTTACTTATCAAGACGAAAATAAAGTAGAACATAACATCACCGCACAATATGTTGTCGGGGCTGATGGTGCTAATTCAGTTGTCCGAAGAATGCGTTATCCAAATCATTCTATAAGGCAATATGTTGCCATTCAACAATGGTTTGCTGAAAAAAATCCGCATCCTTTTTATTCATGTATTTTTGATAATGCGACCACTAATTGCTATGCCTGGAGCATTTCTAAAGACGGATACTTTATTTTTGGTGGTGCCTTTGCCAAAAAAGAAGCCAATGAACATTTTGAGTTATTAAAAGAGAAATTAACTCAGCAAGGATTTGTTTTTGGTGAGCCATTAAAAACCGAAAAATGTTTAGTCGTTTACCCAAATCGATTCCGTGATTTTTATACCGGTAATGAAAACATATTTCTAATCGGCGAAGCCGCAGGATTTATCAGTGCCAGTTCGTTAGAAGGAATTAGCTACGCGCTTGATAGCGCTGAAATTTTAAGCAAAATATTCAATGATCGGCACCCCAAACCGAATAAACGTTATTATCAAAAAACCATGCCACTACGCATCAAACTGTATAGCAAAATCATTAAGGCCAAATTTTTAACCACACCATTATGGCGTAAATTAATCATGGCAAGCAAAATCCAACACATAAATACAATAAAGTAATTAGTACGTGTTAGCAGTTAACTCTGTCAAATAGTAATGAAATAAAAGGAAATAATGAGTATGTTTGATGTAAACGATCTGATTCGTTTTAATCACGAATGGTCAGAAAAAATAGAATTAGAAGATCCGGATTTTTTTAAACAGCTTGCAATTGCTCAAAATCCTAAGTTTTTATGGATTGGTTGTTCTGATAGCCGAGTCCCTGCTGAAAAGCTGATCAAATTAAAGCCCGGCGAATTATTCGTTCATCGTAATGTCGGTAATTTAGTCATTCACACCGACTTAAATTGTTTATCAGTCGTACAATATGCGGTTGATGTGCTTGAAATAGAAGACATTATTGTATGTGGTCATTTAGGCTGTGGTGGTATTCGTGCGGCGGTTGAAAATCCGGATTTAGGCTTGATCAATAATTGGTTATTGCATATTCGTGATTTATGGTTTCGTTACAGTTCGTTAATTGGTGAATTTCCGGCTAATATCCGTATGGATATTTTGTGTGAACTAAATGTTATTGAGCAAGTCTATAACCTTGGCCATTCAACCATTATCCAATCGGCTTGGCAACGAGGAAAGAAAATCAACTTACATGGCTGGGTTTATGGTATTGATAATGGCAAGATCACCGATTTACACATCAGCTCATCCAGCAGTGAAAATTTAGAAATCAATTATCGTGAAGCGATTTCTTACCTGTTAAATCTACACAAATCACAACAATAATTTTAGGATGGATCTTTAAAACGGTAGATGACTTGATTGCTACTTCCTCGCCATAATAGCCTTGGATCGGCAAGTTCTTGCACAAACTTGCCATCGATAAGTACATCAATATAAGGAATAACCGCTTGTTGTTCAGCGGTTAATTCGTCAAGTTTATACCCTGTCCATAACCAGATATCTTTATTCTCACACTCAGATTTTACCCGTTTAACCAATTTTAATATTGCCGGGACATTTTGCGGATGCAACGGATCACCGCCGGAGAGGGATAACCCTTGACGTTTAATTTCGGTGTCTTGTAAATCTTTAATAATTTGATCTTCAAGTGATTGTGTAAATGGCGAACCAGAGTTTAATCCCCAAGTACTTTTGTTATAGCAGCCGGGACACTGATGTACACAGCCTGCTACAAAAAGTACACAGCGAGTCCCTTCGCCATTAACCACATCGACTGGATAGTAACGATGATAATTCATAAGTTTTTCATGAATAATTAGCCAATTTGACCATTATTTAAGTGTTTTACTCGTCGCTTCACTTCTTCTTGCTTGCCAGCATTAAACGGACGAGCATCAGGACTACCTAAATAACCACAAACACGACGGGTCACAGAGACCTTTGATGAATCATGATTGCCACAACTAGGACAAACAAATCCTTTGCTGGTACATGAAAATTCACCCGTAAAGCCGCATTCATAACACTCATCAATCGGAGTATTAGTACCATAATATGGAACACGAGTATAACTATAATCCCATACATCTTCTAATGCTTTAACATTATTGATCATATTTGGGTATTCGCCGTAGCAAATAAAGCCACCGCTGGCAACGGGTGGATAAGGTTTTTCAAACTCGATCTTCTCGTATGGATTGACCTTTTTCTCAACATCAAGATGAAAACTATTTGTATAGTAACCTTTATCCGTCACGCCCGGTATGACACCAAATTCAGCCGTATCTAACCGACAAAAGCGATCGCATAGATTTTCACTCGGCGTACTATATAAACTAAAACCATATCCGGTTTCGGCTTTCCATTGTTCGACAGCTTTACGCAGATGTTCAACAATTGCCACACCTTTAGCTCGTAATGTGTCATTATCAAACGGATGTGTTTGGTTGCCATAAAGTGCATTTAAGGTTTCATGAAGCCCGATATATCCTAATGAAATTGATGCACGACCATTTTTGAAGATTTCAGAAACGCTGTCATCCTCTTTTAGCCTTACGCCACATGCCCCTTCCATATATAAAATAGGTGCAACACGGGCTTTAACACCATCAAGACGAGCGATACGCGTCATAAGTGCTTTTTTGCAAAGTGCAAGACGTTTATCTAATATTTCCCAAAAACGCGTTTCATCACCTTTAGCTTCAATAGCGATACGTGGTAAATTTAAGCTAATTACGCCCAGATTATTTCGCCCATCATGAATTTGCTCGCCGTCTTGTTCATAGACGCCTAAAAAGCTTCGGCATCCCATTGGCGTTTTAAATGAACCGGTGACTTCGACAACTTTATCGTAATTCAAAATATCCGGATACATACGCTTACTTGCACACTCTAAAGCAAGTTGTTTGATGTCATAATTTACATCACCTTGTTTATGATTTATGCCATCTTTAATCGCAAAAACCAATTTTGGGAATACGGCAGTTTTATGATTTTTACCTAAACCTTGAATACGGACTTTTAAAATAGATTCTTGAATCAAGCGTGATTCCCAGCTTGTTCCCAAACCAAAACCAAACGTCACAAATGGCGTTTGACCATTAGCAGTATGTAACGTGTTGACTTCATACTCTAAAGATTGGAAAGCATCATAACACTCTTTTTCGGTACGACTTTCAGCATAAGCTTCCGGATTTGGAATATCCCATTGTTCAGCAATTTTTTTATGTTTTTGATAACTGATTGTGACAAATTTTGCCAAAATCTCATCAATACGATTAATGGTTGTGCCACCATAAATATGGCTTGCAACTTGCGCAATTATTTGTGCGGTTACTGCTGTGGCTGTCGCAATCGATTTTGGTGGTTCGATTTCGGCATTTCCCATTTTAAAACCATTTGTTAACATGCCATCTAAATCGATTAACATACAGTTGAACATGGGGAAAAAAGGCGCATAATCTAAATCATGATAGTGAATTTCACCGCAATCATGAGCATGAGAAATGTCTTTCGGTAATAAATATTGTTTAGCATAGTGCCTTGCAACAATTCCAGCGAGTAAATCACGCTGAGTTGGGATCACTTTGCTGTCTTTATTAGCGTTTTCATTTAAAATAGCGACGTTACTTTGTTCAATCAACCCTCGAATATCTTGATTTAAACGACTGCGCTCTTCACGAGCACGATCACGATCATGACGATATTCAATATAAGTTCTGGCTAGTTTTTTATAAGGACCTGACATCAACTGATTTTCAACAGCATTTTGAATTTCATTAATATCAACACTGTCTCGTTCTGCCATTTGATTGGTAACAACTCGAGCGACAGCTGCACAATAATCAGGATCTTGAACGTTAGCTGCAACAGCAGCTCTGACAATAGCATCTTTAATTCGAGTCTCATTAAACGCAGTTTGACAGCCATCTCGTTTGATTACAACAGGCATATATACTCCCCTCAACATTCATTAATAATTAGCGCTTGGCATAGGCTTGGTATCAACATAAATATTCATTGTAATTATTAAGAACAATTTATTTTTTGTCAGAATATTTGGTTTTACTTGATAAAGACCAGGATTTTCACATCGCTTAAACAACACTATATATAGTGGATATAAATGAATTATACACCATATATTGTGCTTTTCTAGATTTTTTAATAAATAAATTTGCTTGACAACGCTAAAGCTAATCGCCGCCAGTATTTTTTTTCATAGCGAAAAAAGAAACGGCATAAAACAGATTAATCAAGAAAAGATAACTGAATTAGAGTGCAATTTTCATTGCACTCAATTTGAAAAGTTCAATAACAAAACAACACTATTTATGACTCAATGTTTAACCAATCAGTATGGAAAACACCTTCTTTGTCGATTCGTTTATAAGTATGTGCACCAAAATAATCCCGCTGAGCTTGAATCAAATTAGCGGGTAGCACAGCTGAACGATAGCTATCGTAATAAGCTATAGCTGAAGATAATGTTGGTACCGGGATCCCTTGTTGAACAGCTAAAGACACAACATCCCGTAACGATTGTTGATAAGCTTCAACTGTTTGGCAAAAATAAGGGGCAAGCAGTAAATTATCGATGTGATTATCAGCCGTATATGCATCGGTAATTTTTTGTAAAAACTGAGCACGTATAATACATCCGGCTCTAAAAATTTTAGCTATCTCGCCATAATTAAGTTGCCAATTATAGTGCTGTGAAGCCGCTTTTAACTGTGAAAAGCCTTGCGCATAAGAGATGATTTTACCCATATATAGCGCTTTACGCACTTTCTCTATTAACGCTTGTTTATCACCCGTAAAAGCAACCTGTTTTGGACCTTTCAAAATATTCGATGCCGCAACACGTTGCTGTTTAATGGCTGAAATATAACGTGCAAAAACCGACTCAGTTATCAATGATAAAGGTTCACCAAGATCTAAAGCGCTTTGGCTTGTCCATTTACCGGTACCTTTATTCCCGGCGGCATCTAAGATTTTATCAATTAAATAATCACCATTTTCATCTTTAAATCTGAAGATATCAGCGGTAATTTCTGTCAGATAGCTATCTAATTCACCTTTATTCCAATCCGCAAAGACATCAGCAAGTTCATCATTAGTCAAACCGACGACATGTTTTAATACCCAATAGCTTTCAGCAATCAGCTGCATATCACCATATTCAATTCCATTATGTGCCATTTTGACATAATGACCGGCACCATCGGGACCAATATAAGTTACACATGGCTCACCATTTACCGTTGCGGCAATTTTCTCTAAAATTGGGGCAACTAATTCGTATGCCTCTTTTTGACCGCCTGGCATGATAGATGGTCCTTTTAATGCACCTTCTTCACCACCAGAGACACCTGCACCAATAAAGTTAAACCCTTCATCAGAAAGCATCTTATTGCGGCGAATGGTATCTTCAAAATAGGCATTACCGCCATCGATAATAATATCACCTTTATCTAATAGTGGTCTTAATTCATTGATAACAGCATCAGTACCTTTACCAGCTTGTACCATAATTAAGATTCGGCGAGGCTTTTCTAAAGAGTTAACAAAATCTTCAATGGTAAAATAAGGAACCAAGTGCTTATCAGAATGTTCAGCCATGACTTGTTCTGTTTTATCTTTTGAACGATTATAAATCGAGACAGAAAATCCGCGACTTTCAATATTCAGCGCTAGATTTCGCCCCATAACGGCCATTCCAATAACACCGATTTGTTGTTTAGACATGATTTGGCTCCTTAATTTAATCTCAAATAACCCTGTTAATAAGGTTGTTTTTACAACATCTTTAATTTAAAAAGTTCTATAAATTATAAATTACGCTATATTTTGCCACAAAAAAAGCCGTATCAGTATATAACACGGCTATTTTTCATTACTTTAATAATATTTTGTACTGACTGCGCAAATCATGAACGCTTCATCATTTCAAAAAACTCGTCATTGGTTTTAGTCATGGCAAGTTTATCGATTAAAAATTCCATTGCGTCAATCTCACCCATTGGGTTAAGTATTTTGCGTAAGATCCACATTTTTTGTAGTTCATCAGGTGAGGTCATTAAATCTTCTTTACGCGTACCGGAACGGTTAAAGTCAATAGCAGGGAATACACGGCGCTCAGCAATTTTACGCGATAAATGGACTTCCATATTACCCGTACCTTTAAACTCTTCGTAAATAACTTCATCCATTTTAGAGCCGGTATCAATCAGTGCAGTAGCAATAATGGTTAAGCTTCCGCCCTCTTCGACATTACGAGCAGCACCAAAAAAGCGTTTAGGACGATGTAAAGCATTTGCATCTACACCACCCGTTAATACCTTACCAGATGAAGGAATAACAGTGTTGTATGCACGTGCCAAACGAGTAATTGAATCTAATAAAATAATGACATCTTTCTTATGTTCGACAAGACGTTTTGCTCGTTCAATTACCATTTCAGCGACTTGAACATGGCGAGCCGCTGGCTCATCAAATGTTGATGCAACAACTTCACCTTTCACTAATCGTTGCATTTCGGTCACTTCTTCCGGGCGTTCATCAATCATTAAAACAACTAATTCACATTCAGGATGATTGACCGCTAAACTTTGTGCAATATTTTGTAGCAACATTGTTTTACCCGCTTTAGGTGGGGCCACAATCAAACCACGTTGACCTTTACCGATAGGCGATGCTAAATCAAGAACTCTGGCTGTAATATCCTCAGTTGAGCCATTTCCGCGTTCCATGCGTAATCGAGAGTTGGGGTGAAGTGGAGTTAAGTTTTCAAAAAGAATTTTATTGCGGGCGTCTTCAGGTTTATCATGATTTACTTCATTAACTTTTAATAAAGCAAAATAACGCTCACCTTCTTTCGGTGGTCTAATTTTACCGGCGATGGTATCACCCGTTCTTAAATTAAACCGTCGAATTTGGCTAGGAGAAACATAGATATCGTCCGGACCTGCTAAATAAGAACTATCGGCCGAGCGTAAAAAGCCAAATCCATCTTGCAAAATTTCCAGCACACCATCACCAAAGATATCTTCTCCACTTTTGGCATGTTGTTTTAAGATTGCAAAGATAATGTCTTGTTTTCTAAGGCGGGCAAGGTTTTCAAGCCCCATTGTTTTTTCCCCAAGCGCTACAAGCTCAGAGACAGAAGTGTTTTTTAATTCAGTTAAATTCATAATTTTAAAAATTCTTGAGGATAAAATTGATATGTTTGCAATTACTGCTAAATTTGTATATTTCTTTCATTTACTTATAAAAAATTCTCTTTCTAACAATTCACAAACTTAATCTATTGTTAAACTTTTGATGATAATTATGTGTATAGGTTTATAGAATTTTCACCACTTTACCAAGAAAAACAAAGGATTGCTGAAAGGGGTTCTTGTAAGAAGCTAGCAATGTACACTAAAAAAACGGGCATGTCTATATTAAATTATAGATTTTGCCCATTTTTAAGCGAAATAGTGTAGAAAAACAAAATAAGCGTAACAATAATTACGCTTATTTTATTGTAATGGTGGATAGAATAAGAAACTAAAGTTGGGCATCAATAAAGCTTTTTAGCTGAGCTTTAGATACTGCACCTACTTGTGTTGCGACCACTTTACCGTTTTTAAAAATTAATAAAGTTGGTATTCCACGAATGCCAAATTTAGGCGCAATATTTGGGTTTTCTTCGACGTTTAATTTGGCAATAACAATCTTATCACTATATTCTGATGCAACTTCTTCCAAAATTGGGGCAATCATTTTACATGGTCCACACCACTCAGCCCAAAAATCCACTAAAACAGGTTTTGTTGATTCGTTGATAGTTTTATCAAAAATACTTTCTGAAAGTGCAACGATATTATGACTCATAGTCGTAATCTCCAATAATATAAATTTTATGGTTTTAATGTTAGGACATTTTACCGCTCTGTGCTAGTAATTATTTTAATAGGACATAATTATTAGTGATGCACTAGCTGTTAATATGTTATAATCGAAAAATTCTGATAATTATCTTTGACAACCACAATGATTCAATCATATCTTACAAAAACGACTTTTAGTCAGTTTCCTTTACATCCTTTAGTTATCAAAGCACTTGAAAAAAAGGGTTTTACTTATTGTACGCCTATTCAAGAACAAACGTTACCTTTTACTACAAAAGGTATTGATATTGCAGGACAAGGGCAAACAGGAACAGGCAAAACTATCGCTTTTTTAGCCTCAACCTTTAGTCACTTATTGAATCACCAACCGCTTGCTGATCATAGTATTAATCAACCTCGAGCAGTTATTATTGCGCCTACCCGTGAATTAGTTGTACAAATTTACAATGATGCGCAAATATTATCTGAGGAAACCGGTTTAAAATTAGGTCTTGCTTATGGTGGCGATGGTTATGATAAACAATTAAAAATGCTATCAGCAGGTGTGGATATTTTGATAGCCACTACCGGACGATTAATCGATTATGCTAAGCAAAATTACATCAATCTGGAATCGATTCAAGTTGTGGTGTTAGATGAAGCAGATCGGATGTTTGATTTAGGATTCATTCGTGACGTTCGTTGGATTTTCAGACACATGACACCACCACAAAAGCGCTTAACAATGCTCTTTTCAGCAACCTTAACCCACAACGTGCGTGAACTTGCCTTTGAGCATATGAACAATCCACAATATGTAGAAGTTGAACCCGAACAAAAAATTGGCCACCGTATTAAAGAAGAGCTGTTTTTTCCTTCTAACGAAGATAAACTGGCTTTGCTACAGACCCTTATTGAGGAAGAGTGGCCTGATCGTTGTATTGTATTTGCTAATACCAAAGTTGCTTGCGAAAAGATTTGGCGCCATTTAGTCGCTGACGGTCACCGTGTTGGATTACTAACCGGTGATATCGCACAAAAAAAACGGCTATCGATTCTTGAGCAGTTCACTCGCGGTGATTTAGATATTTTAGTGGCAACTGATGTTGCTGCACGTGGATTACACATTCCAAATGTAACACATGTATTTAACTATGATCTGCCTGATGATTGTGATGATTATCGACATCGGATTGGCCGCACCGGTCGAGCGGGTGCTGAAGGCTATTCTATTTCATTGGCTTGTGAACGTTATTCACAGAATTTACCTGCAATTGAAAAAGCTATCGATCATGCCATTCCGGTAAGCCAATATGATCCTAATGCGTTGCTAACCAATTTACCTGTACCTAAAACATTTAAAAGAACAACACGAAGAAGAACGTCATAAAAAGATGAACCTCATAAAATAGTTGCAACGTTAGCTAAAACAATTAAATACCATCACTAAGGTGCTTATGCCTGTGATGGTATTATCTTAATCAACAATTAATTATAAGCTATTAATACCTACTCTTTTTTTTCTAAAAAAGATTGGTAATCTTTTTCAATTTCTTTGATTAATGTTTCAGATAACGATGCAACATGCCGACCATTTAGCGAACCATATAACGTAAATAACAGATTGCTTGAAATATCTGGTTTTTTATTCTTTATTCGGTAAAAAGCTTCTAAATATCCGATTTCGATAAATTTTTCTAAATCTGTAATCCCAACACTGTACAACAATTTTTCCAATGAAAAAGTAATATTCGGTAGTGATTTAATACGCTTCTGTTTTTGTTCTTTTTTTTCATGCAGATCAAGTTCAGCATATTCAATTACCATTTTTACAATGGGAAGTAATTTTTGATGATCTTTCAACAAATCATCGCTAACTTTATAATAGTCAAGCTGCTTAGTTGCAATCCCTGCAGGTAAATTTAAAGGTTGCATGCCCAATTCAATAAAAATTGAGCGATAAAAAGCGTGCCCTCTTAAATAAAAATTTTGTTTATCAATCCAACCAAACATGATCTGCTTGCTGTTAATGCTAAACCCACCAAAAAACGTTTTAATCGACACATCTTCAAGACAAGAAAATTGTTTTAAGATTTCATTTGCAAATATAGAACTCATAATTTACTTCCATTTAAACTTAATAAAACAAATAACTTACATAAGTTACTACTCAATTTAAACTATCTTAAAATTTCTAATCCACAAACTATTTTTTTGATAAATTCATCATTATGGGATCTTCCTTCCATAAATGAATATAAAAAATATTTGTGCTTGATAAATTGAATTTTTGTGGGGCTAAATTCATTTATGATATTTGGTTGTTTATTAAGTAGACTGTTCTTAATAAATCTTTAAAAAGAAAAGCTGCTTTTACATTGTTATTCTGCTTAAATAATAATACAATCAGTACTTATTCGTTTAATGGTGCTTTTTTGTCAGATATAATCAATATGATCAAAAACCTTATTACTTTATTTTTTGTGTTTTGTTCATTTATCGCTTCAGCCGATAAAGTACCGTTAATAGAGTCACTAGCGCTTTGCTCGCCTGAGTTTTTTAAGGATGTTTATGCATCGAAAGATGAATTGAAAGCGCATACCAATATTGAAGTTTTTAATCAAAATCAAGCTTATATTCCTGTTGAAAATCGCGCCGATACAACCAAAAACTATATTTACTTTAAAACCCCAATTTTATATAAAAATCTTAAGATTATCGGTTATTATGATAGCGCAATGAATCTGGATAAAATGGGTAAATACTATTTTTGGGGATTTATTATTGATAATGATATCGATCAGATTAAAGATGCTTTAAATTTTCTCAATTGGAAAAATATGGAAGATAATTTGCTCTATATTGCTAATCCAATGATTCGCAACATCAACGATGATATTCAAGTTTGGCGTAAAAACACTGGCGCCGTTGTTGGTGTTAAAACCATTCCAGCACCGAATACCACTGAAAAACTACTGTTACTTGAGAAAGGTGATAATATGCGCCTTCTAATCTGTTCTATTCAAGGGGTCGTAACCCAAGAGTTACTTAAACAGGAAAGACCGGATATTCGCTACTAAGTTAAATAGCGGATTCATCCATTTCCCCGGTACGAATTCGTATCACTTGCTCCACGTTGTAAACAAAGATTTTACCGTCACCGATCTTGCCTGTTTGAGCCGTTTTCATAATTGTTTCAATGCACATTTCTAAAATATCATCAGGTACAATAAGTTCAATTTTAACTTTAGGTAAAAAATCGACCATATACTCTGCACCACGATAAAGCTCGGTATGCCCTTTTTGGCGACCAAAACCTTTAACTTCTGTGACTGTCATACCGGTAATACCTTGATCGGCTAGTGCTTCTCGAATGTCATCGAGTTTAAATGGTTTGATGATAGCTTCAATTTTTTTCATAGTTTTTGCCCTTAATTCGAGATTACCAGTTCTTAAATCCAAAAGCAGATGTAATTGGATATCGTCTGCCTTTACCAAAGTTGCGTGCTGTAATTTTTGGTCCTACCGCTGACTGGCGCCGTTTATACTCATTAATATCCACCAATTTAATGACACGTCTTATTGTTGATTCATCATAACCTTGCTCAATAAGTTGTTCAACGGAAAGATCCTGCTCTACATAACCTTTTAAGATACCGTCTAAAATATCATATGGCGGTAAGCTGTCCTCATCTTTTTGATCAGGTGCAAGCTCTGCTGAAGGTGGACGGGTGATCACTCTTTGTGGAATTACATAAGAACGTGAATTACGATATTTTGATAACGCAAAAACCATTGTTTTTGGCACGTCTTTAAGTACATCAAAACCACCAGCCATATCGCCATAAAGTGTTGCATATCCGACCGACATTTCACTTTTATTACCGGTTGTTAGTACTAATCGACCACGCTTATTCGAAAGCGCCATTAAAATAACACCCCGACAACGTGCTTGTAAATTTTCTTCTGTTGTATCTTTTCGGGTACCTGCAAACATTGGGCTTAAAGATGACATAAATGCATCAAACATTGGTTCGATCGATATAATATCAAATTCAACGCCTAAAATTTCGGCTTCTTCTTTAGCATCAGCAACGCTGATATCAGCGGTATAACGAAACGGCATCATCACCGCTTGAACTTTATCTTTACCTAATGCATCAACAGCAATAGCTAGTGTTAAAGCTGAATCAATACCACCTGATAGCCCTAAGACAGCACCGTTAAAACCATTTTTGGTGATATAATCTCGCGTTGCCAGTACAAGCGCATCATAAACAGACGCAAGCACATTATCTTCTTGGCTATCAATTGCTTTATAAGCTTGCCCTAATTGAAAACGAGCGACTTGCTCTTCAAAAGATTTTAATTGGCAAACGATATCGCCATGCTCATTACAAACAAAAGAGTCACCGTCAAATACCAGCTCATCTTGACCACCGACTTGATTGACATAAACAATCGGTAATTGTGTTCTTATTGCATGGTGCTTAACCAGTTCATGCCGATATCTTGGCTTCTCAATATCATAAGGGGAAGCGTTAACGGTAATGATAATATCCACTTGTGCTGAACTTAGCTGATCAATCGGTTCATCTTGCCAAAGATCTTCACAGATCAATAATCCCAGTTTTTTTCCTTTAAAATCGACAACACAACTTTGATTACCTGCGGTAAAGTATCGTTTTTCATCAAATACATCATAATTTGGTAAACACTGCTTATGGTAACAAGCCAATTGTTTGCCATTTGAAAATAATGAAAGAGCATTATAAATATGTCCGTTTTGCCAATGTGGGTGACCCACAATAACTGCGCACTGCTTACTTGCTTGCAAAATAGAGTCTAACGCTTTTTGACAACGATCTTTGAAATCAACACGATAAATTAAATCTTCCGGCGGGTAACCACAAATTGCCAGCTCAGAAAACACAATAAGATCATCAGCGGTATGGTTGCGCATCAGCTCAATAATTTGTTGGGTATTTGTTTCAATATCGCCAACACGCCAGTTTTTTTGCGCTAAAACAATAGATAAAGACATATAATATTCAACATCGCTTTTAAAAATTGGCATTAATTTTAAATGATTCTATGTTGCGCTGCCACATTTTTATCGCTAACATGCAACAATATATCGACTTTGAATTGTCCGGAAATCATCATGCAAAAGATCTTAAATGTTGCCCTCGAAAACCGCAGTTATCCTATTACTATCGGTGAAAACCTCCTGTCCCAGTTTCAACCATTTAAACTCAAAGCAGGTCAACGAGTTCTTATTGCAACCAATGAAACTATCGCCCCATTGTATTTAGCTACGTTAACTGAAATGTTGGAAAAAAACGGCATTAAAACAGATTCTGTAATTGTTCCTGACGGTGAAAAATATAAAACCATGGAAACATGGAATACCATGCTAACTGCCTTATTAGCTAATAATCATACCCGTAGTAGCACACTTATTGCGCTCGGTGGCGGTGTGATTGGCGATGTAGCGGGATTTGCAGCCTCTGCTTATCAACGTGGTATCAAGTTTATTCAAGTTCCAACAACGTTACTTTCACAGGTTGACTCCTCTGTTGGCGGTAAAACGGCTATTAATCATCCGTTGGGAAAAAATATGATTGGGGCATTTTATCAACCGCAATCTGTTGTCATTGATCTTAATTGCTTAAAAACCTTACCTCAGCGTGAACTGTCAGCCGGTTTAGCTGAAGTGATCAAATATGGCATTATTTTAGATAGTGCGTTTTTTAGCTGGTTAGAGCAGCATATTGATGATCTATTAAATTTAGATGTTAATGCATTAAGCTACTGTATTTATCGTTGCTGTGAACTTAAAGCGCAAGTTGTCGCCGCTGATGAAACTGAACAAGATATGCGAGCAATTTTAAACCTTGGCCATACTTATGGTCATGCAATTGAAGCTGAACTTGGCTACGGTAACTGGTTACATGGTGAAGCAGTTAGTGTGGGAATGGTTATGGCAGCTCAGACTGCTGCCCTATTGGGTAAGCTTTCTGTAACGGATATTGATCGCATCAAAAATTTACTGATTAAAGCGAAGTTACCGATTACTAAACCGGCGCAAATGTCAATTGAGTCCTATATTCCGCATATGCTTCGTGACAAAAAAGTCTTGTCTGGCAAACTTAGATTGGTTATTCCAACTAAAATTGGTCATGTGGAAGTGATTGACGGCATAGATAAAACTATCGTGTTAGAGTCAATTGCACGTACTTAAACGCTACGTTGAAATTAGCTTATCTGCAATAAAAAAAACAGGAGTACAATTGATGTACTCCTTTTACTTTATATTTTGCTAAGCAAAATTACCTTATCTTTTTTTAACCCATTTATAAATCATATTTAATACTAAGCCAATAAATGCAACCCCAATTGCCACATAAAAGGCGTTAGTATAATTTCCACCGTTATTGGCCAAGATATCTGCTGTTAATTTTGGCGCAAAGAAAGCAGCCGATGAGTAGCCAATAAAGATAACACCATAATTCACGCCTTGATTAATCGGGCCATAATTTTCCATTACCATTGGCGGAAAAACGCCCATAACACCACCAAAACATAAACCGAGTGCAATAATACCTATGGCAAAGCCAATTTGAGAGGGGATAAATAAAAATGAAACAAAAGCTAGGATGATAACTGAAAAAATGATATCTAACGTTTTGTTACGCCCTAGTTTGTCTGATACCGTTCCCCATACCACTCGCCCGGCACAATTACTTAATGAATACAAACTGACATAAAATGCCGCAATAGCCGACGTTAATCCGAACATTTTTTGCCCAATGCCAGATGCATTTGAGGCTATCATTAATCCGGAGAAAGCGCCGGCACCTAACATAAAAAATATGAGGTAAAAATATGGCGTTTTAAGCATCTGTTGCCAATTTTTATTCACAATAGCTTTAGCTTGTTGATTATTGGCCGGTGTCCAACCCGCAGGTTGATAGTTGGCGGGCGCAACTTTAATGAATAAACTTGCTATGATAATGACAACCATATAAGCAAAGCCTAAAAACTTAAATGCGCTAAGCACATCATAGTGTTCAATTAAAGCATTTCCGATAGGTGCAGCAATAATTGCTGCACCGCCCATACCGGCGGTAATAATACCGGAAGCAAGCCCCCTTTTGTCCGGGAAAAATTTAATGGTATTACTTAAACATCCCGAGTAAGCAAGCCCTTGCCCAAAACCGCTTAATAAACCATAGGTAATATAAAGCATGAAAGGCGAGGTAACAAAACCAGTCAATACAAAGCCAAGCGCAAAGAGTAATCCACCTAAAACGCTCGACCATTTTGCCAGTCCCTTATCAGTCAAAAAGCCACCGAGAATCATTGGGATCGGACCGACTGCCGAATTAATTGCAAAGGCAGTCATGACCTCTGACATACTCCAACCTTTTTCGATACTTAAAGGACCTGCAAACACGCTGAAAGCATAAATTGCACCGGTACAAAGTAAAATAGAGGTTGATGCAATGAGTATAAGCCATCGATTAGTATACTTATTTTCCGTCACCATAATTAGACTCCATTCTTGAACTTAAATCCTTTAATGCTGTTTTTCCGGCAATTCGACCAAACGTAAATATGTCTGTTAATGAATTACCACCGAGTCTATTACCTGCATGAATTCCGCCTGCGACTTCCCCGGCAGCATATAAACCAGAGATTTGATGCCCAGCTTCATCAAGCACATGTGTTTGGGTATCAATTTTTAGTCCGCCCATGGTATGGTGCACTGCCGGTTTTCTTGGCGTGGCATAAAATGGGGCAATTTCGACTTTTAAATCGAACACATCTTTACCAAACTCAGGATCATATTTTGCATCGACATAGGCGTTATAATTGGTAATTGTCTGTTTAAAGACTTGCGCATCCATACCCAGTTTTTCGGCTAATTCCTCTAAAGTATCGGCGCAAAACAGTGTGCCAGCGGCAATTTGTTTATCAATTTTTTCTTGCGAAGTATTATAAGCTGTCTTTTTAATGGCCTCATCGGCGATTAAGTAAAATAATCCACCATTATCAATAGCTGCTTGAGTGAGTTTATCCCGGCTACCATACTCATTAACAAAACGCTTACCTTGTTTATTAACCATAATAAAATTTTGCGGCGGCACTTGTAATCCACTAAACAAAGCACCGGTATCAGGGTCAGAAACAGGCATCATTTGTGAAAATCCCATACCAACTAAATCAGCACCAACACTTTGCCCTAATAGAATTCCATCACCGGTAATCGCAGGAGAGTTAGAGGTCTTGATATCATCATCAATTTCAGTCCAATACGTGTTGTACTGTTTGAGCATTTTGGTATTGGCGCCAAAGCCACCAGAAGCCAGAATAACCGCCTTAGCTTCCACGGTAACTTTTTTATTATTCAGACCTTGACCAATCACACCACAAACATGCCCATTATCGACAATTAACTCTTTAACGGCTGTATCAGTAATGATGATGCCACCATGATCTTCGACATATTTTTGTAACGCAGAAACATACGCATAACCTTCGCTTTTTAAAGGTTTATGACCTCTACGCCATAACGCGCCAACGGGCATAGTCACATCATGTTTATCAAATTCAACGCCAATATCTTCGAGCCATTTAACTGATTCTAGCGCTTCATCAGTTAAGATTTTAACGAGGTCATATTGACCATAAATCACATTACCGAGCTGGTCTGTTCGTTTACCGCCCAGATAAGTTTGAATTCGGTGAAGCAATGGCGAATCAAACAAGTAACCGGTTTTATCTTTATTTTCTGCTAAATAGGCATTAATTTGATCTTTTAAAGCTTTAAAGTCTGCCAGATACTCCGGATCAATCGTCGTTTCATCAATAGCGACGATTTCTGATAGCGTGTGGCTTTCTCCAGCAATAGCATTAAACGTGTTTTGCCATTTAGGATTTGCCGCATTCATTGGCCCCCCTGTTCGAACGGTATTACCGCCAACAGCCGGGAATTTTTCAACCACGATGACCTTTTTACCTTCTTGTAAAATACTGGCTGCGGCTGATAAACCGGCACCTCCGGCACCCACGACAACCACATCGGTGGTATATAGCGCATCACTATTATCAACTGCACTTGGGGCTTTCGGTCTTTTTCGTAACACATCAGGATTAGCACCAGCCATTTTAATTGCTTTGGCAACCCCATCAATCACCCCATTACTGGTTACCGAAGCACCCGATATAAGATCAACATTGAGCGTTTGACCTTCCAGAATTTGAGACGGAATACGTTTAAATACGACATCGGCAATACCTTCTGATTCGCCTTGCGTATCAATATCGATCGATTCAATGCGATCGCTCGATAGGGTAACAATCATCGGCAAATCGCCATTATGTCCCGGTGCTGTCACGCTATATTTTCCCGGCTCATAGCTGATTTCTTCAGGAACATTAAGTAAGTTAACAACTTGTGTGAAACGTAAGAAACGTAAAAAACAGCTATCGAGAAAATCAATGGTACGTTCAGATTTCAAATTGCCCTCTTCATCAAAAGCTTGATGAGCGCGCCCGAGTAAAAATTCAGACCCCGGCATCACCGTAGCATTCACGCCTGGCGCATCAAGAATTTGACGCAAATGAAGTTGCGCGCGTGATGATCCTTGCACATCATAAGATGCACCAACAATCATAACGGGCTTACCGTCAAAAGGATGTAAATTGAAAGACAACCATTCAATAATACTTTTCAAGGCTGAAGGTATAGAGTGATTATGCTCTGGCGTGGCAATAATCACGCCGTCTGCTTGCATAATCTTCTCATTAAAATTTTGAATAACAGGGCTATTAGATTGATCATCTGTTTCATTAAACATTGGCACATCGGTCAATTCTAATAGTTCAATTTCAGCTTTGTTGGCAAAATGTCGTTGCATAAATTGCAGCAACATACGGTTATAAGACTCTTTAGCATTCGTGCCTACAATTCCGATTAATTTCATGATGATGCTCCTTCTTCTGCCGCTTGTTTCCAACTAAATTTTTTATTTTGTTCAGTATTAAATTTACCTGTTTGCAGTAACTTATTTGTTAATTCCACAAATAATAAAAATTCATCGAAACACTCATCCAATTCTTTAACTTTATCGGCATAAACAAGATTACCTTGCTCATCAAAAGCTTGTAACGATTGCCCTAGCAAAAATTCCGAGCTAGGCATAATACGTGCTTTTAATTCCGGCGCATCTAAAATTTGGCGCAAATGCGCTTGTGCTCTTGAAGAACCAAGCATGCCATGAGAGGCACCAACAATCATGACACATTTATTAATGAGAGGGCGAGTTGTATAAGAAAGCCATTCAATAACACTTTTTAATGCTGCTGTTATTGAGTGATCATATTCTGGCGTTGCAATTATGACTCCGTCAGCCGCCTCAATTTTATCGGATAACGCTTGAACTGCGGCCGGTGGTGTTTTATCACTTGGCTCATTAAATGCAGGTAATGATTTAATTTCGCACACTTCAATTTCTGCTTTATCGGCAAAATGCGTTTTCATAAAATGGAGTAATTTTCTATTAGTGGAACGATCGGAATTCGTCCCAACTATACCAACAAATTTCACTTTAAAACCTCACTTAGTACCTTTCGGCACAATTTTTTAATATCAATATTTTATAATACAAATTCTTTCGCAAATGGCACAAAATGATAGAATCAATTATTGTTATTTTAAGTATGTTGACTAATGTGCAAATGATTATGTAAGCTAGTGTAGAACAGAAAAAAATATTTGTGAAATAGCTGATTAATTATAGACTTATAAGTAATTTGTTATAATTAAGTGGGATAGAGCGAGATAACTAGAATGGCTAAAATTAATTCACTTATTATGTTGCAATATATTGATGTTTTACTAAAGCACGGCAATTATACTAAAGCCGCCCAAAATCTGTATATATCACAATCATATTTAACCCAAACTATCAAAAAAATTGAAAGTGATCTGGGTACCGAAATTATCAACCGGCAGACAACACCGTTACAATTGACCGAAGCTGGAAAAATCTACTATGAATATCTTGCTTCATTAGTCGATAAACAAGAAACATTTAGAAAGAAAATCCAAAAATATACTGACAACAACTATACTGTTATTCAAATCGGCGTCTTACCCAGCCTGGGTACTTATTTATTACCGCTATTTTTACCGACTTTTATGCAAAAGTTTCCCAATATAAAGATCGAATTACACGAATATGTCCCCAAAAATAGTGAAGAAAAAACCGAAAATCAAACACTCGATTTTTTTATCGGGCAAAACGCTGAAACGATTTCACCAAATTTAATCAGTCATAAATGTGGTAAACACTGTTACTATGCACTGATACCGGAAAGCTCAAAATTGTATCAAAAAAATGCCAAAAACATTGCTTATAATCATGAGTTTATGAAAGGTTTATTACAAGAAAAGCTACTGCTAACTTCACACGGTTCCACCATTCGACATCAAATTGAATATCTCATTCAAAAATATAAAATCCAACCAAACATCATATTGGAAAGTAGTAATATTTTTACGATTGTTGAGCTTGCCAAAAAAGGGGTTGGTGTGACTTTTATACCGGAAAGTGTCAGCATCAATAATAAACCGGATGATGTTGCTTACAACTTGATTCCATTACCTTTGGAACTCATTTCACTGAGTTATTTTATTGCATACTCTGCCAATAAAACGCTTAGTGTTGCAGAAAAGGAGCTGATCAAACTTTTTGTATCATCTTTTGATAAAAAGGAACAGACCAATAATTTAAAAGTTAAATAAAACCAGTTAATTAAATTTAAATCAACAACCCTTTTGAGCTCGCAAATTCACGATTTACGGTCACAACCATTCCTTCGATATTTGCCATTTTGTTTATCCGCTGAATAACTTGTCTGGCATCATTGCCATACAGTTGTGTTGTCCAAATTTCGCCATCAAGCGCATGCTCGCTCACAATAGTTATACTTTCTACATTAGTTTGAACAGGATAACCGGTTTTGCTATCAAAAATATGGTGATAAGTTTTACCGTTATAACAAAATGTTCGTTCATAAATGCCCGAAGTTACCACCGACTGATTCTTGATTTTCAAAGCAGCAATGACATTGCCTCTGGCTAAAAATGGATTTTGAATGCCAACCTGCCAATATCCATCCTCATGAAAAGGACAGTCGCCAAAAGTTAATACATTGCCTCCTAAATCGATATAAGCTGATTTGGCATGTTGCTGTTTAAAAAACGCAATAATTTTATCAGCAAAATAGCCTTTGGCTAATGCACCAAGGTCAATTGCCATGCCTGGTTTTGTTAAAAATACCGACTGATTTGTGTCATCTAAGATAATGTCATTAGGATCAATGAGTTGTAATCGTTGGTCGATCTCTGCTTTTGAAGGATAACGTGCATCTGCAAATCCTACCCGCCAAGCTTGAATTAGCGGACCTATAGCAATATTTAAAAAACTATTTTCAGCCAAACTATGCGTTTTACCTATTTTGATGAGGGTAAAAAGATCTGATTGTAATTTTACCGGCTTGATACCGGCATTAAGATTAACTTGCATCAGTTCTGAACTCGAATTGTTAGCACTAAATCGGCGCTCATAGTCAATTAATCGCTTTTGAGCTTCGTTTAATATCTGTTGTGGGCTGTCATGCTGTAGCCAGATTTGAATTTTTGTGCCCATCAAATTAAGTACACACTTATCTTGATTCATTTTACTGATTCCTAGAATTAATCTTTCAACACATTATAGCGATAAAATAGTAAAAGCGATCGATTAGAATAAATACACTAAACAAAGAATTAACCAATCAAAATGTAAACATATCATTACATCCAATATCTTTAAGTTATTTTTTATCAGGTTATCATCTATAAAAAAGAGTTTAATTATATAGTTTAATCTATAAGAAATTCGAAATTATGTAAAATTCCAAAAATTTAGTTTACTGATATGTATTTTTGTGTTTACATAATGAGCGTTTATGTAATTAATATTTTACATATAAAATATTTGAATGATTTTAACAAGGAAAATAAAAATGTTAAAAGATACACTGAATAATGTCCGAATCCATGACGAACATATGTTGGTAACACCAGAAGAAATAAAAAAGCTTTACCCACTGTCAGTTGAATTAGAAAATCAAATTGCATCTTCTCGTCAAACGATTGTCGATATTTTAGAACGTCGTGATCACCGATTACTTATTGTTTGTGGTCCTTGCTCGATACATGATCCTGAGGCAGCAATAGAATATGCTCATAAACTTAAGAAGCTTGCCGATGAAGTTAAAGATAACCTATTTATCGTTATGCGAGTATATTTTGAAAAACCAAGAACGACTGTTGGTTGGAAGGGGATGATAAACGATCCCCATATGGATAGTTCGTTTGATATTGAGCATGGTCTAAAAAAAGCGCGTAAGTTACTTCTTGATATCACAAAAATTGGTTTACCTATTGCAACAGAAGCATTAGATCCTAATACTCCCCAATATATTGGCGATTTGATTAGTTGGGCAGCTATTGGGGCACGAACAACGGAATCGCAAACACATCGGGAAATGGCATCGGGTCTATCAATGCCTGTCGGTTTTAAAAATGGGACTGACGGTAGCTTAGATGTCGCAATTAATGCCATGAAATCGGCTTCAATGGGGCATCGTTTTGTAGGTATTAATCAACAAGGTCAAGTAACTGTATTACAAACATTAGGCAATCCACATGGTCATGTCATTTTACGTGGTGGCAAAACACCTAATTATGATGCTGAAAATGTCGCACTGTGTGAAATTCAAATGCAAAAAGCCGGGCTATTACCAAACTTAATGATCGATTGTAGCCACGCTAATTCAAATAAAGATTATCGCAACCAACCCATTGTGGCCAACTCAATTATTGAGCAAATTGAACATGGCAATAACTCAATTATTGGTGTGATGATTGAAAGTAATTTGAATGAAGGGAATCAGTCTTCTGAGCAACCCAAAGAAAACTTTAAATATGGGGTATCAGTAACGGATGCTTGTATTAGTTGGGAAACAACTGATCAGTTATTACGAAAAATGGATACCCTTTTAGCTAAGCCACTTACTGACAGGCAAAAACAGCCACCTAAAATTTAATGGTTTTATGACCAATGATATAGTATCGCCGACAAAGTGTCGGCGATTTTATTATCCAAGTTGTTTACGCGCGTTACGGAATATGCGCATCCAAGGGCTATCTTCCCCCCAATTATCAGGATGCCAAGAATTGGTCACAGTTCTAAATACCCGCTCAGGATGAGGCATCATAATCGTTGCACGCCCATCTTGCGACGTTACCGCTGTGATACCATTTGGTGAACCATTTGGATTAGCAGGATACTGCTCAGTAACTTGCCCAAAGTTATCGATATAACGTAAAACAATTAAGTTTGACGCTTCTAAATTAGCTAGGTGCGCTTCATCTTTCACTTCAACATGCCCTTCACCATGCGAAACAGCGATTGGCATATGTGAGCCAGCCATATCGCTAAACAGTAAAGAAGGACTTTGTTGGATTTGAACTAAACTAAAGCGTGCTTCGAAGCGCTCTGACACATTTCGCACAAAACGTGGCCATAACTGAGCGCCGGGGATAAGATCTTTTAAATTGGACATCATTTGACAGCCATTACACACCCCTAACGATAATGTGTCATTTCGCTCAAAGAACTGTGCAAATTCATTACGCACTTGTTCATTAAACAGTATTGATTTAGCCCAGCCTTCACCTGCACCTAGAACATCCCCATAAGAGAATCCGCCACAGGCAACTAGCGTCTTAAATTGATTTAGCGATACTCGACCTTTTAATAGATCCGTCATATGGACATCAATTGCTTCAAAACCTGCTCTGTCAAACGCTGCTGCCATTTCAACATGAGAGTTAACCCCTTGTTCACGTAAAATGGCAACTTTTGGTTTTATGCCTTTAACAATATAAGGAGCGGCAATATCATCTTGCAAATCGAAGGTTAATTTTACATTTAGCCCCGGATCGCTTTCATCTTGTTTTGTTTGATACTCTTGATCAGCACATTGCGGATTATCTCGTAAACGTTGCATTTGCCACGTCGTTTGTGCCCACCATGTACGAAGCGTTAAACGTGATTCACTATAAATGACCGCTGATTTATTTCGTACAATAAATTGTTGTCCGACTTTTGCTTGCCCCAGAAGATGAACTGCATGCGATAAACCAAAGCGATTAAAACAAGCCATGACATCATCTAAACGATCATTAGCAACTTGAATAACAGCACCTAACTCTTCGTTAAATAACGAAGCAATAAAGTCATGGCCTAGTGTAGTAATATCAACATCAATGCCACAATGGCCTGCAAAAGCCATTTCTGCTAATGTCACAATTAATCCACCATCAGAACGATCATGGTAAGCCAAGAGCATATCTTGAGCAACAAGGCTTTGTATTGCTTGATAAAAAGCGGCAAGCTCTTTAGCATCATGCACATCGGCCGTTTTTTGTCCTAAACTTCGATAAACTTGAGCGAGTGCGGTGGCACCTAACGCCTGATGACCTTTAGAGAGATCGATTAGCAATAACGTATTATCAATATTAGTGCTGAGCTGTGGTGTCACTGTTTTACGGACATCTTCAACTCGCGCAAAAGCTGAGATAACTAATGATAATGGCGATGTCACTGATTTTTGTTCGCCATTTTGTTGCCATGTTGTTTTCATTGACATGGAATCTTTGCCAACAGGGATCGCTAATCCTAAAGCCGGACACAGCTCTTCCCCAATGGCTTTAACCGCTTGATAAAGCCCCGCATCTTCACCGGGATGCCCCGCTGCTGCCATCCAGTTAGCTGAAAGCTTGATGCGTTTAATATCACCAATATTGGTTGCCGCTATATTGGTAATGGCTTCGCCTACCGCTAACCTTGCTGATGCGGCAAAGTTTAGTAATGCAACCGGTGCACGCTCACCCATTGACATAGCTTCACCATAATAACTATCTAAACTGGCGGTTGTTACGGCACAATCCGCTACCGGAACTTGCCAAGGACCAATCATCTGATCTCGAGCAACCATGCCAGTCACAGAGCGGTCACCAATGGTGATTAAAAATGTTTTTTCGGCAACAGTGGGTAAATGTAATACACGCTTGACAGCATCGTAGAGATTTATGTCAGTAGTTGAGAAATTATCACCAGACGCTTGATAAGTTTTGACGTCTCTTAACATTTTAGGTGTTTTACCCAATAATACATCCAGCGGTAAATCGATCGGATTATTATTAAAATATTCATCATGTAACTTAACTGATTTGTTAAAAGTGGCTTCACCAATGACCGCATAAGGCGCTCGTTCACGTTGGCAAAGCTTATCGAACAAATCTAGACTATCAGGATGTATTGCCAGAACATAACGTTCTTGCGACTCATTACACCAAATTTCGAGTGGTGTCATGCCGGGTTCATCATTCAAAATTTTACGCAATTCAAATTGACCGCCACAACCACCGTCGCTTACTAACTCTGGCATAGCATTGGATAAGCCACCAGCACCAACATCATGAATAAATAATATCGGGTTATCTTTGCCTAGCTGCCAACAACGGTCGATCACCTCCTGACAACGGCGCTCCATTTCCGGATTATCACGTTGAACGGAGGCAAAATCGAGATCGGCATCAGATTGACCCGATGTCATCGATGAGGCTGCACCACCGCCTAACCCAATATTCATTGCTGGCCCACCTAAAACAATCAATTTAGAGCCAGCAGGAAACTCGCCTTTTTGAATGTGTTCACGACGAATATTTCCCATTCCTCCAGCCAGCATAATCGGCTTATGATAACCACGCAGTTCATAACCGTTATAACTGTTAACGTGTTCTTCATAGGTACGGAAATATCCCAACAATGCAGGTCGACCAAACTCATTATTAAATGCCGCCCCACCTAATGGACCATCAATCATAATATCAAGCGCCGTCACAATGCGATCTGGTTTACCAAAATCTTGTTCCCACGGCTGCTCAAAGTTGGGGATGCGCAAATTAGATACGGAAAAGCCTACTAAACCGGCTTTAGGTTTTGCTCCACGCCCGGTTGCGCCTTCATCGCGAATTTCACCACCACTTCCGGTTGCCGCTCCCGGCCAAGGTGATATTGCTGTTGGATGGTTATGGGTTTCAACTTTCATCAAAATATCGGCATATTCTTGATGATATTGGTAAGTTTGATTCTCACTATCAGCAAAAAAACGCCCGACTTGAGAGCCGTCCATAACCGCTGCATTATCTTTATAAGCAGATGAAACATAGTCTGGCGTTTTTTCAAATGTATTTTTGATCATCTTAAATAACGATTTAGACTGTTTTTGACCATCAATAATCCAATCAGCATTGAATATTTTATGTCGGCAATGTTCTGAGTTAGCCTGCGCAAACATGTAAAGCTCTACATCCGTTGGATTGCGATTAAGTTTTTGGAAGCTTTCAACTAAATAGTCGATTTCATCAGGTGCTAATGCTAAACCTAGTTTAACATTTGCTAATTCCAAAGCCTTACGACCTTGCGCGAGCAGATCAATGGTAGTAACAGGTGCTGGTGATTCAACTTTAAATAATAATTCTGCTTGTTCCAAAGAAGTTAATACCGTTTCCATCATGCGGTCATGAATGAGTGCCAAAAAATCACTTTTTTGTGCCGCTGTTAATGATGAATCAACTTGAACATAATAGGCAATGCCACGCTCTATGCGATGGATTTGGGTTAAACCACAGTTATGCGCAATGTCGGTGGCTTTAGAAGACCATGGTGAAATAGTTCCTGTTCTTGGGGTAACTAAATATAGCGTTTTGTTGGATTTATCCAAAATATCAATTTGAGCGCTTTTAGGACCATATTGTAATAATCTTTCGAGCGTTGCTTGTTGAGTTGAATTTAATTCCTCAACTAAATCAACAAAATGCAAATATTGCGCCTCAATATTGATAACAGGAATCGATTTTTCACGGCATGCGGATAGGATTTTACTAATACGAAATGCAGATAAAGCAGAAGAACCAGCTAAAATTTTCATGCTAAGTACTCTTTTTAAGCCAAAACAGGTAAAAATAGAGCAATATTATAAAAGAAAGTCAATGAGCTGGCTATAATTAAAACAACAGATATTTTTTCTAAAAAGTGTCTGGTTTTATTAATCGATGCTGATAAATCCAATACAATATTGTATATATTGCTTTGCAATATTTTGTAGTCAAAATACTTTTAGTTACGCTCTTTAAGCGGCTTAATATTATTAGGTAAGTATGAAATTTAATCATTCTATTGAGTAATTAAGGATTTGCTGTAGATTAAGATAAAAAATTAGCCTCTTTTCTAACTAATAATTAAAACAAAGATCATTCATTAGTACCCATTCTAAAATATAAGGAATAATAAAGTGGAGTTTATTTTTGCTTTACTCGTTTTTATAATCATCATTGTTTTACTTTGTATTATTGCTTTTTTGAAACAGTATATTACTGTTCAACAAGAACAAGTGGCTGAGTTACAAAAAAAGCTATCACAGCTTACGCTAGAGAATATCGTTGCAGATAGAAACAATTGTAAGCCGTTAGATTGTGCAACTTTAGATAAACAATCACTATCAATGACCTCACAAATAGATAGTACTAACAAATCCAGTCAAATAGCCACAGAGACAAAGATTAATCATCACGCCTCATCTATAAATAGTGATCAAAATAATAAAGCGGCAAATAAGCTCAATAAATCTCATCGAGTAGTTAAAACTAGTTTCAGTTATAAGCTCTTTAGTTGGTTTATCATCGGAAATAAGATTACTCAACTGGGTATTGCGATACTTTTTTTAGGATTGAGTTCTTTATTTAATTATATTTTTCAACATCAACAAATTACCCCTGAGTTAATAATTTTGGGTGCGTTAGTTATCAGTTTTGGTTTATTAATAATTGGTTGGAAATTAAGACATAAACGTAAAATATATGCCGCTATTTTACAAGGTGGTGCCATTGCTATTTTATACCTTATTACCTTTGCCGCCTACCTATTGTATGGATTTATACCATTAACACTGGCTTTTCTATTGTTAGTACTGATTTGTGCAGTCAATATTTTATTTGCTGTTTTACAAAAAGCGCAAACTTTAACTTTCATTGCGTTTATCGGTGGCTATCTGGCGCCCATGGTTTTATCCAATAGCTTGGATAATTTGATTGTGTTATTTAGCTATTATCTAATATTATCAAGTCTTATTTTGGTTATTAATATTATTCAATCCTGGCGAATCCTTATTTTAATTGGTTTTTTCTTCTCTTTTATTCCACAAATTTTCATATTAAAAGAGCACTTTCGTCCTGAGATTTATACACAATGGCAGATATATATCATTGCTAATATGCTAATTTACGGTATTTTGGCGACTTTATTACCTTTGACAAAAACGCAGGCGCATCAACGTCATCCAGATCGGGTTGATTTTATTTTACTATTTGGTACACCATTGATAGGTTTTATTTTGCAATATTCCATTACCTGTCAATGGCAGTTTGGACCATTAGTCTCAGCATTAGCTTTTGGCCTATTTTATAGTATTGGCGCTTATCTTATATTTCGTCTGTGGTTAACATCTGAAAAAAACCTCTTTTTATCATGGCTTGCTATTGGTGTTACCTTTTGCTCACTCATCATACTATTCGTCGTCGATATGTCTTTAACTTCTTTGTTTATATTACTCGGTGGAAGCGCAGTGGGCTGGATAATGTTATCTAAAAAAAGCTATCGTATGGCTGCATTAAATATCATTATTATTTTCATAAGTTTCATTTATACATGTGGGGCTATTGAAACGACAGAGTCTAATAATATTTTAACCATTTCAATCTTGAGTATTACTAGCTTAACTTTATTAACTAACGGATGTTTATGGCATTATTATGCAAAGAATATCGATTATGTTATGTTTATTAAAATAGGGTATTTAGTTTTTACAATGGCAATATGGATTGCAATGATAGCAATTAGCGCAGCTAAAATTACCAATTATAATATGCCATCAATACTTATGCCTTATCTGTTAGGCTTTACAGTGTCAACTTGGTTATGGTATTTACTTGGCAAGATACTTAATTGGCAAGCGCTCAGGTATTCAGTCTTTATTTTATGGTTTGTTATACCTTCAATATTGTTGTTTAGTAAATTCTATCACTACTACTATTTAAATTTTGATATTTGGAATTTAGTTTGGGTTATTGCCCTAATTAGTTGTTACTATTATTTAGATAGTCTTAAAAAATTGACTTCCAATAATAATGTTCAATCAGAAAATCAAACTATTCATGCATTACTTATTTTATTGCATCTTAGTTTATTTTTTATGATTTTCATTGGATTCTATCGTGAGATAATGCATTTAATTAATCAATTAGTAGAATGTTATTCGCTGAAATGGTGCATTATCATTACTTGTGAAAGTTGTATTATTTTAATTTTCTATCTACTCATTAAGTACCAAACCACGACAAAACAATCACTTTTGAAATATTATTGGACAGTCGTTCTACTGCCTGTCGTTATCTTGATAGTATACCAGTTGTCCGTAGGACTTATCTTGAGTAGAGATATCATTCATGGTTATGTTATCCCAATATTTAATCCATTAGAGGCCTGTGCCATTTTTGGCATAATAATGCTCGGCATTTGGATAAAAGTTAAGGAACATATTTTACAATTAGATACGGATAATATTTCTTTGAATACTTCAAAGATACTACTTAACTTGCTTATTTTTTTCTGGGTAAATAGTATTTTACTGCATGCTTTAGCCCAAGCAACAGATACCGTTTGGCCAGCTCTTTATTTATGGCAAGATAATTTCATACAGGTATCAATTTCACTATTTTGGATGTTAAGTGCAGTGATATTAGTCATCATTGGCAATCATTTTTCAAAGCGGAGTATTTGGTATACCGGGGTAAGTATTCAAGCGATAGTTATCATAAAATCGATATTTGTTGATTACAACGAACTCGATAGATTGGCCAATGCATTAGCCTTTATTGGCCTCGCTTTGTTTATGTTGATTATTGGTTATTGTGCACCATTACCTTCCGAAAACAACGCTAAGGATAAAGAATAAAATTAATCATAAAGTATATCAACAAGGGGCAGATGCGTTATTAACGTGTCTGCCCAATAGATATCGTCAATGGAAGATTAACCGAAAAGGTCTTATGCGATCAGCAATTTTTATCTCAAACAAAATTTTTTTAAATTTGTTTAATAAAAAATTGAAAAAGAAAAATTGAAAAAAGAAAAATTGCCGACATCGGTCGGCAATGATTATAAATTATGCTACGTTAGAGCTATCTCTCAAACCTACTGTTCGATTAAAGACTAAATGATCTTCAGTTGCATATTTACTGTCTAAACAAAAGTAACCTTCACGTTCAAATTGATATGCTTGACCAACTTTAGCATTTTGTAAGTTTGGCTCAACAAAGCCTTGTTTGACTTCTAAAGAAGCTGGGTTAATAGTGGATAAGAAATCTTCCGCAGCTCCCGGATTTGGCGTATTAAATAAGCGATCATATAGACGGATTTCAGCCGGTTTAGCAAATTTAGCTGACACCCAATGAATAACCCCTTTAATTTTACGGCCGTCTTGCGGATTTTTGTTTAAGGTATCGGGATCATAACTACAAAAAATAGTTTGAATATTGCCTTGCGCATCTTTTTCAACTCGATCAGCCCGAATGACATAGGCATTACGTAAACGCACTTCCTTACCTAACACTAAGCGTTTGTAATTTTTGTTTGCTTCTTCTCTAAAATCGGCACGATCAATATAGATTTCACGAGTAAATGTCACTTCTCGGTTACCTAATTCAGGACGATTAGGGTGATTTGGGCAGCTAAGGACTTCATCAATAGTATCGGAGAAGTTTTCAATAACAACCTTAACCGGATCAAGGACTGCCATTGCTCTAGGAGCATTTTCGTTAAGGTCTTCACGTATACAAAATTCTAATGTACTCATTTCGACAGTATTTTCTTGTTTAGTGACCCCTATACGACGACAAAACTCTCGAATCGATGCAGGTGTATAACCACGACGACGAAGACCCGATACCGTAGGCATACGAGGATCATTCCAGCCATCAACTATTTTTTCTGATACCAATTGAGTTAATTTACGTTTTGAAGTAATTGCGTACTCTAAATTTAATCGTGAGAACTCATATTGATGAGGTCGAGCTTCAATTGTAATATTATCTAATACCCAATCATATAAGCGACGATTGTCTTGAAACTCAAGTGTACAAAGTGAGTGAGTGATATTTTCAATCGCATCAGAAATACAGTGAGTGAAATCATACATTGGATAGATACACCATTTATTACCGGTTTGATGATGTTCAGCAAATTTAATTCGATAGAGCACCGGATCACGCATCACAATAAACGGCGAAGCCATATCAATTTTGGCTCTTAGGCAAGCTTTCCCTTCAGCAAATTTGCCTTCTTTCATTTGAATAAATAGCGCTAAATTTTCATCGATGCTTCGGTCACGGTATGGGCTATTTTTACCCGGCTCAGTAAGCGTACCGCGATACTGACGAATCTCATCGGCTGAAAGTTCATCTACGTAAGCAAGCCCCTTATTTATTAGCTCAATGGCATACTCATAAAGTCGATCAAAATAATCAGATGAGTAACAGATTTCACCGTCCCACTGGAAGCCTAACCAACGTACATCTTCTTTGATAGATTCAACATATTCAATATCTTCTTTAGCCGGGTTGGTATCATCAAAACGTAAATTACATTTACCCTGATAATCTTGGGCTATGCCAAAATTTAAGCAGATTGATTTAGCATGACCGATATGTAAATAACCATTCGGTTCAGGCGGAAAACGGGTATGCGTGGTTTTATATTTTCCAGCAGCCAGATCGGCATCAATAATTTGACGTATAAAGTTAGTTGGACGAGTTTCAGTCTCTGTCGGTAGTGAACCGCTCATAAAAAACCTCTGATTATTTGTTTACTAATGACGAATTTAAACTTAGTTTTGTCATCTTTATCATTTTGACCAAAGAATATAACAAATTTTTTGTTTTTCTGAAATGGGAAAACCGGGTATTTAAATTCGCTCAAATATTTTTTGCTTAAACACCCCCATTTTCTGAAACTTCTTGCCAAGAATAATATCTAATGCATCATTTTTAAATATTGTTGATCATACTTTTAATTGTGCGTAACTGGCTATTTTTACTCAAAACGATTGAGTGTTATTAAGCGATAACAATCGCATATGAGTGACGTTTTTCGACAAAGCGCATCGCTGCAATCCTAACTGAGTTGATAGCTGGCGATAATAAAAAACACTATTTAATTTTGCGTTTTTATTTGTCAATAAGCCCACAAAATAGTCAGCAAATCACTATTTTAATTCGGTTTGGTTGATGAGCTATTTTAGACTCATGACAATAACGATAGCTTACTCATCACCCGATTTTAAAGAAACAACAAATCTGGCACCACCCAGCGGGCTGGTGACGACAAAGGCTTTACCACCATGAAATTCTGCCATTAATTTTACATAAGCTAACCCAAGACCATATCCACCCGTTGAACGAGTTCGACTGGTATCGAGTCTGGCAAATGGCATAAAGATTTTTTCACGAGCATCAAATGGGATCCCGGCACCGTCGTCATCAATTTCAAAAATGACTCTATTTTCTTGTTTAGATATATTTAATACCGCTTTATGCGCTGCATACTTAAACGCATTGAGTAATAAATTTTTAACAATCGTTTCAACAAGGTTTATATCAACGCTAGCCCGTGCATCTTGGCAATTACAGACTAATTCAAAACCTTGCGGTTTAAATAATTCTAGCGACTGGCAAATCTTTTCGCCTAACTGTTTTAACGAGACAGTTGTATAATTTAATTCGATATTATTTTGATGCATCTTAAAGTAACTTAAGCTGGCATTAATCAGCGTTTCAAGTTCATTAATATCATCACTTATCCCTTTTTGAAGCTGTCGCTTTTCCTGCTCATTATCACTTTCTTCAAGCATACTTAATTCAAAACGCATTCGTGCCAAAGGTGTTCTTAGCTCATGCGCCATAGCATGAGAAATGGTTTGATTGGTACTCACTAAATGTTCGATATGGGTTCCCATGTTATTGAGAACATTGGCGAGTGGTTTAAACAACCAGCCTTTAACATTATGAGTTCTAGCCTTTAAGTTACCTTGTCCGAGTTGCTCAGCGGTTTGTCTAATATGGACTAAATCTTTCCATACTGCGCTAAAAGCAAAATAGATTAAAATAAAAAAGACAATTGCGCTAAACAGCGCCCAAATAATAAGAAAGACACTTAATGACATGGTATTTGATTCTAAAATATCACGCATTAAAATTGGCCCCAATTGGAGTATATTGCCATTATTGAGATCCATATACACCACCTCTTTGTCGCCATCATAAGCAAAATCGAGTTGCTCTAATTCTTTTTTTATCGAATGAGGTAATGGCGTTTTGGCCGATAACACTTTTATTGGATAACCAAAATAGGGCTGTAATTCGTTTACCACTTCTTGCAGAGGTTTATCTTTGTTTTCATCAATTTGTTTGCGAATCAAGTTAACGGTACCACGCTGTGATTCACGAAACACAACATGGTCATCGGGCATATCAGTTAATGATGAAGGCAATGAGTCGAAAACTAATAATGCACCATAGGCAATGATACATTGTAATGAAAGTAAGATAATAAGATAAAATACGATACGACGATTGAAAAATAGCGGTTTAGCTAATAGTTGTCTCAATGATTATCTCCCTCTCGCATAAATAAATAACCTTTACCCCGAACAGTTTTGATTCGTGACGGGTTATCCGGATCATCAAGCAGTTTGCGACGTAATCTTGAAATACGTGCATCAATCGATCGGTCACTACCATCAAAATCGATTCCTCTGACTTGCGAAAAAATATCATCGCGCGACAAGATTTTGCCGGCATTGCTGGCTAATAACCAAAGTAGATCAAATTCTGCTGTAGTCAGATCGATCTCTTGATTATCGAGTAGTACTTTGCGATTTTCACCGTCAATAATCAGATTATCAAAGATTATAGATTTATTGTTTAATGTGATAACTTGATCTTTTGCGCTCTCTTTATCAGATTCAATTTGTTTGCGACGCAGTAATGCTCGAATACGAGCCAGCAGTAATCTTGGCTCAATCGGTTTTGCCAGATAATCATCAGCACCTAACTCTAAACCGACAATTTCATCGATATTATCTTCGCTAGCTGTCATGATCAAAATATAATTGGTAAACCATGTTCGTATATCTCGGCAGATATCAAAGCCAGACTTTTCGGGTAACATCACATCTAAAATGACCAAGTCGGGATTGATTTCCTGGATTTTTTCTTCAGCACCTTTACCACTATTATGCCAATCAACAAGATACCCTTGTCGAATTAGATAAACTTGAATTAAATTGGCTAGCTTTTCGTCATCTTCGATGATTAATATATGTTCACTCATTAGTCTTTCTCATTACCGTAGCTTGTACTTAGAGAGACTCTATTATACAGGCAATTTTCTGCTCGTTACAAAATATATACAAAGAGGCTACAAAGTTTAATGCAACTCTATGAGAAAATTTGCGCCAATATATTTAAATAGGCTATTTTTATTTTAAACATGAATAATTTTTCATCAATTGCAAATCATCTTTTTTCTCCAGCTTATGCACAACATCGAACTCCGATTGTATTGTGTGATTTCGATGGCACAATCAGTGTTAAAGATGTCACTGATACTTTGCTAAGCCATTTTGGTCAAGATGGCTGTGATGAGCTTGAAGAACTATGGGTTAGTGGCAAAATTGGTTCACAAGAGTGTATGAGTAAACAGATCGCACTAATGGATGCCAGTTTAGAAGAGCTTAACGAAGTTTTGTCGCAAATTGAAATTGATCCGGCGTTTAAATCCTTTGTTGATTATACCGAAAAAAATAACATTCCGGTGCATATTGTCAGTGACGGCTTAGATTATGCAATCGAATTTGTGTTAAAACGCCACGGTATTGAGAATTTACCGATTTTTGCCAATAAATTATTGCATGATAATGAGCGAAGCTGGCGTTTAGAATTTCCTTATGCAAATAAGGACTGTATCAAACAAAGTGGTAATTGCAAATGTAATCATGTCAAAAAACAGCAATATTTTCCACAAATTCTGTATGTTGGCGACGGAACATCTGACTATTGTGTGTCTCATCATGTGGATTTAGTTTTTGCCAAAGACAAACTTATTCAATATTGTGAAAACAATAACATTGAGCACTGTGCTATTAAAAGTTTTGCTGATGTAACTGAAGCGTTAAAACAGTCTCAGCAAGCGCTTATCCCAGTTATGATGGTAAAATGATACAGGAACAATAATGAGTACAATTGAAGATTTATCTTATTTTTTACCAGGCAATAAAAATGGCGTGCTTTTAATTCATGGATTAACCGGCACACCTAATGAGATGCGAATATTAGCTAATGGTTTACATAAAGCAGGATTCACAGTTTATGCCGTTCAATTAGCTGGCCACTGTGGTACCGAAGAAGATCTTTGTAAAACAACATGGCAAGATTGGTATAAAAGCGTGCAAGATGGCGCAGATTATTTGGCTCAACACGTAGATAACCTATTTGTAGCAGGATTATCCATGGGCGCACTGCTGGCACTTAAACTTGCCGCTGATAGACCAAACCAAATTAAAGGTGTTGGCGTGTTGGCTCCAACATTTTATTATGACGGTTGGAGTATGCCTTTTTGGGCAAAAAAATTCTTCTTTTTGTTGGTCTATTTAAAAAAATTCGGCCTCTTTCAAAAAGTCTCTTTTATCGAAAAACCGCCTTACGGTCTGAAAGATGAAAGAATTCGTGCGGTAGTTTCAGAAAGTATGCTAAGTGGTGATGCGGCATCAGCAGGACTTGCAGGCAATCCTTTTCCGGCATTAGCAGAAATGCAATTATTAGCTAAAAATGTACGTCAAGCACTGCCTAAAGTTACATCACCTTGTTTGATTATGCACTCAGGCAATGATGATATTGCCAATATTGATACTAATGCCAGATTGGTTGAAAAAAAGGTATCGGGATCTACAAAATTAGTTGTACTCAATGATAGTTATCACTTAATTACTATCGATAGCCAGCGCCGTGAAGTTATCAAAGAATGTGCTTCATTTTTCAATGAAATTGCGCAAGGAACAACAGCATAATGACACCTTTAGTTATCTTCCTTTGGGTCAGCAATATCTGTTTTGATACTTTGGGGCAAGTTGCCTTTAAATATGCAGCGATATCGCCAAACAATCGAGATGGTTGGTATTATTGGATTGATTTGGCTAAAAATCATTGGATTTGGATCGGTATCGTCTCGTATGTTGCAGAATTTTTATTGTGGCTAGCATTTTTGACCTTAGTGCCATTATCACAAGGTGTACTGCTTGCCTCGTTTAATATTATTACCATAATGTTAGTCGGTCGAGTGCTGTTTAAAGAATTACTCACGTTTTATCGCATCATTGGTATGTTACTAATCACAGCCGGTGTGATCTTTGTTGGGATGTCTTAATATGGCTAGATTCTATTTGATTGGTTTTACCGTCCTTCTATTTTTTGACACTATTGCGCAATGTAGCTTTAAATTAACAGCTATCCACGCTCAACCATTGGCAATGAGTATTGAATGGTTAGTAAGAGTATTTACCAACCCATGGATATATATATCCATTGCCGGGTATGTACTAACGTTTTTCACTTGGATGACGTTATTAAAAAAGGCGCCGGTAGGACCAGCTTTTGCCGCCTCTCATTTTGAAGTCGTTACGGTAATGATTGCGTCGATTTGGTTGTTTAATGAACAAATCACTTTATATAAATTGATTGGCACCATACTGATTATTTCGGGAATTTTATTTTTAGCCCTAGCTGAAAGTCAGATAGCTAAGCAAAATAAAGATAACCATTCACACTAAATTCAAATCTTAAAGATAATAATGTCGGCGGCATACCATCACAATGCCGCCACTTATTTGTTGCTGTTACCTTACTATTTAAGCTAATGCATTTAATAGCGTTAAATTAAGCTGATGCTGCTCTTGCTGCCAATCGTTTAATTTATCCGGAGAGATGGCGGGTTGTTTATCTAACGAACTAAGCAAACGTTTAAACCAATTAGCCGGTTGCCAAATTGACAGTTCACCGGTAATGTCACTGCCGATAATACGCTGCTTAATTGATGATATTGTATCAAGCAAATGATAGGTTTGTAGTTGTCCTTGATCCCAATTGGTATGAATGACTTTCTCACTTAGTGCATCTTTATCAATGGATAGATAGATCGGCTCAGCACTGTGATACTGTTCAGATAAGAAACCGGCAATCAGATCATCAGGCGTATCAAAATGGCGAAAGGCATGACCTAAACCAATTTTTTTAGCCCATTTAACATTGACATCCAAACTCCAATAAGTCAGTTTTTTGTGCAAAAGTGGTTTCCATCTATTTTCCCAAAAATGAGATAGACCGATATCATTAGAGGTGATCCCTAAAACATGAACATGGCTAACAAAGGGTAAGCTGGCAACATAGCTAACCCATGAACCACAATGAATACCGAACAAATAACGCATATTATCCGGATGATTATCAAAAATGACGACTTGAATCGGATTGTCGGCGGAATATTGCTCAGCTAAACGCTCAATGAGTAACAGTGAAATATGATGATAATCACCACTTCCCAGCAAAACTGTTCCATAATGTGCCGGTAAAAGTTGTTGAAGTTGTGCATCAAATTTTCGAAAAGCCTTCTTTGAACAACCAAATCGAATAGTGTCTTGCCATTTTGTCACATCAATAGTCGTTGCAGGCGTTATTTCACCCACACTCTGATCGAAGTCAAGTATAACAGGACATGTCATGCTACTTTCTCCTTGTCACTTTCAAAGTGACCAATCAGTTTACTTAATATGAATCTTAATAATGGGTTACGGATATAAACTAAATGCTTAGTTAGCGTAAAATTAGCGCCTAATGATGCTTTCACTTCAGGATCAGTCCAACCGGCAATATAGTGGCTAAACCCTTGTTCAAGAGCGTACTGTAGGTTGACAAACCAACTAACAAAATAGAGATTTAGTTCTCTAGCTTGTGGATACACCATACCAATATACTTATCGACCAGCATATTATTGACAACAAAACAGATATTATATCCAATTAATTCATTATTATGATGATAAGTAAAAATACGTGCTTGTGCTGATTTACTTTGTAATAATTGAATAAAAAACGGTTTGGTTAATTGATCAAAATGAATTTCACTTTGTTCATAGACATTCAGATAAAGTTGATAATATTTATCTAAAACGGCTTGATCAAAAAAACAGTCATCTCCGCTATTTAAAACATTAATCTCTAGTTTTTCCCGTGATTTTAATTTACGTCTAAAATTTTTACGACGACTGTAAGAAAAACGCGAGAAAACTTCATCAATATTATCAAAATCAATAGCTAGCCAAGCCAAAGCCTGCCCTTCAACTTCAATAAATCCTAAATTTTTTAAAGCAGAAATAAGCGCCGTTGAATATTGATTATCTTGTTCACTAAGTAAAGGAGAATCTAATGGTAGATCTTTAACAATAACAAACGGATATTGTTTGGTATAAGCTTTTTTTATATCATCTGCCAGCTGTTTTGCCGTAACTTTGTTAGTCAGTAATCCATATTCAGAAACTGTTGTTCCAACAAAACAGGTTTTCGGTTGTAACCAATGCTGCCATTTTTTGTAGAAAGGTAATTTTTGTACTTTATGTTTAAAATCATCATCAGCAGTCGTCAACAAATCAAACTTAGCACTAAACATCGGCACGTCATCTTGATTTATCCATGCCGAAAAATCCTTTGGCGGATGCAATAAAAAATTTTCGACAATTTCGTTAGGTTCTAGCTGATTGATATATTTCATATTTTTTTAATGATTGGTATAAATTGTGTTCCCGCCAACGAATGTTGACGGGATGATCAGATTTTATAATTAAAATTCTTTTTTCGCTCGTGTAATTAATTGATCAAGTAATTCGATACCTTGATCAATCTCTTGACGGGTAATATGTAGAGACGGTGCAAAAGTGATGACGTTTTTATAATAACCACCAATATCAAGCACTAAGCCCATTTTGTTACCTTTCCAATCAAGATCGCCTGACATACCGATATCAACCATTTTATCAACTAAAGCCTTATTAGCTGTAAAACCATCTTCAGTACAAATTTCAGCACGAAGCGCAAGACCTAAGCCATCAACTTCACCAATTTCTTTATGTTTTTTCTCAAGTGTTTTAAGACCTTCAAGGAAGTAAGCTCCACTCTCCATAACCATTTTTTCGTAATCAGTTTCAGAGGTCATTTTTAACACTTCAAGACCAACAGCCGTACCTAGTGGGTTTGAGGCAAATGTTGAATGCGTTGAACCAACAGGGAAGACTTCTGGATTAATCAACTCTTCACGAGCCCATAAACCACCTAATGGGTTTAGACCATTGGTTAATGCTTTAGCAAACACCACAACATCAGGCTTAACATCGAAATGTTCAATAGACCAAAGTTTACCTGTACGATAAAAGCCCATTTGGATCTCATCAACAACTAATAAGATACCATATTGATCTAAAACTTTTTTGAGTCCTTTAAAGTAGTTACGTGGTGGAACAATATAACCGCCGGTTGCTTGTAAAGGCTCTGCATAAAATGCTGCGTATTCTGCTTGTCCTACTTTCGGATCCCACACACCGTGATACTCTGTTTCAAATAGGCGGGCAAACTCAGCAACTAAGTGTTCGCCATATTCTTCTGCTGTCATACCTTTAGGACGACGGAACGGATAAGGGAATGGTACAAACATTGCACGATCGCCAAAATGACCATAACGACGACGATAACGATAACTTGAGGTAATAGAAGATGCCCCTAAAGTACGTCCATGGTAACCACCTTGGAAAGCAAACATTAACGATTTACCGCCAGTTGCATTACGCACAACTTTTAATGAATCTTCAATACATTGTGATCCACCAACGTTAAAATGGACTCGTCCTTGGTAACCAAAACGCTGTTCCATACCTTGGGCAATGGTTTTAGCTAATTCAATTTTAGTTGGGTGTAAATATTGGCTAGCACATTGTGGTAGGGTATCAATTTGCTTTTTAAGAACGTTATTTAAACGCTCATTAGCGTAACCAAAGTTACATGCCGAGTACCACATTTGTAAGTCAAGGTAAGGTTTACCTTCTTTGTCATACATGTAGCTACCTTCACAACCATCAAAAATCTTTGGCGGTTCAACATAGTGTACAGTATCACCAAAAGAACAATATTTTGCTTCGTCGGCAAGTAGTGTTGCATCATCAGGACGACGATTAATCATTTCTAAAGTTGGTTTACTCATAATTTATCTCACTAATCCATATTCAAACACGATAAAATGTGGCATTATTATTCAAGAAAATTGATTGTTACAATGTACATTTAATGTATAGATTGTGTGACGACAAATCACAGCTAACAAAACCATAATAATATTTGATGATAAATAGGTCAGTTTATGAGGATCAATAAATTTACTAACAAACGCTGTGTGATTGCGATATTATCCATCATTACTCTAGGCTACACTCAATTTACCTTTGCTGATCCCACTTCAATTGGTGTCGGTGTTGGTTGGTCAAATTCACCTTATAAAAGTTATAGCGCCAGTTTTTATCCGGTGCCACATATAGATTACGATAATGGTCTATTTTTTATTGATGATTTATCTGCCGGTTTTTATCTTTATAATGAGAATAACCAAAGTATTTCCCTAGGTGCCCGCTATTTATCAAATGAATTTAAACCACATGATTCAGATAATCATCGACTCAAACAACTTGATACTCGACATACAACAGTACTGGCTGAAATTGAATACTCGATCGTAACCGATTGGGGAGGCTTTTCGACCAGTATTGGGGCTGATGTGCTTAATGAAAGTAATAGCATTTTGTTTAATGCTGATTATACCGTACCTTATATACAAGGCGATTTAATTATCGCACCTACCATTGGTGTCAGTTGGGCTAATAGTAAACATAATAATTATTACTATGGTGTGTCGAATAAAGAGTCGCTCCGATCAGGTTTACATCATTTTAGTGCGAACAGCTCTTTTACACCTTATCTGGAAGTAGTAGCACAATATACATTAACCGATAATATTGCCACTTTTGGCGGCGTCCATATTGAAAAATTAACCGGTGATGCAGCAGATAGCCCAATGGTTGACAATAGTATCTTAACTTCAGTTTATATGGGGTTATCTTATAAATTTTAATCATTTTATTTTAGTTCTATTTAACTTTAACAATAAAATGATAACGACTTAATTTTTGATAAACCTTTATTTGAAACGCTTCATGTTAAAATGAATTTCACCCAAAATTTAGGAAATAGTTAAATATGCTTTGGTTTAAAAATGCCATTATTTACCAGCTTAATAGTAATAGTTTGCTTGATAAAGCTGTCATTGAAAAGGCGCTTAAATCCGCACCTTTCACGCCATGTGGCAACTTAGATACCTCTAAAACTGGTTGGGTGTCTCCTTATAATGATAATAATAATGAAGATTATATTGTTGATATGCAGGGGCATTTACTACTACGGATTAAAAAAGAGTCTAAGATTCTTCCCGCTCCGGTAATCAAACAAGCATTATTAGAAAAAATAGATAAACAAGAACAAGCGTTAAGTCGAAAATTAACCAAAAACGAAAAAGCAACACTAAAAGATGAAGTGATGATTGACTTAATGCCCAGAGCATTTAGCAAATATAATCATTATTGGCTTTGGATTGATACGCATAATAAACGAATCATTATCGACTGTAGTAGTTTCAAGCAAGCAGAAGATATTCTAGCCATTTTGCGTAAACAATTAGGGGCGTTGGCACTAACACCATTATCTATTGATACCCCTCTTGAGCAAGTAATGACAACTTGGGTTAAAGAAAAACTCAACTTCGCTCCATTTTTATTAGGCGATCAAGCCGAATTAAAAGATCCGCTGGAAGGAAACGGCATTATCAGTTGTAAAAATCAAGATATTACCAGTGATGAAATGCTTGTTCACTTTGAATCGGGAAAATGGATATCTAAAATCAAAATCATTGATGAACGAGGCGTTAATTTTATCGTTAATAGTGATTTAACTTTGAAGCGAATCAAATTTGACTCAGCTATTTTAGATGAAAATGAAGATATCGGATCTGATGAAATGGATAAACGACTCGAAGCTGATTTTTTCATTATGGCTAATACGTTAGCAAATACAATTAACGATTTTTATATTACAATTAATCAAATAATTTAACGATAAGATAATATCTTTTTAACACATTAGTATCTTTTGTTATGGATTTGTATATTATATGTGCTATAATCGATATTAGATTATGTGTATCATAATTAAATAAAAACAAATTAAACAACGTCTATTACAACATAATAAGTTGAGGCAAAAAATGAAAAAAACAACTCTAGCTCTAGCAATTGCTGTTGCAAGTTTAACTGCTACTGCAGCTAATGCAGCATATGAAGATAACACTTTTTATACAGGTGCTAAATTAGGTTGGTCAGAACTTTACAGATTAGATGCGAACAAAGTTCGTGCATTTGATGATACTGGTATCAAAACTTCTAACCGCAGCAATGTTGCTGGTGGTGCATTCCTTGGTTTCCAAGCTAACCCATACTTAGCATTTGAATTAGGTTACGACTGGTTAGGTTCTGCTAAATATAAAAGATCTTACAACCGTACAGGTAATGGCCATGCTGCTGGTAACAGCAAAATCAATGCACAAGGCGTATCTTTAACTGGTAAATTAAGCTACCCATTATCATTCATCTCTGATGATTTTGATATCTACGGTCGTGCAGGTGCAATGGTAACTATCGCTAAATGGAAAAATGGCGGCGATGTTAAAGATGTTTATGGTCGTGGCGGTACAAAAACTGACGTATCTCCAGTTTATGCGTTAGGTCTTGACTATCGTCTTGATGAAAACTTCTCTACTCGTTTAGAGTACCAATATGTTCAACATATTCATACTAAAACTGACGCATCGCCAGACGCTGGTACTGTTAGCTTAGGTATTACTTACCGTTTAGCTTCTCCTGCTGTTGCGGCACCAGTTGAAATCAAAACTGAAGTAAATCGTTATGTATTAAATGAAGACGTTCTATTTGCTTACGCTAAAGCTGACTTAAAAGCAGAAGGTCGTCAAGCATTAGATAATCTATTAGCTACTTTAGTGAAAATTAATCCATCTCAAAGTGCTATCGTTGTAATTGGTCACACTGACCGTATCGGTTCAGAACATTACAACCAAAAATTATCTGAACAACGCGCTCACTCTGTAATGAAATATTTAGTTGCTAGAGGCGTTCCTGCAGAAATCATCAGTGCACGTGGTATGGGTAAATCTCAACCAGTTACTGGTACTAAATGTAATGCACTTCGTGGCGCTGAATTAAAAGCATGTTTAGCACCAGATCGTCGTGTTGAAATCGAAGTTAAAGCACGTAACGTTCAAGAAGTTCAAGTAACTAATACAACAAATTAATTTTTGTTTATTTCTCAAAAACCCGGTTTTCACCGGGTTTTTTGTTCCGCTATTGTTGTTAGCAACTAAATAATATCTTACCTTTGATCTATAATTTATCCACAAAACAGATTATAATTATTACCAACGTTGTTAGTAATATAAAGTTAAAGGAGTTACTGTGCCTACCGCTATTTGGCAAGATTGTCTTTCTCAATTACAAGAAGAGCTTCCTACAACGGAATTCAACTTATGGATACGCCCGTTGCAAGCGGAAATGGTCGATGACAAACTTTATATTTATGCACCTAATAGATTTGTGTTAGATTGGGTAAAAAATAAATACCTATCTGCTATTTCTCAACTATTAAATAAACTTTTTGATAATGATTCACTGAAATTATATCTTGAAGTTGGATCGACTTTATCTTTAGAGAAAAAATCTCAACAAAGCAAACCTAAAACCGATATTGTTCCGGCATGGAAAACAACGAAAGAAACGAACAATCACACTTATCATTCCGGTATTAACCATAAGCATACTTTTAGTAGCTTTGTAGAAGGTAAATCAAACCAACTTGCCGTTGCGGCAGCTAAACAGGTTGCTGAAAATCCGGGGAAAGCTTATAACCCGCTATTTTTATATGGTTCAACCGGTTTAGGAAAAACCCATTTATTGCATGCAGTTGGTAATCAAATCATGGATGAAAAAATGAATGCCAAAGTTGTTTACATGCATTCAGAACGTTTCGTTCAAGATATGGTAAAAGCATTGCAAAATAATGCTATTGAAGAGTTTAAAAATTATTACCGTTCAGTTGATGCTTTACTCATTGATGATATTCAATTCTTTGCTAATAAAGAACGTTCTCAGGAAGAATTTTTTCATACCTTTAATTCATTATTAGAAGGTAATCAACAAATTATTTTAACATCTGACCGTTACCCGAAAGAAATTAATGGCGTTGAAGATCGTTTAAAATCACGCTTTGGCTGGGGATTAACTATTGCCATTGAACCGCCAGAACTTGAAACTCGCGTTGCTATTTTAATGAAAAAAGCAGAAGAGAATAAAATAAAATTACCAGAAGAAGTGGCTTTTTTTATAGCTAAACGATTACGTTCTAACGTGCGTGAATTAGAAGGCGCGCTTAACCGGGTCATAGCGAATGCAAATTTTACTGGTAAATCAATTACCATTGATTTTGTAAAAGATGCTTTAAAAGATTTACTTGCCTTGCAAGAAAAATTGATTACTATTGAAAATATTCAAAAAACGGTGGCTGAGTATTATAAAATCAAAGTTTCAGATTTATTATCTAAACGCCGTTCTCGCTCAGTTGCCAGACCTAGACAAGTGGCAATGGCTCTTGCTAAAGAATTAACCAATAAAAGCCTCCCTGAAATTGGAGATGGATTTGGTGGAAGAGATCATACCACGGTACTACATGCATGCCGTAAAATTGCCGATTTAAAAGAAGAAAGCAATGATATTAAAGAGGATTATTCCAATTTAATTCGAACATTATCAACTTAACAAGAATAAACACTATGAAATTTATTATAGAACGAGAAAAACTGATTAAGCCATTGCAACTTGTTAGTGCACCACTAAGCAGTCGACCAACATTACCCATTTTGGGCAATTTATTACTACAAGTCAGTGACAATACATTATCAATGACAGGTACTGACCTTGAAATAGAGATGATAGCGCATTTACCGTTAACACAAGCATGTGAACCGGGTGCAACAACAGTGCCAGCAAGAAAGTTTCTCGATATCTGTCGTAATCTTCCCAATGATGCTCAGATTTCGATCAGTGTTGATGATAATCGATTAATAATCCAGTCTGGTCGGAGTAAATTTTCTTTAGCAACTTTGCCGGCGAGTGATTTTCCAAATTTAGAAAATTGGCAAAGTGATGTTGATATTTCTGTTCCACAAAAAACGATAAAACGTCTCATCGATGCTGTTCAATTTTCAATGGCAAATCAAGATGTGCGATATTATTTAAATGGAATGCTATTTGAAATTGAAGACGGGTTATTAAAATCTGTTGCCACCGATGGTCACCGATTAGCAGTTTGTGCACAACCTGTTGGGCAAAATATTACTGAAACTTGCTCGGTGATATTACCTCGAAAAGGGGTTATTGAACTGGCGAAATTGGTAAGTGATAGCGACGATCCGATTAATATGCAAATTGGTAACAATAATCTGCGTGTCAATCTTGGTGATTTTACTTTTACCTCTAAGCTGATTGACGGTAGATTTCCTGATTATAAACGTGTATTGCCACGTAACCCCGATAAACCACTTGAAGTTTCCTGTGATGAGCTGAGAAACGCATTGTCTCGTGTGGCAATTTTATCCAACGAGAAATTCCGTGGGATTCGATTATATGTACACAATAATCAAATAAAAATTACTGCTAATAATCCGGAGCAAGAGGAAGCTGAAGAAGTCATTGATGTAAAATATGAGTCCTCAGAGCTTGAAATTGGCTTCAATGTGACCTATTTATTAGATATATTAAATACTTTGAAATGTGATAGCGTACAACTGCTATTCACCGATGCAACATCAAGCGTGCAAATTGAAGATATTAATAATCAATCTGCAACTTATGTTGTGATGCCAATGCGCTTATAACATACGCCTATTCAACTTCCGGCTTCGGCCGGAGATTGTATTTTAATCCTATGACTCTTGCACAAATTAATATTCACCATTTCCGTAACATTAGCCACGCTCAATTATCTTTATCTCGCCATTTTAACTATGTGGTAGGTGATAATGGTAGTGGTAAAACTAGCCTACTTGAAGCGATTTACATGTTAGGTCATGGACGTGCATTTAGGCATATACAATCAAATCGAATTATACAACACGAACAACCAGAGCTGGTGTTATATAGCCAATTAGAATCATTAAATCAGCAATGTCGTACAATAGGATTGGCAAAAGCTCGTAACAATGAAAACAAGATAAAAATTGATGGCGATGAAGGCTTTCGGTTAACTGATTTAGCAAAATTATTACCCATTCAGCTCATTACGCCGGAAGGTTTTGATTTGTTAACAGGCGGCCCTAAATATCGACGTTCATTTCTTGATTGGGGGTGTTTTCATCATTATCCGGAGTTTGTCCAGCTTTGGAATAATTTGAAACGTCTGTTTAAACAACGTAATGCATTATTAAAACAATCCCAAAACTATAATCAACTGTTACCTTGGGATAAACAATTAGTCCCCATCGCTGAAAAAATAAGTGAAATTCGAGCTGACTATGCTGAAAATATTTTCCCTGAAATTATAAAAACCACGAAAGACTTTCTACCTGAGTATGAACTTAACTGTTCATACTATCAAGGTTGGGAGTATGGTGTAGATTATGCAGAGATATTACAAAGACAATTTGAACGAGATAAATTGCTTAATTATACCTCGCTAGGTCCACATAAAGCCGATATCAAATTACGTGTTGATAATATACCGGTTGAAGATCTTCTATCACGAGGCCAATTAAAATTGTTAATGTGTGCCTTACGTTTGTCACAAGGTGAGTATTACACTAAACAAACAAACCAATCATGTATTTACCTGATTGATGACTTTGCTTCCGAACTGGATAAAAATAAACGTAACTTATTGGCAAAACGTTTAAAATCAGCCCATTCACAAGTTTTTATCACGGCTGTCAGTGAAGAGCAAATTAGCCACATGATTGATGAAAATGATAAGATTTTTCACATAAAATCTGGTATAATTTCATAAATATACGAAATGATAAAAGAAATTAAATAGGTCGAGAAATCCATGTCTAACTCTTATGATTCATCTAGCATTAAAGTGCTTAAAGGACTTGATGCAGTCCGAAAACGTCCTGGTATGTATATTGGAGACACCGATGATGGAACAGGCCTTCATCATATGGTTTTTGAAGTAGTTGATAACGCCATTGACGAAGCATTAGCAGGATATTGTAACCATATCGAAGTAATCATTCATCCCGATAACTCTGTGTCGGTACGTGATGATGGGCGTGGTATTCCTACTGGAATACATGAAGAAGAAGGAATTTCTGCTGCCGAAGTGATTATGACCGTGTTACATGCAGGCGGTAAGTTTGATGATAATTCCTATAAAGTATCTGGTGGTTTGCATGGCGTTGGTGTTTCAGTGGTAAATGCACTATCCGATAAATTAGAACTCGTGATTTACCGTGAAGGAAAAATTCATAAACAAACCTATCATTTAGGTGTTCCGCAAGAACCCCTTAAAGTCATAGGTGAGACAACTGAATCGGGTACATACGTTCGTTTCTGGCCAAGTCCACAGACATTTACCAATATTGAATTTGTCTATGAGCATTTAGCGAAACGGCTGCGTGAACTTTCATTCTTAAATTCCGGTGTTTCAATTAAACTGATTGATGAACGCACAGGTAAAAGCGAACATTACCACTATGAAGGTGGTATTCAAGCTTTTGTTGAATACTTGAATAAGAATAAAAACCCGATTCATCCCAAAATTTTCTATTTTAGTACTGAAAAAGACGGGATTGGCGTTGAAATTGCCTTGCAGTGGAATGATGGTTATCAAGAAAATATCTACTGCTTTACCAATAATATTCCACAACGAGATGGCGGTACGCATTTAGCTGGTTTTCGTGGTGCAATGACACGTACCTTAAATAACTATATGGAAAGTGAAGGATATAGTAAAAAAGCTAAAATCAGTGCAACCGGTGACGATGCTCGTGAAGGTTTGATTGCGGTAGTATCGGTAAAAGTACCTGATCCTAAGTTTTCATCACAAACCAAAGATAAACTCGTTTCATCTGAAGTTAAATCAGCGGTTGAATCTGTTATGGGTGAAAAACTGTCTGAGTATCTGCTGGAAAACCCAACTGATGCTAAAATTGTTGTTGGTAAGATCATCGACGCAGCAAGAGCACGTGAAGCGGCACGAAAAGCACGTGAAATGACACGCCGTAAAGGTGCATTAGATTTAGGTGGTTTACCGGGTAAACTTGCTGATTGCCAAGAAAAAGACCCTGCCTTATCTGAACTGTATCTGGTGGAAGGGGACTCTGCGGGCGGCTCGGCAAAACAGGGGCGTAACCGCAAAAACCAAGCGATTTTACCGTTAAAAGGAAAAATCCTAAATGTAGAAAAAGCCCGTTTTGATAAGATGCTCTCTTCTCAGGAAGTGGCAACCTTAATCACGGCATTAGGCTGTGGAATTGGTCGTGATGAATATAATCCGGATAAAATGCGTTATCACAGTATCATCATCATGACTGATGCCGACGTTGACGGATCACATATCCGAACACTACTGTTAACATTCTTCTATCGTCAAATGCCAGAAATTATCGAACGTGGGTATGTATATATTGCTCAACCACCACTATATAAAGTGAAAAAAGGTAAGCAAGAACAATATATTAAAGATGATGATGCCATGACGCAATTCCAAATTGCTTTGGCGCTTGAAGATGCATCATTGCATGTTAATGATCATGCACCGGCATTGGCAGGAGAAGCATTAGAAAGACTGATTGCTGAATATCAAAAAGTTGAAAAATTAATCACCAAAATGGAACGTCGTTATCCTAAAGCATTACTTGCTGAATTGGTGTATCAAGATGTATTAGACGAAAACATTTTGCAGGATCAGCAAAAAGCTGAACATTGGGTAACAACCATTGTTGAAAAGTTAACAAATAAAGAGCAACACGGTAGTAGTTATTCGTACTCAGTGCAGTACAATGATAAAACACAACTATATGTGCCAATCATTAAAGTCAGAACACACGGTGTTGATACTAACTATGCGCTCGATCAAGTCTTCATTCATAGTAATGAATATCGTAATATCTGCCATTTAGGTAAGCAACTAAAAGATTTACTTGAAGATAGTGCATTTATTCAAAGAGGCGAACGCAAACAACCTGTTAGCTCTTTTGAAGAAGCTGTAGATTGGCTAATCAAAGAATCGCGTCGAGGATTAACTATCCAACGTTATAAAGGTCTGGGTGAAATGAATCCGGAACAATTATGGGAAACGACAATGGATCCGACCAGCCGTCGCATGTTGCAAGTCACCATAAAAGATGCGATAGAAGCGGATCAGTTGTTCACCACCTTAATGGGTGATGAAGTTGAACCTCGTCGAATGTTTATTGAAGAAAATGCATTAAAAGCGGCTAATTTAGACTTCTAAAAGCATTTCAATACAGCATTTAACACCAAAAAACCAGACTTAATGTCTGGTTTTTTATTGTTAAAATCTCAGATAATTTTATTGCCCAAAATTCGACAATAATCCTAGATACCTATAATTTTCTTATATACTGAAAGTTTCTACTGGCAAACATGCCAACTAGTTTACAACGTGACAAGGCTGATTTTGGTGTTTATGGGGTAATACCATGGCAATATATCGATAATAACTAATATATCGCCATGTTTAAGATAGGAAAAGCTCATTCAGTTAAATATGGTTTGAATAATAGCAACAAGAAAATATTAATCGAATAAAAACACTTTGTTTCCCATTATGATGATCTTTATTTCTTATTATTCACTCATTGATCATAGTTAACTTCCCGTTTTTACTTCACTAATTTATCAAACTAAATCATTATATATTTAATGCTTTTTGTAATTGTTGAAGTTTTTTATGTAATTTTTCCAACTCAATTTGCTTTTCAAGTTCTGAGCCATATGAACTATTCACTTTTTTAATGAGTTGCTGTTCAATATCGTTAACTTGAGCTTGCAAATCATCACGACCTTTTGCCTTTTGTTTCACTTCATCAGTTAACTGAGATACCTCAGTTTCCAATTTTTGCTGGAGTGACCGTCTTTGTTTTATCGTTAATGAAGTATCATTTTTCTGTTTCTCAATAATGGCATAAATCTGTCTAAACTGACGATTAGCTCTTTTTTCATTCTCTAGAATTTGCACTTTTCGATCAACTCGAGCTTGATAATTGCCCGAATTATGACAACCCATTTTATGGAAAAAACTAATGTCTTCATTAGTTGGATCACATTGTTCAACTGTAGTTGAACAACCAGTTAAAAATATAAACGGACAAAGTAATAACAGATATCTTTTTTTCATAATTAACTTACCTTAACTGCTGAGCGCTGTTTAGACACAATATTTATTTGATTTTCAAGTACTGCAATTTGTTTATTTAATTGATTGATTTGTTTATCAAGTTGAGAGACATTGACACCAGCTTGTTTTTCTTCAGAAGATACTGTCACCCAATCTCTTTCGATTTTTTTCATACGTTGTAACTTATCGTTTAGATAAGTAATATTGGCATCAATTTGGGTCAAATCATTTTCAGCCTGTTTTTTATTTACCGTATCGTTTTTAATTTGATTTCTTAATGCGTTAAGTGTCATCAAATTCTTGTCTAATACTGCTTTAGCTACTTGTGTCACAGCTTGCACCTCGTAAGTATCTTTCTGAATATCTTGAATATAGATATCAAGACGCGCTTCAGTATTAGCATAGTCTGCGCGTTTAGAGTCAAGATAATAATTTACGCCCATCGCTAAACCACAACTTACAGCCGCAGAAGCGACACAAGTACCAGCTCTACCACCTAGTAACAAACAACCAACACCACCTATACCTGCACCGACTGCACAAGCTTGCCATGCAGATTTACTAAAAAATTTAGCTGTATGACTTTTAGTCAATGCGGGATCAACATTTCGAGTATTTACACCACCAACACCTTGACATCCAGCTAAAACAAGAGATACACATAAACTAAGGACTACTAAAATTTTATTCATCGTTTGTTTCCTTTTATTTCATTACAAGTTTGTAGCCAAGCTGTTCGCTCAACTTTTCCTGATTCAATATATTCGTTGATGTGTTTGAAATAGAGCGCCAAATAGTCGCTCATATTTGCTTTTCCACTATTCTCAAGAATAAATTGAGTCGATTTGGATTGATCGTTGATTGTTTTTTTCTCGTAGTTCGAGGCTGTGTTAACAATGGTGTCGGAATAGTATTTCAAGATAAAATCCCGAGCACTTTTGGACTCATCAACAACCTGTTTTAAATTTTCCAACTTCACTTTTGAACACATATTATCGTCATTCAAAGTATTAGTCTCGTTTGCATCACAAACTTCATTGACCATTGTTTCATAGAGATTATTATTATATTCGTACTTACTATGTAAATCAGATACATTGGCACATAAAAAGGCACCGAGTTGCAAAGCAGATTGAATAGAGCGATCACGTTGCTCATCACGGGCTTGATTAGCACTCCTTAAAAGTATATTGAGTTGATTTAATTCTTGTTTAGTTTTCTCATCCTCAACTTGTTTAGTGATTTTTTCAAGCTCATTAACTACATTGCCATTTTGGTTATTATTTGTTTCGTTACCTAGTTCGTTCCATTCTTTTTCAAGCTCTTTGATTTTTTCATTCGAACTCATCACATTTGTGGTATAGACTAAACGGATCCCAACATCCTTACTTTTATAGGCAGTTTTATCATCATAAAAAGGTTTCTCAATACGAAAATAACTGGTAATTGATGATTCCGGTGTCAAATAGCTACCACCACGAACAATGATGCCACCTTGCTGACCATGATAACGATCCAATTTATTCATTTTAAATGAATCAAACATCATTTCGTGTACATTACCTAAGATATCATAAAGATCTAAAGGGTTAGGCTCAAGCCGACCTATAAGCTGTAATTTTCCATTGGCTGACTTAGATCCGGAAAACCAGGCATAACTTTCAACATTAGTGGTCATCGGGAATCGTGATTCACGAAATTCTGATTCCGTCACTTTCGCTCCTCCCCGTGCGGCATATTCCCACTCGGTGTTACTAGGTAAACGGACATAGCCGTTAGGTAAACCCTTTTCATTCAACTTAGCAGCGTTTTCAATCAACCAGCGATTATATTTATCGGTAAAAGCGACTGCATCAAACCAGCTAATATCTGTAATAGGAAAAGAAAGATTGATCTTAGGTTTTGGGCAGGTATCATTCATTACCGATTGATATTGTAATGCGGTAATCTCATACTTACCTATTAAATAATAACGCTCTTTACCGGAATCTGAAAAACTGCCTGCAATATAGTTTGGTGTTGCATACTCAGCAAAACCAAGCTCTTTTTGATTACTGCCCAAAATAATTTTGACATCATCTAACGGCTTGTTTGTTGGTGTAAATACCTTTTTCATTACCAAACTACCGTCACAAGGCATTGGTAAAATAACATCATCTTTTGCTGGTTTAGGGTTATAGAATTTTTCATCCCAAGCTTGAGCATAACCGAAGGACGGAAATAAGCTTATTGCAGCCAAACCCCAACTAGCAAATCTGAGACTGTTAGGCTTCACGTAAGCTTTCTGCTGGTTGAATTTTAACAGCACGACGCCCTCCTATAACCACAACGGTACTTGAAATGAGTAAAGTCAATAAAAATGCAAAAATAAAATGGTAAAATTGTAATTGACTCACAACAGATTGTGAAACCAAATTTTCACCTAAAACTAAATTGAACGCATAATTTCCTGCCATAAAAAGTATGCAGGACAGAATAAAAGCTAAACAACTAAGCATCATAGCTTGATTGAGTAGATAAAGCATAATATCTCGGGAGCGAAAACCAAGTAATCGCATAAAAGCAATATCTTTACGCTTCCGTTCAATATTGGATAAAAACGAGCCGGTAAATGATAAAACACATCCAAATACGGCTGTCATTGCAATCACACTAAAAATAAAATTAAGTACGCGATCAATTGCTTGCATATTTTCAATTGCTTTAGCTTGAGTGCGAGTATCAATATTCTTTTCTCGTAATTTAAATGCTAATGGTGCAACATTCTCAAGTGCTTTAGCATATATTCGGGCACGAGCAAAGGAAGTATGAGAGGGAGGGTTAATATTTCCTTTAGATGTTATAAAAACATTACTGACATAACCATCATAATAGTTTTCCATTTCTATTAGTAAATCTAATGTAACAAATGCGGCTGCTCGGCTGTAATTAATTTCGGGAATAATACCAATAACTTCTAATTCTGCAATGCCTTTCTCCAGCTTCCCGTCTAGCTGTCGGGTAATTACCATTTTCACACGATTCCCAACGTCTACCTGCATTTTTTCGGCAGATAATGAACTCAATAAAATTTGATTTTTGTCATTGAGTAACGGTAAATTTTCGGTTATTGGATCGCCCTTCGCAGTGGGAATAACTTCGGCATTATTAACAAAATGACTGGCATCTTTCATTAAGTCTGCTTGTGTATTTAATGAACGTGTCAATGGAATCACAAAAGCGGTCTCTGGTTGTTTCTCTATCCATTGAAACATTTCATTATCGAGTTGTAAATTACCCACAATTTTTACTTCTAAATTTTGCGGATCATTAAGTAATTGTTGTCTAAGTTGTGAAACAATGCCATATTTTAAACTAAATAGTAATAGTAACGGTGTGATGACCGATATTACCGACGCAATAATACAAAATGAAACTTTTTTGTCGTACCATAAGTCTGCCAAGGATAAACGAGCGATAAAAAGCCATTTTGAAAACGTTTTAATCATTTTTACGCCCTATCCTGTAATGGCAGAAAAACGGATGATTGCGGAGAAGTTAACTTAGCTGATAAAGTATAAAGCCCTTTATTTGCTATTCGTTTCCAATCATGCGTAACAATCATTGCTGCAATATTATCTTGCAAAGCCTGTTCAATAATTAATTCAAAAAGCAAATTAGCATTATAAGGATCTAACGCTGACGTTGGTTCATCTGCCAGTAATAACGCAGGTTTATGAATAATAGAACGAATAAAAGAAGCACGTTGTCTTTCACCAATAGAGAGCTGATTAGGATACTTATTGATTAAATGTGCAATATTAAGCTTCTGCACTAAGTAATCAAAGCGTTGGTTATCAACGCTTTTTTGTAATAACTTAAAGGACATTAATATATTGTCACGAACGGTCAAAAATGGCAGCAATCCACCTGTTTGCAACATAAAACCTAAATAGTGAGCTCGTATATCGGCTAATTGCTCCCATTTATCATGCTTAATTAATTTAGCAATATCAATATCGTTATCCCCTACTAGCAGGTTGTAGCAACCCACTTCGGCAGGTTTTAGAATCATACCCACCATTTCAAGTAAGGTGCTTTTTCCAGCACCACTATCACCCTGAATAACCACAACTTGACCCGCGTTAACTCTCAGTTGTGGCAGGCAAACACTAAAAAAGGATTTGCCGGTTGTTCTTGAAATGGACAATTGATTAATGACTAACATTTTTACGGTAACATTTCTAATGGAATAGGATAAACATTTTCACGCGGATCACTTCCTTCGGATAATGAGATCCAGCGATCGACATCGGCATTACATTTTTGATAATAACGAATCTTACTGTTTAAATTCCGGATAAATTTTTCTTGTTCAAGCCCACTCATACTTTTCCAAGCATCTTGATCAAGTCCCGTTACGTCACTTTTATAAGGAATATTATCCAAATATTCACCTAATAAACCTAAATCAGCAATTTTAGTCACAGAATCAGATTTTAACTTACTTGGATCTTGCCCCATAGCCGCTGCAACAGAACGAAGTTGGGAAAACATATCATCGGCAGAAATCAAACCATCATTGGCGGCATTAGCAATCTTGCTAACAACATCACTTAAATCACTTAGTTGCGATTTGGTTAACAAAATGCGTGGCTCTGCTGTCGGAATGGTTGGTTTAACAAAGTCTTTATCAGCAATCCAAGCCTTGAAAACTGTTGGGGCTTTAGCGCCTTTAGTATCCCCAAGATATGCAAGCTGCATGGCTTTACTTAATAATAAAGCATCTTTGATCATATCAGCATTTTCATCTTTTGAATTCAATGCGCTTCCAACGGAAACCTCACCTTTATAAGCAAGTTTCACTTGTGTGGATAATGCTTCGGCTAATAAATCAACCTTCTGACCAAATTGTTGTACATTACCAGCATTAACCGGATAATAGAGTGATTTATGGATGAAATCGTTAAAAGTTAAATCAGAGTATTGCGCTTTAGCAATAGGATGATCTTTTATACCATTTGCTGTTTTGAGATGTAAAGCATAGATAGCAACACCTTTATGTTGCGCTTCAAGTCGCAATTGAGCGGCATCCATTTTCGTACTTGATAGTTTATCGTCGCCTGGAATAGCGCTAGCATCAGTAATTAAAATTATATAACGGGCGCTAAAGTTATCCCAATTAATCTCATTTAAAGCTTGATTTATACCTGCAAATGCATCTTCGGCAAAATAAGCCGTTGAAACTTTAGCTTGTTTAAGTGAGGCGCTTGCTTTTAGAAAGCTATCTTTACTCTTAACTTGATTAGGATCGACAAAAATTTTAGAAACAAATTCAAGTTTTTTGGAAGTTTTTAAACTCGATCTAAAAGAAACCAGACCGAATTTAACTTGATCTTGTAAATGTTCTTTTTCAATTTTCTTATAAACCCGCTTAACCGCTTCTCTAGTGCGAGAAATATAGGGATCCATTGAAATCGTTGAATCTATCACAAATACAATTGCCGCATTAAAAGGGGTTTGATTGCTAGCCTTATCATTAGATTGAGAATTTGATGATCTTTTTTTAACTAGCTCATCTTGTTTGCTCAGTGAAGCAACTTCTAATACTCGTTCATAAAACCCTTGCCCATTCATAACTTCCTCACCTTGTAAAATCGGTAATAAATAGAAGTTACTTTTGAAATCGACATACTCTTTAGGCTCTTGTGCAAGCACTTGTGATACTGATTTATTACTTTTGAGTGCATCACGAATAGGTTTTAATAGCGTTTCGGGATTTTCAGCATCGACAATTTTAGTTAGATCTGCTTTATCTTTAAAAAATAATAAAGGTTCACGATCAACCGGATTAGTAAATACTAAAGTCATTTGCATATTCCAATCGATAGCACATGAATCATTAATCCAACCGATTGTTTTACCGAATGAATCCGGACCTACTTTTAGCCATTTCTGATTATTTTCATATTTACGCTCATAAACATAGTAACGCGAAAAAGCCGGAACAGATTTACCTTTAGAATCGGTGAAATTACTCTTTAATTGGCAGCTTGGCGTACTTAACACACGCTGATACAAGGTTGTTTTACCAGCCTGTTTAAGTGGCTCTGCTGCAAATCCCAATAGAGGAAAACACGTTAAACCTATTGTAAAAAAGAGTTTGGAAATATCTATTTTATTCATTTTTGCTCCTTACTATTTCTGCAATTGAGATAAACGATCTTTAACAAACTCGCTATTTGGATCATTAATTAAAGATGTTTCATACCAATAAATGGCTGCTTCTTTATCGGCTTTGAAGCATTTATTCGCTTTATAAAATTTTTCGTCATACTCTTTTGCATACAGCAGAGCAATTTTAGTATTTTTTTGCGCCTTATTTGCATATAAGCGCTGCGCGATATTACATTTTCCTGCATTTTTAGCTTCAGTAATTATCTCAATAATTGCATCTATATCGGGTTTAGTCTGTAAACATTGTTGAATAAACGTTAAATCATCACTTGTTGCATTTTTTAAACTACATTTACTGCTGATTTTGGAATCCGGTTCTACCGGTTTCGTCGGTGCTGTTGGCGTTGACGCTACTGGTTTCGTCGGCTCTACCGAATTCGTCGGTGCCGTTGACGTTGACGCTACTGGTTTCGTCGGTTCTACCGGTTTCGTCGGTGCCGTTGGCGTTGACGCTACTGGTTTCGTCGGCTCTACCGGTTTCGTCGGTGCCGTTGGCGTTGACGCTACTGGTTTCATCGGCTCTACCGGTTTCGTCGGTGCCGTTGGCGTTGACGCTACTGGTTTTGTCGGCTCTACCGAATTCGTCGGTGCCGTTGGCGTTGACTCTACTGGTTTTGTCGGTGCTGTTGGCGTTGACGCTACTGGTTTTGTCGGCTCTACCGGTTTCGTCGGTGCCGTTGGCGTTGACGCTACTGGTTTCGTCGGCTCTACCGAATTCGTCGGTGCCGTTGACGTTGACGCTACTGGTTTCGTCGGCTCTGGTTTCGTATCAGACTCTACCGGTTTCTTCTGCTCTACTTTTGGCTCTGGCTTCGTATCAGATCCTGCCGGTTTCTTCTGCTCTACTTTTGGCTCCGGCTTTATTGATACCGTCGGCTCTGGCTTCGTATCAGATCCTGCCGGTTTCTTCTGCTCTACTTTTGGCTCCGGTTTTACTAATGCCGCAGGCTCTGGCTTCGCATCAGACTCTACCGGTTTCTTCTGCTCTACCTTTGGCTCCGGTTTTACTAATTCCGCAGGCTCTGGCTTCGCATCAGATTCTACAGGCTTTTTCTGCTCTACTTTTGGCTCCGGTTTTACTGACGCCGTCGGCTCTGGCTTTGCATCCGACTCTACCGGCTTTTTCTGCTCTACTTTTGGCTCCGGTTTTACTGATGCCGTCGGCTCTGGCTTCGTATCAGACTCTGCCGGTTTTTTCTGCTCTACTTTTGGCTCCGGTTTTACTGATGCAGTCGGCTCTGGCTTCGTATCAGATTCTACCGGCTTTTTCTGCTCTACTTTTGGCTCCGGCTTTATTGATACCGTCGACTCTGGCTTGGCATCCGACTCTACCGGCTTTTTCTGCTCTACTTTTGGCTCCGGTTTTACTAATGCCGCAGGCTCTGGCTTCGCATCAGATTCTACAGGCTTTTTCTGCTCTACTTTTGGCTCCGGTTTTACTAATGCCGCCTGCTCTGGCTTCGCATCAGACTCTACCGGCTTTTTCTGCTCTACTTTTGGCTCCGGTTTTACTGATGCCGTCGGCTCTGGCTTCGCATCAGACTCTACCGGTTTTTTCTGCTCTACTTTTGGCTCCGGTTTTACTGATGCCGCCTGCTCTGGCTTCGCATCAGACTCTACCGGTTTCTTCTGCTCTACTTTTGGCTCTGGTTTTACTGATGCCGTCGGCTCTGGCTTCGTATCAGACTCTGCCGGTTTTTTCTGCTCTACTTTTGGCTCTGGTTTTACCGACTCTTGTTGTGTTTGCAACGTTTGCTCTGTTTCATTTTTGAAGATCATAAAATACCATGTTGCAAAAGCGGCACCACCAAACATCATAAGAATAAAAAATAGAATAAAAATTATTCCCAAACGGCTTTTTTTCTTAACAGTCTTTAAGTTCTGTCCTTTCTTTTCTTCAGGTTTTTGCGGATCTTGTACCGTTTCGTCTTCAGATGTAGACTCGTCGTGTTCAGCAACTGTTTCATTTTGAGAATCAATATTCGGCTCTTCAATGAATGCTGATTCATTTTCACTAGCCGATTCTTTTACAGACTCTGACGCTTGTTGCATGTCTACTTGCTCATCGTCGGGTAATGTATCTTGCATACTCGATGCTGTTGAAGGACTGACTGTTTCTGAAAAATTGATTACACCGCCACAAACACAATTTACATTTTGTTTATCACGGATTTGCATTGAAAATTGAATCTGACCTTCTTGGGATAATAATGAATCAATCAACCATTCATCAATTTGACCTATTAATTGTTCATTATCTAGTGTGATCTTTTCAATTGTATGCCAACACTCTTCTGGGCCCCATTGATTGTGTTCCAATAGATAATAGTTATCCTGAGCTCGTTGTATTAGTATCTCAACATCAGAACTACCAATCCATTCATGTACTAAAAACTTAATACTATCGGGGTTATCTCCAATTAATTCAATGCGTAATGCCATGATATCCTCTACCTTATACTCAAAAATTTATGAGCTTTATTTATTTAATTTATGAAGTAGAAAAATGCCTTTCGCTCAAAAGACGTTGTTACTTCAATTTTATTATTTATTTTAAAGAATATGATACTGCTCGAAACAATTCACAATTTTATCTGATTGGTGATTGTTTTCTTGATTGATTTCGCAATCTCTATAATGTGCTATGTTTGTATTCACAAATGTAATAAGCCGATTTAATATTGCATTCTGAGAATAATTTCTAGTTATATTGTTTAATCCTATTAATGAATGCGTTACTTGAATATTAAATTCACCGTTTGGTGAAGAAAAAATCGGTTTATTATTATTTAATCTTTTTATAAATTTATCACTTGCTCGATTTTTAACAAAAACATACCAAACAATAAAATCTGCTAATAAAGTATGGGCAGTACCAGCTTGTCTGAACGCCATATCGTCACGTTTACGGCTTGTATAATTGTTTTTGAAAAGCCCAAGGGTTAAATTTGCTTGGATCTTCATACTACCAATAGCAGTAATGAGTTGTTTCACTATAAAAGAAAGCGATTTTATAAACTTTGAGTGGATTGATAATCGGGTGGAGGGTTTGACTGTTAGCGATGATTTAGATTGAGAAAAGAATTTAGAATCTACTTTTAATCTTAATTTATTGAGGATATTAAGAGCGGTTTTTAGTTTTTCACTGACCGAACTGCAAGCAATATCGTTGTTACTTGCATCAGAAGGTGTGTACCAATCAATCCTATTGGCTATAGCATTTTTTTGCAAAATAGCTAAATCATTGGCATATTGCTTACCAATTTTTAGTTTAAATATTTCACAATTTTGCACGCCAACAAGATAGAAGGCTGTTCTATCATGTTCTAGCTTTTTGAAACATTTGATATCACTACTTCTGAGCAATGCACTTGCCATATGTTCCTTTCTATTCCCTATGTATTATTTCTTATTAATTTTTAATTTTTAATTTTTATTAATTTTTTAATAATTATATTATTATTGATTATTATATTATTTTATATATTAAAGCTAAGTTTAACAGAAAATACTATTAATGTAATCGATATCATCAATTTTTAATTATTCTTTTTGGCAACTTGTTTTAAAAATTCCTCATCGGTTAATACTCGTAATGGTTGCATATCACTTTCACCTCGTATCACTAAAGAAGGATCGGAGCGCAAGCAGGCGCCACCATAATGTCCTCCAACAGTGAAGGTACAAACCTGTAGATAGCGATCATCAACTTTTGGTAAGCACCATAGTTCTTGATAAATATTCTCTTGCTTAGCAAATTTACCAACCGTTTTATCAAGGATTTGCTCTTTACTGCTAACTAATTCAATATCACTACCTCGGCGACCAGCAATTGGCTTAATAGCATAACCTTTTTTAATTAGATCATCATTGAGCTCAAACGTTGATTCTAACAAGTAACGATGATGAGGAAATAAAGACCATAACACAGGTAATATCGCTTTATTACTTGGGATCACAGTCCATAAAGGTTCAAAAACAGATACTTCGGGACGTAACAAAACATCAATTAGTCTCACAGCATTTTCAGGATGCCAAGTACGAATAGGCAATCCGGCAACTTGTGCTTCACTTTCTTGACGCAGTTGCTCTAAAACAGTTTCCCATGCCCATGTTTTCCATACGCAAGTAACTTGACGATCTTCATCATCAACCAATCTACCTTGTTTATCCCATTTTAAACCAGTAAGGCCACGTAAAATTTTACTCTCAAAACCAGCTTGCGTTAGCGCTTTTTGCATAAATAATGCATGATAATTCTCTTCACTATCATTATCTTGCATGATATGAACAAAGGCTTGAGCATCACTATGTTTCCAACAGTTTGCTAAAGAATTGAGCAAGCCAGCACTTGGATTCACACCAACATTTAGTTCAGCTTGTATTGCCCAATTTTGTAATATTTGCCCGGCTTCAGTATGGCACGATGCAGAGTCTGCATTATATTCATAAACTTTAAAACCTCGTTCATCCATACAAAAATCTAAACGACCGGTTATCATTTGATAACGCCGTTGTTGCCAAGAGAGTCTTAACCTTGGCCAGAGAATTTCCGGTACATTAAAATTGAGTAATAATTTATCATCTTTTAAAACTTTATCAGTAGCATGTAAATACATTAAATGCAGTTCATTGGTTGCGCGAATAAGTTCTTGCTCAGCACTTTCTGAAATAGTGAAGTAACGATAATGGTCATCATGGCTAATAGCATGCCCGGCAGCTAGCACATATGCACTCTCGAGCGGGTCAAGCTCATTTAACCACTTCTTATCAAATTGACCTTTGTTTTTAATATGTACACTATGAATAGCAAGTAATGGCGCTGGAACATTAGGTTGAGGTAAACTGTGTTGGTTTTTTTCGGTTTGAATCATCCACCCTAAAATAGTGGTATCGTCAAAGGTGTCATGAATATAATAACCTTGATCGTTAACGGTCATCTTTAATTCACGTGTCCATTGTTGGCCAATTGGTAAACGTGTGTGAATTACATTTTGTTCAGCAATGCGGATTTTATCTTCGAACACTTCAGTAATAATGGCAACATGTCCTGTTCTATCAAACACGCCACCATCATCCCATATAAGCAAAGAGCCAGCTTCTGGCATTTTTTTGCTACCGTTAGCAAATGCTTGCAAAGGTAAGATGGCTTCATTGATAACTTGGCGAAGAAAACGCAAGGAGAAAATTTCGTGAGCCATACCTACATCGGTAAACACAATACCATAATTGAGAAATAAAAACCGTCTGGCAAATTCAACACATTGCCACTTGTATCCCATATATTCGTGACCGGAATAACTACGAAATGAGGCATCATTAGGGTATTGGCAAGGATCTAATGTTTCATAATCAGATGAATAAATCGCAACGCCACCAGGCGCATAACCTAATAATGTTCCAAAAGGCTCTTTAATAGTAGACTGGGATGACATATTTTTTGACCTTTTTAATTGAAAGCAAGCCACAGTTAGCAAGCTGTGTTAGAATTTTATTATCATAGATCAAATTATAACCTTTAAAAAGAAATGTTTATTTCTCATCACTTGAAGAATAATAAAGAGGCTATATATGAGCTATTATAATTAGTAATACCAATTAAAACAGTTAGATTAAATGAGAATAATAAAATGATGCAACAAAAGACCAAATTAAATGAATTATTAGAATTTCCATGCTCTTTTACTTATAAAGTCATGGGAGAAGCAAAACCTGAACTTGTTGATAAAGTAGTGAGTGTGATTCAAAAACATGCTCCCGGGGATTATACACCTTCTATAAAACCGAGTAGTAAAGGTAATTATCATTCAGTTTCTATTACTATTAATGCAACACATATTGATCAAGTCGAGAATTTATATAAAGAATTAGGTGAAATTGATATTGTGAGAATGGTTTTATAACGCTTTACATTTTTATCATTTTTTGCACAAAATAGAGCCTTATTGTTTTACTTTTGAGGCTCTACCATGAAACCAGAAACGATCGCTCTTCACGCAGGCTATACGCCAGAACCAACAACCCATGCTGTTGCGGTACCAATTTATCAAACAACCTCTTATGCTTTTGATGATACTCAGCATGGTGCTGATTTATTTGATTTAAAAGTTGCGGGTAATATTTACACACGAATTACCAATCCCACGAATGCTGTACTTGAAGCTCGCATAGCTGCCCTTGAAGGAGGCATTGGCGCACTAGCTGTCGCATCGGGCATGGCTGCCATTACTTATGCCATTCAAGCGATCACTTTTGCGGGTGAAAATATTGTATCGGTTTCTAAATTATACGGTGGAACCTATAATTTACTGGCACACACTTTACCTAATTTTGGTATTACCACAAAATTCGCACCACATGATGATCTTCAAGCACTAGAACAACAGATTGATGATAAAACAAAAGCCATATATTGCGAAAGTATCGGTAATCCAGCGGGTAATCTTGTTGACTTAGCAGCACTTGCAGATATTGCACACCGTCATGGGATCCCTTTGATTGTTGATAATACTGTCGCCAGTCCGGCGCTTTGCCGTCCGTTTGAATTTGGTGCTGATATTGTTGTCCATTCATTAACTAAATATATCGGTGGGCACGGTAATAGCCTTGGTGGCATGATAGTGGATTCAGGTAAGTTCCCATGGAAAAAATACACTGATAGATACCCGATGCTTAACCAACCTGATCCATCTTATCATGGGGTCGCTTATACCGAAACTTTTGGTGATGCAGCTTATATTGCTCGATGCCGAGTGATACCATTACGAAATATGGGGGCGGCACTTTCACCATTTAATACATTTTTATTGTTGCAAGGGCTTGAAACGCTTTCTTTACGTATGGAGCGCCATTGTCAAAATAGCCTCAAAGTTGCACAGTATCTCCAATCTCATCCACAAGTTGAATGGGTCAATTATGCCGGTTTGAGTGATCATGCTGAACATGCTTTAGCACTAAAACAGATGGATAATGGACTACCAGCAGGTATTTTATCTTTTGGTATTAAAGGGGGTAAGCAAGCCGGAGCTAAATTCATTGATGCATTGAAGTTAATTATTCGCTTAGTCAATATTGGCGACACCCGATCATTAGCCTGTCATCCGGCATCTACTACACATCGTCAACTTAACGATGAAGAGCTACATAAAGCTGGCGTAAGCCAAGAGATGATTCGTTTGTCTATTGGCATCGAACACATCGATGATATTATTGCCGATCTAGCGCAAGCTCTTACTGCCGCGAAATAATTCAAAGCACAAAAAAAGCGAAATAATCTATCCTATCTCGCTTTTTTTAATTAAAACTAATTAACCTAAAATTTTAATTAATTCGTTGGTTACATCTGCCACCGGTTGAGTACCATCTACACGGAAATATTTGGTACGCCCTTCTTTAGCTTCATGTTGATAGTAGTTAATAAGTGGTTTAGTTAAATCATGATATTCAACTAAACGTTTACGTACAATCTCTTCATCATCATCTTTTCGGGTGGTTAATGGTTCACCAGTGATATCATCAATATCTTCAACTTTTGGTGGGTTGTGACGCACATGGTAAACACGACCTGAAGGCGCATGAATTCGACGCCCGCTCATTCTATCGATGATAACTGAATCCGGTACATCAAATTCCAGCACATAATCAACATTAATACCGGCAGCTTTCATAGCGTCAGCTTGTGGTACAGTACGCGGGAAACCATCTAATAAAAAGCCATTTACACAATCACTTTCAGCAATGCGCTCTTTTACTAATGCAATAACAAGTTCATCGGTAACAAGCTTACCGGCATCCATTAGCTCTTTTGCTTGTAATCCCAGTGGAGTTCCTGCTTTTACTGCTGCACGTAGCATATCCCCGGTTGAAATTTGTGGAATGCCATATTTTTTCATAATAAATTGTGCTTGGGTTCCTTTCCCTGCCCCTGGTGCTCCTAATAAAATAATTCGCATAAACTAACCTCGTATGGCTCTAATAAAAATAGATTGTTCTATTCTGGTAAATAATGAAATATCACCTTACTGCTGGATATTAAACCGTCAGTAGGACAAATGTAATTGATTGCGCCACAGCCTTTAATCATTTGTAGATTTTGTTGGCAAATTGGACATATATACTGTTCAAGATAGTGCGTCTTACAACTAGGACAATCATAATGCTGAGGTGATAATACACTCATTTTATTATGACATTTTGGACAAAACCCTTCTTTTCCACTATCAACTGTGACTTTTTTTGGCATAAATTATTTACGACCTCTAACATGTTTCATTAATCGACGTCGTTTGCGTTGTTGCGACGCTGTTAGGCTATTTTTACGCCCTTCAAATGGGTTGGCACCTTCTTTAAACTGAATACGAATTGGCGACCCCATAATTTTTAATGAACGTCTAAAATAATTCATTAAGTAGCGCTTATAGGAATCCGGTAAATCTTCAACTTGATTACCATGGATCACAACAATTGGCGGATTATAGCCACCAGCATGCGCATATTTCAACTTAACTCGACGACCTCGAACTAAAGGAGGTTGATGATCGTCTTGCGCCATTTGCATAATTTTAGTTAAAAGTGCAGTATTGACACGACGAGTTGCACAATCGTATGCCTCTTGAATTGAATCAAATAAATTCCCAACACCTGAACCATGAAGCGCAGAAATAAAGTGTACTCGGGCAAAGTCAATAAAATCTAACCTATCATCTAAAGTTGCTTTGACCTGCTCTTTAATATCTTGTGACAAACCGTCCCACTTATTCACTGCTATAACAAGTGAGCGCCCACTATTAATAATGAATCCAAGCAATGATAAGTCTTGATCAGATACCCCTTCTCTGGCATCTATAACCAAAATAACGACATTGGCATCTTCAATAGCTTGTAAAGTTTTGATCACTGAAAACTTTTCAACCGTTTCCGTCACTTTACCTCGCTTACGTACACCCGCCGTATCAATCATGATGTACTCACGTTCATCCCGAGTCATTGGTATATAAATACTGTCTCGAGTGGTGCCGGGCATGTCGTATACGACAACCCTTTCTTCACCAAGTATACGATTGGTTAGTGTTGACTTACCAACGTTTGGTCGCCCAACAATCGCCACTTTAATTGGTTGATCAATTAGCGATTGAGTTTCATCGTTGAGCTCATCATCAGAGAAAGATTCATCATCAAATGGCTCATGACTTGCAAACTCATCATCTTGTTCATTTGCAAATTGGAAAATAGGATCTAAAGCGGTTTCAATTAGGACACTTACACCACGACCATGACTGGCAGCTATTGGATGAATTTCACCTAATCCTAAACCATAAAAATCTGAAATAGCGGTATCGGCATCAATGCCATCAATTTTATTAGCGACTAAAAAAGTTGCTTTTTCACGTGAACGGAGATGCTTAGCAATAGCATGATCAGCAGGCATTGCACCAGCTCTGGCATCAACTAAGAAAAGAACAATATCAGCTTCTTCGATCGCTTGCAGGGATTGTTCAGCCATAAAGCTTTCAACCCCATCTTCTGTGCCATCAATACCACCAGTATCAATGACAATATATTCATGACCTTTGATTTCAGCACGGCCATATTTACGGTCGCGTGTTAATCCTGGGAAATCAGCGACTAATGCGTCTCGAGTTCGAGTTAAGCGATTAAATAAAGTCGACTTTCCAACATTCGGACGCCCAACTAGTGCTACTACAGGTACCATGTTTATTCTCTAATAACCTTAATTTTTTGTGAAAGCGTAGATATCACCATTTTTTGCTTGAACAATTATTTTATTATCAACAACTAATGGTCGGGATATTAACCCACTACTACTCACTTGTGTTTTAGCGACAACTTCACCATTTTCTTTATTTAACCAATACAGGTAACCTTCAAAATCACCTACAACAATATTATCTTGGTAAATAACCGGATCAGTCAATTGACGGTGTGAAAGTGCTGACTGAGTCCATAATACCGAGCCACCATCTTTAGAGACAGCTTGAATATTATCATCTTGGTCAACAACAAATAATTCTTGAGAGTCTACCACAAAGCTATGCGTCGATCCTAACTGTTTGCGCCAAACAACTTGTCCATTACTTAAATCAAGCGCAGCAACATATCCATTATAACCAATTGCATAGACCAGACTACCTTCAACTACTGGGGTAGAATCAACATCATTTAATTTTGCAATTTCTGTCGATCCTGTTGGATTTGATATACGTTGTTGCCAAATCAATTCTCCGTCATTGACATAATAGGCATTAACACGTCCATTATCATCACCAAAAATTGCCGCACCATGTGCAATTGTCGGTGTTGAATTTCCTCTTAAGGTTAATAATGGAACTTCAAGTAACACATCCCATAATTCATCACCAGTATTACGATCGAAAGCTTGTAACATGCCATTTGCAGTATGGACGATTAATTTATCTTCGGTAGATACCGGGCGAGCAAGAACTTCACCTTTAGCCGCTTTTTCCCATACTACTTTACCATTACTACGATCTAGAGCATAAACAACGGCACGTTCACTACCCACATAAACATATTTATCATCTGCACTCACGCCACCAGAAAATAAGGCTGTTTTGCTACTGAAAAAAGAACTTTGCGATAAATTGACATCCCATAACGTATTGCCACTGGTTAAATCAATCGCTTTAACTTGTCCACTGCGGCTAGCAGCGTAAACAACATTATCATAGTTTATAGGACCTAATAATGAATAGATTTGAGTATTGCCAGATGTACTGTTTCGCCATACTTGTGGTATAGAAAATTGATTATTTACTGCTGGTGAAGGTGAAACTTGTACAACTTCTTCTTCTCCACCAAACAAAGAACATCCAGCAAGTGAAAACATAAAAACACTAATAAAAAGATATTTTGATAACTTCATTGTATAGACCCTTATACCAGGATGAATTAATTCTTGTTTAGTTCAGTTATTTATTTTCTGTCTGAGCCGCCTGTTCGGCTTTCTCTTTAGCTGCCTGTGCCTCTTGTTCAGCTTGTTGTTTTGTTTTTAGAAATTCAACTTGATTTAACTTCATTTTAATACTTTGCTCAAGCCCTGGCATCGGTGATGAAGTTAACGCCACATTATAAGCGGCAATCGCATTAGTGTAATCGGCCATTTTTACCAATATATCACCACGAATATCATTAACAACTGGCGCCCAACTCTCTTCAGTGACTTGATTTAATGTTGTTAAACTTTGTTGATATTGCTCAAGTTGATACTCTAATCGTGCAATACGGATATTAATAATTGAAGCAATTGTTTCAGAATCATTTTTCTTTAATGCATCAAGTAATAATGCTTTGGCACCCGAATAGTCTTTAAGTACTTCAACATAAAATTTGGCGGCCTGCAAATTAGCAAACACACTAAAAACAGTGGTGTTATCTTTAGCAAATGCGACTAATTCATTCACTGACTCAGGTTTAGTATTATCTAAATTAGCAACTAATTGTTCATACTTGTCAGATGATTGCGTTATTTTTTCTAAATTGTAAGATTGCCAGTATTGCCAGCCATAAAAGGCTAAAAGTCCAATAACAATAATCGCAACTATCAATTTCCACGTTTTAGCAAGAAACTCTTTTATCTCTGAAAGCTGCTCTTCACTCGATAATTGATGACTCACATTTTTCTCCTATTTCCCTTACTTTACAGTATCGCCATACAAGTCGGAACAATATCGTTTTGTGCTACTTCAACTTGTTCGCCTGTTTGTAAATTTTTAATTGTCACTGACTGGTTAGCGATTTCATTTTCACCAATAATGACTGCTATTTTAGCACCTAATTTATCTGCTTTGGCAAATTGTTTCTTAAAATTACTACTACCATAATTTGTAACGATGCGTCTTTCCGGTAATCCGTCACGTAATTGCTCAGCAACACACTGCGCAGCAGATATGGTATTTTCATCACCAGACGATATCATATAAATATCAATCGAATTATCTCGATTTAATGACGGATTAACTGCTTGAACCAGTAGAACCAAACGCTCAAGCCCCATAGCAAAACCAACTGCGGGCGTTGGCTGTCCACCGAGCTGGCTAACAAGTCCGTCATAACGACCACCACCGCAAACCGTACCTTGTGCACCTAAACTACTGGTGACCCATTCAAACACGGTACGATTATAATAGTCCAAGCCACGAACCAATCTTTGATTAATATTGTATTTTATGCCTGCATTATCCAGTAACCGGCATAAGCCTTCAAAATGTTGTTTAGACTCTTCATCTAGATAATCAAACAGTTTCGGCGCTTGATTAAGAAGCTCTTGCACAACCGGATTTTTGGAATCCAGAACACGTAGTGGATTAGTATACATTCTACGCAGACAGTCTTCATCCAATTTATCTTTATGTTGTTCAAGGAAGTTAACTAACGCATTTCGGTAATTCGCTCTTGCTTCAACTGAACCAATTGAATTAAGCTCAAGTGAAGTATGATTTTCAATACCTAACGCTTTCCAAAAACGTGCCGTTAATAAGATAAGTTCGGCATCAATATTAGGTCCTTCAAGTCCAAAAACTTCCACACCAAATTGATGAAACTGTCGATAACGACCTTTTTGCGGTTTTTCATAACGAAATGCCGGACCTAAATACCAAAGACGCTGCTCTTGATTATAAAATAGACCATGTTCAATACCGGCACGTACGCAACCAGCAGTAATCTCTGGGCGCAAAGTAATACTTTCATCATTACGATCATTGAAAGTATACATCTCTTTTTCGACAATATCGGTCACTTCGCCGACAGCGCGTTTAAATAGTGCAGTATCTTCAACAATTGGCGTTCTAATTTCGTTATAACCATAACTGTTTAAAACACCTTTTACAATTTTCTCTATTTGTTGCCAACTCGCACTATCACTAGGGAGTAAATCGTTCATTCCCCGTATAGATTGGATTTTTTTCTCTGTCATTTATTTATTCGCTATCTAATAAAATTATAGTTCAGTTGCTGCAATTCTGTTTTTTAATAGTGATGCTTTTGCTCGTATTTTGGCTTCTAACTCATCGATCATTTGCTCGTTATCGATACGACCAATACGAACGCCGTCTTCATAAAAACCACTTTTATTATGACCACCAGCAACACCCATAGTCGAAGCTAATGCTTCGCCTGGACCATTGACCACACAACCAATAATTGATACATCCATTGGCGTAATAATATCTTCTAAACGTTGCTCTAGAATATTTACCGTATTAATGACATCAAACTCTTGCCTTGAACAGGTTGGACAAGCAATAAAATTAATACCACGAGAGCGGATACGTAACGATTTTAAAATATCAAAACCAACTTTTACTTCTTCGGTTGGATCCGCTGCTAACGAAACACGCAACGTATCACCAATGCCTTGAGCTAACAACAACCCTAATCCTATTGCAGATTTTACCGCACCACTGCGCACACCACCAGCTTCAGTTATCCCTAAATGTAATGGTTGCTTGATCTGTTTTGCAAGCAAGCGATATGAATCAACCGCAGTAAAAACATCTGATGCTTTAACACTTACTTTAAACTGATCAAAGTTTAATTTGTCCAGTATCTCAACATGGCGCATAGCTGACTCAACAATAGCTTGCGGTGTTGGCTCACCATATTTTTCTTGAATATCTTTTTCTAATGAGCCCGAATTTACCCCAATACGTATTGGGATATTTTTATCTTTAGCACAATCAACAACCGTTCGAATCCTTGATTCATTACCGATATTTCCGGGATTAATCCTTAAACAATCAACCCCATATTCAGCTACTTTTAAAGCAATACGATAATCAAAATGTATATCGGCAATAAGTGGTACTTTTGCTTGTTGTTTTATAAATTTGAATGCTTCAGCTGCATCCATTGTTGGTATTGAAACACGAACAATATCAACACCAACTCGCTCAAGTGCTTGAATTTGAGCAACTGTTTTTTCAACATCAGTTGTACGCGTATTGGTCATGGACTGAACAGCAATAGGCGCACCGCCACCAATAGGAACATTGCCGACATAAATTCGGGTTGATTCTCTTCTGTTAATTGGTGAATCGTGATGACTCATAACCTGCCTAATCATATTACAAAATAACTAGCTGGCAATCTTAACAAGAATTACAGCAAATGTCTGTATGAGATTAAGAAAATTTGCTAACTGTTAACACGATCTGATGTTGGTGGGGAAATATAATGGCTAACTTCAACAAGATTACTTTTATCTTGCTTAGTCACAAAATAAAGTGTGGCACCTAACGCACATAAGAAAATAAATAAGAAGGCAAATAGAACTTTACTACTACCTTTTGTTTTTTTATCTTTCGGAACAAGCTCAGCAATCTTCTGAGATGAATACTGTTTTTTCAAATCTTCAAGATAAGGTTGATACTCTTCATTTGGCAAACCAACAATTTCAGCATAAGCACGAATATAACCTTTAACAAAAACAAAAGGGGCATGAACAAGCTGGTCGTTTTCAATTTCTGATACAACCGCCTTACGTACATGAAGTTTATTGGCAATATCTTCTTGAGTTAATCCTAAATTATCTCTTGAATTGGAAAGAATCTTACCCAATGAAATATTGTCTTCCATTAATCCCCTCGTTTAATACTGTATCCGTAAATTTTCTATATTTTTACATATTTACAAAATTAATCAATTCTTTTCGCTTTGAACCATTGATTTGGTGTTTCAATTTCATTTTGGGCAGCCACTAATTGTAATTCATACGCCTCTCGTTTCAACGTTTCTAGCATAACTGCATATACAGCTGATGTAGTATGTTCTAAAGCTTCAACCAATGATTTTCCAAGCAAAATATTGGCTAAAAACAAGCCACTTGTCATATCACCGACACCAACTGGTTGTCTTTCACCAAAATCAACTAATGGGCGTTCAATATGCCATGCTTCTTGCTCAGTCACTAAAAGCATTTCAAAACGATCTTTACGATAACCGGCACGACTTAAGTGTTTTACTAAAATAGCTTTCGGTCCTTTTTTACAAAGTTCACGACAGGCAACAACCGCTTCATCAACATTTTTGATTTGCTGCTTACCATTTAGCTCCTCAAGCTCTAATATATTAGGCGCCATCATATCGGCCATTGGTAAAGCGCTATTACATAAAAATTCAGCGACCCCTGGGGCGACAAAACAGCCTTTTTCAGGGTGCCCCATAACAGGATCACATAGATAAACTGCATTAGGGTTAACTGCTTTTACTTTTTTTACAATTTCAATAATTGCATTACCCTGCTCAGGCGATCCCATATAACCACTTAGGATCGCATCACAATGCTTTAATTCATCAATTGCATTAATTCCATCAACAATCTCAGTTAGATGAGATGCAGGCATTACCGTTCCAGTCCATTGACGATATTGAGTATGATTAGAAAATTGTACTGTATTTAAAGGCCAAACATTCACGCCCAATCGACGCATCGGGAAGACGGCGGCACTATTTCCAGCATGACCAAATACCACATGTGACTGAATCGATAATATATTTTTCATAAAATTAATTCCAAATTAATAAGCAGTAATATTTCTTACCACGACGAAGTAAAGTATAACGGTTAAAAAGTTTATCACTATCAGCGAATCGATAATCCGTGGTTGCATTACGCTCACCATTAATCGAAATAGCATTTGATTCAATCATTGTTCTTGCTTGACCTCTGGACGGGGCAAACTCAGCATTAACAATTGCTTGTTGTAAATCAATTTCATCACTCACCGCTAAAGTTGGCATACCGTCTTGCGCTAATTGTTCAAAATCAGCCTCGGACAAGTCGGTCAATTTACCGGAAAATAGACTTTCGGTGATTCGTTTAGCAGCAATAAGCCCTTCTTCCCCATGAACTAAACGGGTAACTTGTTCGGCAAGTACATATTGAGCTCTTGGCGCAACACCACTATTTTTATCTTCTTGTTCTAATGCATCTATTTCATTCAATGGCATGAAAGTAAAGAATTTCAAGAATCGATAAACATCAGCATCAGCAGTATTAATCCAAAATTGATAGAATTTATAAGGACTGGTTTTCTTAGGATCAAGCCATACCGCACCACTTTCAGTTTTACCGAATTTAGTCCCGTCAGACTTAGTAATCAACGGTACAGTTAAACCATAAACTTGTTTTTGATGTAATCGTCGGGTTAAATCAATACCAGCGGTAATATTCCCCCACTGGTCAGAACCACCAATTTGCAAAACAACATTTTGTGATTGATTTAAACAAGCAAAATCATAAGCTTGCAGTAAGCTATAAGAAAATTCTGTAAATGAAATACCCACTTCGTCACGGTCAATACGTTGCTTAACTGATTCTTTATTAATCATCGCATTAACCGAAAAATATTTGCCAATATCACGCAAAAAAGCCAGTACATTCATGCCACTAAACCAATCATAGTTGTTAGCTACAATTGCGGCATTTTCACCACAATTAAAATCTAAAAATGGCGATACTTGTTGTTTGATTTTCTCACTCCATTCAACAACTGTCTGTTCGGTATTGAGTTTTCGTTCAACAGCTTTAAAGCTAGGATCGCCAATCAAACCAGTTGCGCCACCAACTAGAGCCACAGGCTTATGCCCGGCTAGTTGAAAACGTTTTAAACAAAGTAATGGAACTAAATGACCAAGATGCAAACTATCAGCCGTTGGATCAAAACCACAATAAAGCGCAATAGGATTTTGTTCGACTTGTTCTATCAGTGCTTTTTCATCAGTAAGCTGAGCAATCAGTCCACGCTCTTGTAGTTGTTTGATCACATTTTTTGTCATGATTTTTACCTATTAAATTTTGTTACAATGATATTCTACTAAAGTAAGATTTACTCAGTTTTGTTATGATAACGTTTATACGCTTGTTTAAAATGATCTTCCACTATTTCGTTAGGTTTTTTATCACATAAACTAAAAATCACAATAGCGATTGAAGCAAATAAAAATCCGGGAATAAGTGAATAGAGATTGAACCAATTAAAATTGATCCAAAGTAAAACGGTTATCGCACCAACCACCATACCTGCTAGTGCACCATTTCGGGTCATACGAGACCAAAATACTGAAAAAACCACAATAGGTCCAAAAGCCGCACCAAAGCCAGCCCAAGCATGGCTTACTAAATCAAGTACACTATTGTTAGGATTAATGGCAAGTAAAATCGCAATAATAGAAACAATTAATACCATAATGCGACCAACCCAAACCAATTCACGTTGCTTAGCTTGTGGTCTAAAAAATGCACGATAAAAATCTTCCGTTAAAGCACTTGAGCAAACTAAGAGTTGGCAACTTAAGGTGCTCATCACTGCGGCTAAAATAGCAGCAAGTAAGATGCCTGCAATCCAAGGGTTAAACAGTAGTTTAGATAACTCAATAAAAATTCGTTCATGCTTACCATTATTAATTAAATAAGCCAGATCAGGATTATTAGCAAAAAAGGCAATACCAAAAAATCCAACCGTTATTGCACCAGCTAAACATAAAATCATCCATGTCATACTGATTCGACGAGCATTTTTCATCACCTCATGCGAATCTGCCGCCATAAATCTAGCTAAAATATGTGGTTGCCCAAAATAGCCTAACCCCCAACCTAATAATGAAACAATAGCAACAAAATCCATATGGGCAAATATGTTAGTATAATCAGGATTAAGCGATTTGATATTAGCCATTGCATCGGTAAATCCACCGGCATTGACCATAACCATAATCGGCGTCAGAATAAGTGCAAACATCATCAAACTAGCTTGAATGGTATCTGTCCAGCTAACAGCTAAAAAACCACCGATAAACGTATAAGCTATGGTAGCGCCGGCTCCAGCTAACATTGCCCAGCCGTAACTCATACCAAAGGTACTTTCGAACAATTTTGCACCAGCAACCACGCCAGAAGCGCAATAGATAGTAAAAAAGATAAGAATAATGACCGCCGAAATAATCCGTAACAACGTACTTTTATCATCAAATCGACGAGCAAAATAATCAGGTAAAGTTAAAGAGTTGTGATTGATCTCAGTAAAAACTCGTAGCCGACCGGCAATAAGTAGCCAATTAAGGTACGCCCCAATAATTAGACCTATTGCAATCCAACTTTGCGAAATACCAAATAAAAAAACGGCACCCGGCAGTCCCATTAATAACCAACCACTCATGTCGGAAGCACCTGCAGAAAGCGCTGTCACAACACTACCAATACGACGTCCACCCAATATATAATCACCAAAGTTTCGCGTTGCACGAAACGCAAAAAAACCAATCGCAATCATTCCTAAAATGTACACAGCAAAGGTGACAATCATTGGTAACGACATTTTTATAACAAACCTTGTATTTATGAAATTAAAAAATGGTTGACTAGCTTATCACAAAAACCCCTTGCTAAAAAGCAGGCAATCGAGAGATGTTCAACAACAAAAAAGGAAAAATCACCTTAATCAAATCACTACACAGCGCTTCTATAAATACGCACGATATTTTTGATAGAATATATCAATATAAAAACTCAGTTTAATCTAAAGATAATACCAAAATTAAAGTATATAATAACGAATAATCTTTCTTATATATAATTATTACGTGAAACAATCAACTCGCATTCAGATTTTAGAAAAGTTAAAACAGCACATTAAAGATCCAACAACCGAACTGGTATATCAAACCCCTTTTGAATTACTTATTGCGGTTGTGCTTTCAGCGCAAGCAACCGATGTGAGCGTTAATAAAGCGACTAAGCCTTTATTTGCTGTTGCTAACACACCTGAACAAATTTTAGGACTTGGGGTTGAGAAGCTCAAACAGTACATACGCACAATTGGACTGTATAATAGCAAGGCTGAAAACATTATTAAAACCTGTCAGATATTAATTGAAAGATATCAAAGCGAAGTACCGGAGAATTTTAATGCGCTTATTTCGCTACCCGGTGTAGGCAGAAAAACCGCCAACGTAGTTTTAAACACGGCTTTTGGTTGGCCAACTATAGCGGTTGATACCCATATCTTTCGGGTAAGTAATCGTACTGGTTTTGCGCCCGGAAAAACCGTTGAAGCTGTTGAAGAAAAATTATTAAAAGTTGTCCCCGAAAAATATAAAATTAACTGTCACCACTGGTTAATTTTGCATGGGCGTTATACCTGCATTGCCCGAAAACCTCGTTGCGGGGCTTGTGTTATTGAAGATTTATGTGAATTTAAACAAAAAGTTTACCCAGAGTGATAACCAATGTCTGATAAATTTAATTTAAGTGATGAAGACCTAAGCTTGTTTAAAAGTAGTATTGGTAATACTAAAAAAATAAAACAAGACACCGTGATTCATAAACCACAAAAACGCACCCAGAAAGTGATTGAAACACAAAAACAGCAATTAGCAAAAATAAATGCTGAGTTTTATTTTTCTGATAATTATCAGCCACTGTTACAACAAGATCCTATTCGCTACAGTCGTGAAAATGCTGATCCTTATGAGATTAAACAATTACGTCGGGGATTTTATGAGCCAGAATTCTTTTTAGATCTGCATGGACTAACTCAGAAAGAGGCGAAAAAAGAAATAGCCGCACTCATCGCGGCCTGTTTACGCGAAAAAGCACAATGTGCTTGTATTATGTATGGGCATGGCAAAAATATTCTGAAAAAACAGACTCCGATGTGGTTAGCACAACATCCTAACATTATCTGTTTTCATCAAGCACCGAAAGAGTTTGGTGGAAGTGCCGCATTACTCATTTTATTTGATATCATCAATGAGTAGAAATAAACCTGAATAGTATCAACCTTATCATATAAAGTTTTACTGAACCAAATCATGTTTATCTGTGTTATTCATGTCTTTTTATTATCAATGTGCTGGATTCGATACTATTTTGGGGAATATAAGTGATTATATTGAACTTACCAGGCGAATAAACAACGATATGTTTAGATTGAAGCTGTTTGCGCTTTGCTTGAAGTAAGTAGATCACTTTATAGTAGGCATAATAAATAAAGTGCGATTAACTCACCATACAAAATAAAAAAGCCAGCATAGTTGGCTAGGCTGGCAAACATTGGAAGCAATGTGAGCAATGTCATACTTTTTCAGAAGTCTTTCAACTCTCTAACAAAGTACAATTGAATGATAATCATTCTCATTAATAAAAGCAAGTAGTTTTTTTTGATTTTTTCCAAATAAAGAAGATAGACCGGTCTAATTAAACGGCATGAAAATACTAACTAATTGATTCTATGAAAAGAAATTAAGATAAGTGCAGGGTAAGTTACCCTGCATTGTAGAAATTATTATTTTTATTTAACAAATGAGATAGCCGCGATAAATACCGCTTTATTATTTTTGGTAAATGAATTCAACGCCTTCTTCGTCGCTTTCATCCCAGTCATCGAAATCATCATCGTCATCATCAAAAGCATCATCCATAGCCTGTTGATGATAATCATCCCACATAAATTCCACTTTTTCTGCTGCCGTTTCTGCTTCTTCTGCTTCACGAGGATGCGCATTCATGTAATCCATGAGATCCCAACATAAAGCTTTTACACCTTCATGATTAACCGCTGAAATCACATAATATTTATCATTCCAATCGAGTGCTTTTGCAATTTCCGCTGCACGTTTGGCGCTTTCTTCTTCACCCAATACATCCATTTTATTAAATACTAACCAGCGTGGTTTATTGGCTAATTTTTCACTATATTGGTGAAGTTCTTGAATAATAACTTTAGCATTTTCAATTGGATCTGATTCATCAATTGGAGCAATATCAATTAGATGAACTAAAACCCTACAGCGTTCTAAGTGTTTTAAAAAACGAATACCAAGCCCAGCGCCGTCTGATGCACCTTCAATTAAGCCGGGAATATCAGCAACCACAAAACTTTGCTCGTTATCCATTCTCACCACACCTAAACTCGGCACTAACGTGGTAAATGGATAATCGGCAACTTTCGGCTTAGCGGCCGATACGGAACGAATAAAGGTAGATTTACCCGCATTTGGTAATCCTAACATTCCTACATCAGCAAGTAATAACAGTTCTAATAATACATCACGTTTTTCACCGGGAGTTCCGTCGGTTTTTTGTCTAGGCGCTCGATTAACCGATGATTTAAACCGTGCATTGCCAAGCCCATGGAAACCACCTTTAGCAACTAAAACCTTTTGTTGGTGATGCGTTAAATCACCAATGATCTCACCAGTATATTTGTCAGTGATCCTTGTTCCAACCGGAACTTTAACAGTAATATCTTTACCACGCTTACCGGTACAATCTGAGCCTTGCCCATTTTGACCACGCTCTGCACGGTAGTTTTTTTCAAACTGAAAATCAACTAATGTGTTGAGATTCTCATCTGCGATAAAAAATACATCACCACCGTCACCACCGTCGCCACCATCTGGTCCACCTTTTGGAATATATTTTTCACGACGAAAACCGACACAACCATTTCCGCCATCACCGGCTTCAACTCGGATTGATGCTTCATCAACAAATTTCATTATTTATCCTCTTTGTTGCGGTTAATTAGCAAACCTTTTCTTGGGTGCCATATATAATGCCCAATAGTTGCAAACATAGCACCAGCTACAACCGATAATGCGCCAATATAACCTAAAATATTTAAATATTGCATTGCAAACTTTTCCGGCCAAATTAAGGCAAACAAATCCGAAAAGATTAACGCAAACAGTGGTGTTAATGTTGTTATCGCACTCACTTGCGCCGCCTGCCAACGCTCCATTGCCATCACTAATGCACCATAAGCAATAATGGTATTTAAACCACAAAATACAATAGCAAATAGCTGAGTAGCATCAGCATTAGCCAATTTGGTTGGAGAGGTGAACGGTAATAGACCGACCGTACAGATCAAATAAATCAACCATAATAGCTGTTCTGCCCGTAATTTTCGCAATAATACTTTTTGCGCAAGCGCATAACATGCCCAAGAGACCGAAGCAAGCAACCCTAGCCAAACGCCAATGCCATAGGTAGACATGTTTGAAAACAGATCTGCAATATTTTTATTAAAAAATAGTACTAACCCAATTAATAATACCAAAATCCCAATGATCTGGGTTGGTCTTAATCTTTCTTTAAAAACAAAAGCACTTGAAATCATAAATACCACAATGCCCATTTGCCCCACAACTTGAGCCGTTGTCGCAGAAAGGTACTGAACTGCACTGGCAAATAAAGCAAAATTGCCGAGCAAACCAAATCCGGCAATCATCAATAAGACAAAACGACGACGTTTTTTAAACATCGCTAAATTAGGGAACTGTTTTTTATATGCCAGCCATATTGTGATGCCAACAGCTGAAATAGCCAATCTCGACCATGCTAAGGTTAACGGATCGACAACCACTAAAGCATATTTCATTGCAATTGGCACAATGCCCCACATAACAGCGGTTAACATTGCTAATGCAAAACCTAATTTGACATTTTGTGGTGTTATCATAATGGGCAATATTATATAAAATTCAAGAAATGAAAAAAGCCCCACAATAACTGTGAGGCTTCTATAAACTTTTGAACCGCTTTTAATTAGCTGTTAGCAATTACACTAACATAACGACGGTTTTTTGGTCCTTTAACTTCGAATTTTACTTGTCCATCGATTAAGGCAAATAGTGTATGGTCACGACCACAACCTACGTTTGTGCCTGGGTGGAATTGAGTTCCACGTTGACGAACTAAGATATTTCCAGCAAGAACTTCTTGACTACCATAACGTTTAACACCTAAACGTTTACTTTGGGAATCACGACCATTACGTGATGAACCACCAGCCTTCTTATGTGCCATTGTTCGATACTCCTATTAAGCGATTGCAGTGATCTTCACATCAGTGAACCACTGACGGTGACCTTGTTGTTTACGATAGTGTTTACGACGACGGAATTTAACGATTTTCACTTTGTCACCACGACCGTGTTCAACAATCTCTGCTTTAATTGTTGCACCTTCAACAAACGGAGCACCAACTTTGATGTCTTCACCATTTGCTACCATTAAAACTTTATCGAAAACGATTTCAGAACCAGTTTCGACTTCAATTTTTTCCAAGCGAACGACTTGTCCTTCGCTGACTCGGTGTTGTTTGCCACCACTTTGGAAAACTGCGTACATACTCAACTCCGCAATAAAAAACAGACCATTACTTGATTGTACATATTTGTCTGCATTGATTAATCTTATAGGGCGTGAATTTTACGCAAAATTTATTCTTGTTGCAAGCTCTGTTTACTAAAAGATCGCAAAAAGTTATAAAAAAGATCTGAGACATACCGTTTTAGCGTTACAATATGATAAATCATTATTTACTTGGTAATTTATTTATAAGATGTCAAGCGGCAAAATACCCCAAAAAAAGACCAATTATCACGCCTCGACAATTAATCGCTTCTCATTATGGATGTTTTTTCTCGGGATAATTGCGTTAATCGCATTATCCATCTCCATTCAAGTTGCTAATGATACCAAAGGTAGTGCTTACCTAATTAATCAATTAGGGCTAATTCGCATGAAAAGCTATCAGCTATTATCGATGATCCCATTAAGCCAACAAGATAATTATCGCTTAGATATATTTAATGATATTACCAGCGAAAAACAACACTCGACTCTTTTTAAACAATATCACTTATCAAGTGAATTTGAACAGTTACAACACAAATGGGCAAGCTCAATAAAACCCAAAATACATCAAGCCCAACAAATGGATGCAATCAGAGAGGATATTGAACAATTTGTCCTACAAACTAATGAGTTAGTAAATAAAATAGATCAGAAAACTGAAAATCAAATTCAATATATTTTCCGCTTACAACAACTGTTTATCATTATTATAGCGATATTTCTTATCGCACAATGTTACTATTTACGCCGTTATCTTCTCAACCCTTGGCGTAAACTTATTAATATGGCCGAAGCCATTTCCAAACACAATTTCAGTGAACGTTTTACTATTAGATCAAGAAAAAACGAATTTGATTTATTGGGCTTAGCATTAAACAATATGTCTGAGCAAATTGAATCCCAATACTTATTACTCGAAGAGCGGGTAGCCGAAAAAACAGCCGAATTACAACAAACCAATAAAATCATTTCGTTTCAATATCAAGCAACCAAACAACTCCACACATCAGAACCATTATGTGAACGTTTTTTAATCATACTGCGCCAATTAGAAGAGTTAGTTCCACTTACCCAATTCCAGATTCGCTTTTATGAATCAAAAGACCCTGAACACTATCAACAGATCAGTTATGATAATGAGCAAAAATTGCCTTATTGCCAAAATCCCCATTGCCATGCTTGCTTAATTCCTTCGAAACCTTATCCAAAAAATGGTTTTCAACGTTATTGGTACCTACAAGATAATGGAGAAAAGCTCGGCGTTTTATTTGCCAGTCAACCACTAGAGGTAACCCTAAGTGACGAGCAAGAAAATCTAATTACCGGGTTAATTGAGCAGATGACAACAGCCATAATGCTCGATAGGCAGATAGAACAACAAAAACAGTATCTATTAATGAAAGAGCGCTCAGCAATGGCTAGAGAATTACATGACTCGATAGCTCAATCCCTTTCTTGTCTAAAAATACACCTAAGTTGTTTACAAATGCAATCGGATCTGACTTCACAAAATAGCATTGATCTATTGGCTACCATGCGTAAAGAGGTCAATATCACCTATTCGCAATTAAGAGAGTTGATCACCTCTTTCCGGTTACGCCTTAACCAGACAGGTTTTTATGCCAGTTTAATGGAGTTAATAGAAGAATTTAATCAAAAGCTTAAATTTAATATTCAACTCAAATATCAATTGCCGCTCAACATTATCCAAAGTAAACATGCTTTTCATTTATTGCAATTTCTTCGTGAAGCACTCAATAATGTCTACAAACATGCAAAAGCGACGCAAGTCATCATTGATTTAACAATTGATGACAATCAAATTATTACCTTAAGCATTGCTGATAACGGCATCGGTATACAAAACAATGTAAAACAAGACAACCATTATGGTATGGTGATAATGCGTGATAGAGCTGAAATACTTAATGGCAATTTGATCATCAATAGTCAACCACAACAAGGTACGCAAGTTATGATAAAATTTAAAGCCAACAACACCATTCCATTTAAGACAATAGAAGAGTAACCAAATGGAGCAGATAAAAAGTTCAATACTGCTAATTGACGATCACCCTATGTTAAGAAATGGCGTAAAGCAATTAATTAATACTGTTAACCACTTTGAAGTTGTAGGTGAAACAGGATTAGGTACTGAAGGGATTAAATTAGCGGAAAAACTTGAACCGGAAATTATTTTATTAGATATCAATATTCATGGTATGAGTGGTTTAGAAATTTTACGCTATTTACGTGAAAAAAACATCTCAAGCCGGATCATCATGTTTACCGTATCAGATGACAAAGAAGATATTATATCCGCCCTTAAAAATGGTGCTGACGGCTATTTATTGAAAGATATGGAGCCAGAAGACTTTCTCAACGCTTTAAAAGATATTGCGGAGGGAAAAGTTATTATGGATGAAGCCATTTCGCACATAATTATCAATTATATGCGCCAAAGCACAAAGCCACAGACCAAACAAATTCATGATGTAAAGTTACTCACACCAAGAGAACATGAGATATTTAATCTACTGGTGCAAGGTCTATCTAACAAATTGATCGCAAAAGATTTGGATATAGTGGAAAGTACCGTAAAAGTGCATGTAAAAAGTATTTTTAAGAAATTAAATTTCAAATCACGCATGGAAATGACCGTATGGTATTTACAGAGCAAAGAGTAATGCATTAATTGAAGATAATTGATTATAGTGAACTCAATTGAAGCTTTTAAAGGCCGTTGCCTATTAAATGATGCTATTAAACGGCTAACGTTTAGATAATCGGCAAGACCACCATTTTGTAAAGTAGCCTTGCCGGCTTAAATTAATGATTTGAAAACCAATTGAGTTTTTCTCGCAGCGCAACAACTGGCCCGACAATGATTAAACTTGGACTACGGGCTTGTAAAGCCAATGAGGCTAAATCACAAAGCAAACCTGCTACCACTTTCTGTTTGGTGCTGGTACCTTCCTCAACAATTGCTACCGGCGTTTGCTCATTCATGCCATGCTGAATTAATTGCTGACTAATATTTTGCGCTTGTGAAAGTCCCATATAAAAGACTAACGTCTGCTTTTCCGCCGCTAAACTTTGCCAATCAAGATGACTACCATCTTTTAAATGTCCGGTAATTAAACGAACACTATGTGCATAATTACGGTGAGTCAATGGAATACCGCTATAAGCTGAACATCCAGAGGCAGCGGTAATACCGGGCACGACAGAAAATGGAATATTTGCATTAAATAAGGTTTCAAGTTCTTCCCCACCACGACCAAAGATAAACGGATCGCCCCCTTTTAACCGAACCACCCGCAAACCTTTTTGCGCTTGTTCTAATAAGATCTGATTGATCTGTTCTTGAGGAACGCAGTGATACCCTGCCCGCTTACCCACAAATATCCGTTGAGCATCACGCCTTGCCAGATTCATTATCTCATCGGAGACTAAACGGTCATAAACAATAATATCAGCTTGTTGGATCTGCAGTAATCCTTTTAATGTCAATAACCCTGCATCACCCGGACCTGCACCGACTAAAACAACTTCGCCCCGATCATCAAGCGAAAGTTCAAATAGCTCGTTGGTTAACTTTTCAACCTGCTGTGAATCATTATTGGCAATGGCTTGCGCTAACCGATCATGAGTAAAAAGCTTCTCCCAAAAACGGCGACGCTCAGTCAGTGTTTTATAAGTCTGTTTGGCTTTATTACGTAAATAACCTGCATATTGCGCTAATTTACCTAAATGCTGAGGTAAAATCGATTCAAGTTTTTCTCGTAATAAACGAGCTAAAACCGGTGCATGCCCGGCAGAAGATACGGCAACCATAATCGGCGAACGATCAATAATAGAAGGCATAATAAAGCTGGCATCTTTCGGTGAATCAACTACATTACAAAAGATACGGCGATTTTCCGCCGCTAAACTGACCGCTTGATTTGTCTGCTGACAATTTGTTGCAGCTATAACCAACCATTTATTATCCAGCAATTGGGCATTAAATTCGCCTTGCTCAAGTACCAACTGATTCTGTTTTTGCCAGCATAAAAATTGCTCATTAAATTCAAGCGCATTAACCGTTAACTTTGCACCCGCTTCAAGTAATAGCCGAGCTTTTCGCTCGGCAATTTCACCACCACCAACTAACAGACATTCACGGTTTTCTAACTTACAAAATAGTGGTAAATAATCCATAATGGCGCTGTTATCCTTTTGGTCGCTCTGTTTTAGGCGTTGAATACCAGTATCCTAATCCCATAAAGACCGCACCGGAAACAATATTACCCAGCGAGACCCAAAGTAAATTATGACCGATACCCACTAAATTATAAGCTTCACTATGATCACCAAACCATGAAAGTGAAAACAACGTCATATTGGCAACGGAATGTTCATAACCACAAGCAATAAAAGCAAGTAAACACCACCAAATGGCAATAAATTTGGCTGACCCTTCAACACGATTTGCCATCCAAATGGCTAAACACACTAACCAGTTACACAAAATGCCACGAAAAAATAGCGCACTCGCCGGTGCCATTGTTTTAGCCAGTGCAGCGCTATGCACTAAGCTGGTATTGACTGATAATAATGGTGTTGAGGCATAAAAATATAATGCGGCTACAAAAATAGATCCCAATAAATTAGCTAACCACGTCTGCGGTAAAACAAGCCACATTTGCTTATTTGTGATCTTGTTACATTTAACACCAAAAGTTAAAAACATGGTGTGACCAGTAAACAACTCTGACCCGGCGATAACAACTAAAGTTAAGGCGATACCAAATGTTGCACCCATAACTAACGGTCTTAACGAAGGATCGAGCAAATTGCCTAATGTGAAAATTAAAATAATGCCAAGACCAACATAAGCGCCCGCCATAGCAGAACTTAACCAAAACCCAAATGGATTAGTTTTGGCTAAACGAACAATACGTGCTGCATTAGTAGCACATTTATTAATTGTTTCGGTATACATAACTATCTAAACCTTTAAAACTGTTTTAACAAGACGATTTAATTTCAACAAAACCGTCTGCATTCACTTTGACTTGATAATGTGCAATTGAGTATTTAGCATCATCGATGCAATAGCCATCTTTCAAACGAAAACGCTGTTTTTTTAATGGGCTTGCAACATACAACTCATTTTCATGCTGTCCAATAATGCCTCGCGATAATACACTTGCTTCGGCAAAAGGATCGATATTACTGATAGCATAAAGTTCAGCGGTATCATAAGGGCGAAAAATGGCCACATGCTCATTACCAACCAATGCACACACCCCTGTTTCAGGTAAAATGTCATCAAGTTTACAAATGGTTATCCATTGACTCATATTATTGCTCCTCTAACATTGCTTTACGTTCTGCTGCTGTCGCCGGGCGATGTTGTTCTCGTTCTGCGATAAATTGCACATTATCATCACGCTGATTACTATTAATAAAATGGCTAAATCGTTGTTGATTCTCTTGATGCTCAACGGTCTGTTTCCATTCACAAACCGTTAACTTGCGTAATCGTGTCATCTCTTTTTCAAGCTCGTCATTAATGCCAAGCTTATTATCAATAATGACACTTCGTAAATAATCAATTCCGCCGTCTAAATTCTCCAGCCACACAGATGTTCGCTGTAATTTATCCGCAGTACGAATATAGAACATAATAAAACGGTCAAGATATTGAATTAAAGTTTGCTTATCCAAATCAGCGGCAAGCAAATCAGCATGTCGTGGCTTCATACCGCCGTTACCACAGACATAAAGATTCCAACCCTTCTCCGTTGCGATAACACCAATATCTTTACCTTGCGCTTCAGCGCATTCACGGGTACAGCCGGAAACACCAAGTTTAAATTTATGCGGTGCACGGATACCTTTATAGCGATTTTCCAGTTCAACACCCAAACCGACACTATCGCCTACACCATAGCGACACCAAGTGCTACCAACACACGTTTTAGCCATTCTAAGTGCTTTAGCATAAGCATAACCACTTTCAAAACCGGCATCGATTAACTCTTTCCAAATAGCTGGCAAATCATCTTTTTGTGCGCCAAACAGTCCGATACGTTGTGAGCCGGTTATTTTTGAATAGAGATGATATTTTTTGGCAATTTGACCAACAGCAATCAAGCCTTCTGGTGTGATTTCACCACCGGCACTACGAGGAATAACCGAATAAGTTCCATTTTTTTGAATATTACCCAAAAAGATATCATTACTATCTTGCAACGGGATTAAATTTTGTTTGAGGATATAATCATTCCAACAAGAAGCCAGTAGTGAACCAATGGTTGGCTTACACACTTCGCAACCATAACCACTACCATGTTTTTTAATCACTTCATTGAACGATTTTAACCCTTCAACACGAATCAAATGGTATAACTCTTGACGTGAATATTTGAAATGCTCACATAAAGCATGACTGACTTCGATACCTTGTTTAGCTAATTCTGAGTTTAATAGCTGAGTCACTAATGGAATACAACCACCGCAACCTGTACCAGCTTTAGTTTCAGCCTTGATTGCCGCAACCGTATGACAACCAGCATGAATCGCATCGATAATTTTTGCTTTGGTGACATCAAAACATGAGCAAATTTGTGCCGTATCTGGCAATGCCTCAACCCCCATGGCAGGTTTAGCCCCTGCATGAGCAGGTAAAATTAAGGTATCGGGATGCTCAGGAAGATCCATTTCATTTAACATTAACTGTAATAAATTACTGTAATCTGCCGTATCACCGACTAACACCGCACCCAATAATCTTTTATTATCACCGCTAACCACCAGCTTTTTATAAACAGGTGCATTTTCATCTAAGTACACATAACTTCGGCTGTTTGGTGTTTTACCTTTAGCATCACCAATGCTACCAACATCAACACCCATTAATTTCAATTTAGCGCTCATATCAGCACCGTTAAATTGGCTTTGCTCACCGATTAAATGGGCAAGTGCGACCCCAGCCATTTTATAGCCGGGCGCCACTAAACCAAACACCTTACCTTGCCAGCATGCGCACTCACCAATAGCGTAAATATCCGGATCTGAGGTTTGGCAATTATCATTAACAACAATGCCGCCTCGTTGACCAATCTCAAGCTGACAATCTTTAGCCAGTTGATCATTTGGTCTGATGCCGGTTGAAAACACGATAAAATCGACTTCCAGTGCAGAGCCATCAGCAAACTGCATAATCTTACCGGACGGCGTATGCACAATTTCTTGTGTATTTTTACAGGTATGAACGCCAACGCCCATTTCCTCGATTTTACGACGTAGTTGCTCACCACCCATAACATCCAGTTGTTCAGCCATTAATACCGGCGCAAATTCAACAACATGCGTTGCAACACCTAAATTTTTAAGCGCTCCGGCAGCCTCTAGCCCAAGTAAGCCCCCACCAACAACGGCGCCCGACTTACTACGCTTAGCACATTCGGCGATAGCATCAAGGTCTTCTATTGTTCGATAAACAAAACAATCACAACCATTTGCCCCTTCAATAGGTGGAACCCAAGGATAAGATCCCGTTGCAATAATTAACTTATCATAAGAAACAATACGACCGGTTTGCGAGTGAATCTCTTTACGTTGACGATTAATTAAGATAGCGCGCTCATTAAGTAGTACATTGATATTGTTTTCTTCATAAAGTCCAGCTCGAACAAGTGAAAGTGCTTCAGCGGTATAGTCAGAAAAATAAGAAGAAAGATGCACACGGTCATAAGCAAGGCGAGGCTCTTCACAAAAGATAGTAATATTGAACTGATCAGACAACGATTTACCAACTAACTCCTCGATAAAGCGGTGCCCAACCATCCCATTACCAATGATAACGAGATTGGTTTTACTCATACAAATGCTCCAATTTTATTTTAATTCAATTATTTAATTTATTACTGATAGCTATTGTATGTGACTTTGACAAGAATATAATTACCCTCAAGGATTACCACTTTAGTAGTAATCCACAGAACAATATTTAAAACAAAGAATTACAGATAACGGCTTCATGACTTTATCGAATTTGGTTAGGTTGATATTGCACTCGATTTTGTTATCAATAATCACCAATCAAAAAATCAGCATTAATATACTTACTAAGTACTACTTGTCATGAAAGATAACAGTCTATGATTTAAGCATGATCAGATTAAAAAGCAGCTGGTTTAACGATGAAGAAAGTTCCCGGTTATTAATTAAATATAGTCAACTATAAGGCTGACCAAAATAGCAAAGTAAGCACTTAATCACGTTACAAGTGATGTCATAAAAACCTTAATTATCAATACAATCGCTAATAAATTATCAGGAGATTGATTAACACCATTTTAAGTTAAAAAACAACAAATTTTGTTGCCAATTGAGATTAAAATAGTATAATTAGCCGACTAAATAAATTGAGTAGTGATAATTGAATTACAAGTCTAGAGTACTTCCGTCTCGTGAAACCTTAGCACGAGCTCAAAGATTTAATGATGAAATTGTCGATGTTTCAGGCGTCGATCTCGTTTTAAGCTTGATTACCACAGCTGATTTAATACGATCTAATATTTATGCACAACTTGCTAAAGATTATGATGTTTCTGAAGGCAAGTTTGCCTTATTAATGTCACTGTTTTCCGAAGGTGAAACTTGTGCAAGTGATCTTGCATTACGTATAGGAGTGACACCAGCAACAGTATCGGTAATGGTTAAACGAATGCTAGCAGCAACCAACCCACTTATATCCATGACAAAAAATGATGAAGATGGCCGGTCACGTTTAATTACATTAACACAAGCAGGCATAACATTAATTCAAAATGCATTACCCAATCACCTAAAATCGATTCGTGCTTTTGCTCAGGTTTTAAATCCACAAGAACAAGAATCTTTAATATTGATGTTACGTAAATTATTACGAAAATAACTGACTTTATTAGCATAAAGTCATCTTACTTTACTTAAATACTTAGCTGACTAAATAAATGGAAAATAAGCTATATATGAAAAAAAATATCAAAATCCCAGTTATATTTTTATTAATATTAACTTTTGCATCATTCTTAATCTTTTTAGGCTCACGAAACGACGCTGTAACTGTTGCCAAAAGCATCAAATCTGGCGTATTAACTGCTGATGAGATTAACATTGCCTTTCAAAATGTGGGCGGAAAACTCATTAAACGTTACGTGCAAGAGTCACAAATAGTGAAAAAGGGTGATCTTTTAATGCAACTCGAAGATGTCGATACAAAATTAGCTATTAACCGTGTTCAAGCACAAGTTGACAGCCAAAAGGCAATGGTTGCCCAAGAGCAAGCCGCTATTGAAATCACCGAAAATGAAACTAACCTAAATGAGTTATCAACATGGCGTAAAATTGAAGAGGTTAAAGCCAATTTAGAAGCGGCAAAATCGACAGAAAATTTAAATCGCATTGAGTATAACCGTTACATGCAAATGCGTAAGGGCGGTAACACATCGCAATCGCAACTCGATAATGTCAGTAATGCTTATACCGCATCAAAAATGCAAGTGTTGCAAATTAAAAGCCAGCTATCAACACTGATGATTGGTGCAACACCAGAGCAAGTCAGCCAGTTTGAACAAACACAAGATGCAACCGGTATGACTTTACAATCAATCACCATTGCCAGACAAAAACTGCAAAATCGCCAAAATCAGTTAGCTCAACTCAAAGCACAACTGGCTCAAGCTGAAACAGAATTAGAACAGTTACAAATCAATTATAAACGTCTTACTTTAACTGCTCCGGAAGACGGTAAAGTTTTAAAACTGATGTTTGAAGATGGCGAAATGGTACCAAATGGTGCGCCAGCGGTATTGTTAGAAACCGATCGAAAATATATCGACATTTATGTTAACGAAAAAATGGTCAACGATTATCAGCCCGGCACCATGGTAAAAGCCAATGTTATTGCACTTGATAAAGAAGTAAAAGGTAAAGTTCGTTTTGCAACTGCCGCACCGTCTTTCGCTGACCTCCGTATGACACGCGAACGTGGGCAAGCGGATTTAACTTCTTACCAAGTCAGAATTTATATGGAATCTATTCCACATCTATTAACCGGAATGACACTTGAGGTCGATCAATGATGCAAAACATCATTAAATCTATTCTTGAAGAGCTTGACGCAATGTTGTCAGGCCATTTTATACCTTACTATAAAGTTGCCATTGGCTTAGCGGCAATTGTTGCGCTGGTTTTCTCAATAGTACTGAGTCACGGCGCTGTATTTGAAGGCAAAATTGCCGTTATTGATCTTGACGGTTCGAACTATTCAACCGAACTAATTAGTAAAGTGAATACTTCGCCTTACATTGAAGTTTCCGAAGTTATTCGCTCACCGGTAAACCCAATTACCTTAGTTTCGCATGATCGTAATTTAGGCGTGTTATACATTCCTAAAGGTTTAGAAAAAAGCCTAAAACGAGGTGATCAAACTGTTCGTTTAGGTTATTTTGCCGATGATACTAATGACGCGCAAAACGCTAAAGTATTACAAAGCCTTAATGAATATATCCCAGAATTAGGTGCCGAACTGAGTGTCGGTAAAGTTGATGCATTAGGATTAGGACGTGAAGCTACTGAAGCGACCTTATCGCCAATGCAACTTAAAACACGGTATATGTTTAACCCAGCCAGTTCATCAACAATATCAACTATCATCTACTTTGTGTACTTTTTCTCATCACTGACTTATGGATTAACCTCACTGATGATTGTTGGTCGACTAAAAGTTACCGGCATGTGGGAAATGGCATTAGAACGAGGGTTTGTATCACTTTTAGCAAGAACGATCCCCTACGCACTTTTTTATACAACAGGATTAACCTTAATTACCGCAGTGCTGGTGATTTTTGGGCAATTGCGTTTTGACGGTAACTATTTTGCATTTCTTCCGAGTATCTTTATGACCGGACTGGCTTTCGGTTGGCTAGGCTTACTCCTATCTTGGACAACCAATAACCCGGGCGAAGGTGCCAGCCGGATGATTTTCCTAGTACCACCAGGATTTATTATGGGCGGTTCAACCATGGCGGTCGGCATAATGCCAATTTGGACTTACTATGTCAGCCATGCATTTCCTTTAGTCTGGTTATTTCGATTCTTCCGCGATTTTGCCATGCGAGGGCGATCATTGGTTGATATGCTAGCAACTTATGGTATGTACATTATCTATTTAACTGTGATTGCTTTTGTCGTGATGTTAGTGGTTGAACGGGTAAAAAAACCAGCAGAGCAAGCGCAATTAAATTAATCTATTCAAACATAAGTTATTGAAACACCCTAGGGTTTCAATAACTTTCTTTTTTTTCGCTGTTTTCTTTTTGGTTTTTACACTAAAAATAGCTTCAATATTTGGGTAAACAGCTCAAAGCCTTTAGGTATATTGGGTATTAATTGCTCATTTTGTGATATTCATCACACTTCAAAATGAAATTAGCCTTATTTTTATCATTCTAAAATATTTTTCTTATCGTCACTAATTTTGCCTTAATTGATTGAATTATCGAAGCAATATTACCTTTCCTTGCCGCTAAAGGGCACCTTTCCCCCTTTCAATTCATTTCAAACGAAAGCATTTTCTGTTCTTTTTTAACAAAATGAGTTTTGTGACTTATTTATCGTTTTTCGATCCTTTTCGTATGTTTAAATCGAATAACACAATGAAAACAAATTAAGAATTATATGAATAATGAAATAATTAACGCACTACAACGACGAGAAAAAATTATTCACCTCCTCGGTAAAAAAAACACAGTAACAGTTAACAAACTCAGTAAATTATTTAACGTTTCAACTGTCACCATTCGCAATGACCTGCGTTACTTAGAGCAAAAAGGTTGTGTATTACGCTCCTACGGTGGCGCAATGCTAAACAAAACTTTTGCTTTCGATCGCCCTTTATTGGATAAAAGTCGCATTAATTCAACCATTAAAAACAAAATCGCTCAAAAAGCGGCAGCAATGGTGCACGACGGCGATCGAATTATCCTCGACTCAGGCTCAACGACAGCGGCGATGGTGCCCTATTTACGCCAAAAACAAAATCTTATTGTCTTTACTAATGCCATTAATATTGCCTACGACTTATCAACTAATACCGATATTGAAGTAATTATTGCCGGCGGCAATATTCGCAAAAATGCTTACTCCATTTCGGGACCTACCGTTGAACAGCAATTAAAAATGTACCACTTCAATAAACTCTTTTTAGGTGTTGACGGATTTGATTTAAGCGCCGGCATTACCACCCCTAATTTTGGTGAAGCATCGGTTAACCGTGTCATGTGTCAGGTTTCGGGGCAAATTATCGCTGTCACCGACTCAAGCAAATTTGGTCGTAAAAGCTTTTGTATGATTGAAAAGATTAACCCAATTGAAACACTGGTCACTGACTCAAAAATCCCCAAAGAATACTTAACGCAATTACATACTTTAGGCATTAATGTTGTTATTGCAGATATATAAACAGCCTCTTTTTTTAACCAGATAAACACTTAATAAATAGGATAAAGAACATGCAAAAATATTTAGATTACTCATTAGATTGGCTCACAAAACATGGCGCAGAAAATACCGCTAAAGAGATTTGCCAACAACCCCAAATTTGGCGGGACTTATTAGAAATCATTACCCAACAACACGAGCAGTTAAACGCATTTTTACAGCCATTACTTGCCGATCCCGATCTGGAAATCATTCTAACAGGCGCCGGCTCCTCTGCTTTTGGTGGCGTTGCGCTGGCACCTTGGTTAAGAGAGCATACAAAGCGTAATGTCCGTGCATATGGCACAACTGAAATTGTTGCTGATCCATTGCAATATTTATCACCGAATAAAAAAACATTAGTGGTATCTTTTGCTCGCTCCGGTAACAGTCCGGAAAGTATCGCAACGGTAAAATTAGCCGATCAATTAGTATCAGATTGCTATCACCTATTTTTAACCTGTAATCCAACCTGCGCACTAACCGATTATGCGCATGAAAAAAACGACCCTAAACGTATATTGCAATTTGTTATGCCTGAAGGATCACATGATTTAGGTTTTGCCATGACTTCAAGTATCAGCAGCATGATGTTAGCCACGTTATTACTACTTGGTGATATTGGCCATGACGATGCTTGTAAGACAGTTACAACCATTGCCAACATCTGTGAAGATAAAATTTTAACCTGGCAACCTATTACCAAACAACTTGCACAACAACCACATGAGCGAGTGATTTATGTTGGCAGTAGTTGCTTTACCGGTGTAGCACAAGAATCAGCTTTAAAAATTTTAGAATTAACCGCCGGCAAAATAGCCAGCCGCTTTGATTCAATACTAGGGTTACGCCATGGGCCTAAATTTATGGTTGATTCGAGCAGTTTAGTGGTCTGCTTTTTCTCTAACGATCCTTACATTCGTCAATATGATAACGATTTATACAATGAGCTAGCACATGACAAGATCGCTATGGATGTGATCGCCCTCAGTGGTCAACCTAGTTCAGACAAACAGATGCAGGTAATCGATTGCCCATTGGCGGATTGTTGGTTGATGTTCCCGTATCTGCTTTTTGCACAAATGTTAGCCTTTGAAAAATCACTAAGGTTTGAATTAACCCCAGATAATCCTTGCCCAACAGGCGAAGTAAATCGGGTTGTAAAAGGCGTACATATTTATCCGTTTAATCAAAAATAAGCAATTTAATCGATTTAACAAATCAACAAAAGGATACAAAAACATATGAGCACACCTAATATTCTTATGACACGTATTGATAATCGTTTAGTGCATGGTCAAGTTGGTGTGACTTGGGTCAATGCGCTAGGCGCTAATCTACTGTTAGTTGCCAATGACAGCGCAGCGCAAGATCCGGTTCAACAAAGCCTAATGGATATGGTTATCTCACAAGGAATCCAAACCCGATATTTCACCTTACAAAAAACAATCGACATTATTGGCAAAGCCGCAGAACGGCAAAAAATATTTATTGTTTGTAAAACCCCGCAAGACGTATTAACACTGGTTCAAGGTGGAGTACCTATCAAATTTGTCAATGTCGGCAATATGCACTTTTCGGAGGGAAAAAAGCAAATTCACAAAACGGTATCAGTTGATGACGATGATATCGCCGCTTTTAAAGCGCTGACGCAATTAGGCGTCACCTGCGAAATTCGTCGTGTACCTGATGAAACAGGCGAAAACATTACTGATTTACTTAATCTAACTTAAGACAGGGAGCAAACTATGTTATTCGATGCATTGTTAATTGGATTACTCGCCGGTATTGCAGGTGTCGACCTATTTGACGGACTCACTCACTTACACAGACCAATCGTGATTGGTCCATTAGTTGGTCTGATATTAGGCGATATCCAAACCGGCTTATATGTTGGGGGATCACTCGAACTGGTATGGATGGGAATGGTACCTTTAGCCGGCGCTCAACCGCCCAATGTGGTAATCGGTGGCGTGATTGGTACCACTTTTGCCATTTTAACTGATGCCGATCCTAAAGTTGCCATTGGTATTGCCGTACCATTTGCCATTGCGGTACAAGGTTGTATCACCATTTTATTTACTATCTATTCGCCGATGATGCATAAATGTGATCGCTTTGTCGATAAACTCAATTTCAAAGGAATTGAATGGGTTAACTACTTAGGCATGATTATTCTATTTTGTTTCTATTTTATTGTGGCATTTTTGCCGATCTATTTCGGCGCCGATGCGGCAACCGCATTAGTTGAAAAATCGCCTAAATGGCTACTCGACGGCTTAAGCGTTGCTGGCGGAATGATGCCTGCGATCGGTTTTGCCATGTTAATGAAAATAATGATGAAAAAAACATATGTTGCCTACTTTATTCTCGGCTTTTTAGGTGTGACATATCTTAACTTACCGATTTTGGCTATTGCCTTAGGCGCTTTAGCCATTGCCATGATTGATTTTTATAATGGTAGCCGAAATAACAATGACAATACCCCGTCAGAAAACACAAATGCAATGGAGGTGGAAGATGGAATTTAACCATGATGAAGATAAAAAAATGGCCGAAAAAGCAGAAAAACGTATGGCACAAGCATTAGCAACAAGTAAAGGCACGTCCGATACTTACATCGATCAAAGTCAGGATGTGATATTAACTAAAGGTGATATCAACCGTATGGCGTTTCGATCACTGGCACTTCAGGCCTCTTTTAACTACGAACGTATGCAAGCAGGTGGCTGGCTTTATACTATCTTACCGGCACTGCGCAAAATCCATAAAAATAAAGATGATTTAAAAAACGCCATGCACATGCATATGGAGTTTATTAATGTTCACCCTTTCGATGCCACTTTTTTATCCGGCTTAGTGCTGGCAATGGAACGAGGTAAAGAGAACATTTCAACCATACGAGCGGTCAAAGTTGCCTTAATGGGGCCATTAGGCGGGATTGGTGATGCACTGTTTTGGTTAACATTACTGCCGATATGTGCCGGCATTGGTGCGTCGTTAGCTTTAGAGGGCAGTTTGTTTGGACCCATCATTTTTCTATTAATGTTCAATATCGTCCATTTTGGTTTACGTTTTGGTCTTGCACATTATGGCTATCATGCAGGTACCAGCGCATTGCCTTTATTAAAAACCCATACCAAACGCATTTCACATGCTGCTTCAATTGTTGGTATGACGGTAATTGGCGCATTAGTGGCGTCGTATGTACATCTCACCACACCGTTAGAAATTAACGCCGGTCAAGCCCATATTGCACTGCAAGCTGAAGTGTTAGATAAATTGATGCCAAATCTATTACCACTAGGCTTTACGCTAGCGGTTTACAGCTTGATGAAGCGTAACTTTTCGCCCGTCAAATTAATTGGTTTAACCGTGATTATCGGGGTGGTAGGTAAATTAGTGGGCTTTTTATAAGGGGGATAAATGATAGGTGTAATTTTAACAGGTCACGGTAGCTTTGCTACCGGACTTTATCAAGCGGCTTGCCAAATTATTGGTGAACAGCCACAATTTATTGCCGTCAATTTTCCCGACGGTATGAGTAGCGAACAGTTAGAACAACAATTAAATAGCGCGTTAACACTTTGTGATAGTGGCGAAGGTGTGATATTTTTAACAGATATTGTTGGTGGCTCGCCATTTAGGCTGGCAGCAACGATAAGTTATCAATATAATAATATTGAAGTTGTCAGTGGTATTAATATGCCACTATTACTTGAAGTATTACTTCGGCGTGATGAGCTGGATTTACCCACACTCCGCCACCATACCATTGAAAACGGTAAAAATACGGTCACCAGCTTATGGCATGAACATCAAAAAAAATCGCTAACAAATAAGGAGCGTACGGATGGAATTTAAACAAATCCATGCTAAGCAAGTGTTTACACCTGTTGGTTGGCTTGATAATGCTATCGTTGACATCAAAGATGGCAAAATTATCGATATCAAGCCAAGTAACACGCCCTGTCCCAATCAATTCAAACTTATGCCGGCACTGATTGATACCCATATTCATGGCGTAATGGGTGCCGATACAATGGACGCCACTCATCAATCACTTAATACCATTAGCTCATTTTTAGCCAGCCACGGCGTCGGTGCATTTTTGGCGACAACAGTGACAGAAAGCCATGAAAAGATTGAAGCGGCGTTAGTTCAAGTCAAAGAGAGTATTAAACAGGGAGTCGCTGGCGCCACCATACTAGGTTCTTATTTAGAAGGTCCTTTCTTTAATGCCGTTCATAAAGGCGCACATCCGGAAGAACTTTTACAAGCCCCCGACCGTGAACTTATTGAAAAGTGGCTTAAGTTAGCTGACGGCACACTAAAATGTATTGCGCTGGCGCCGGAATACCCAAGCGCCTTACCGATTATTAAATGGTTATGTAGTCAAAATATCCGAGTCATGATTGGTCACACTAATGCCGATTATGAAACTACTAAAGCGGCACTTTTAGCCGGCGCCAGTGGTGTTGTACATTGCTATAACGGCATGTCCGGTTTGCATCACCGTAATCCGGGTGTGGTCGGTGCGGCACTGAGCATTGATAATTGCCAAACCGAAATCATTGTTGACGGTCATCATGTGCATCCGGCAGCGGTTAGCATTGCACATAAGTGTTGCGGTCACAATCTGCTATTAATTACCGACGCCATGCGAGCAACCGGAATGCCAAACGGCGATTACTATTTAGGTCAATTACCCGTGCACATGGAAAACGATGTAGTGCGAACTCAAGACGGTAGTTTAGCTGGCAGTACCTTAACGCTCGATCGGGCGGTGAATAATCTTGCCAACTTTACCCGTATTACCTTTGAGCAAGCTTGGCTCCATGGTAGCCATTATCCGGCAAAAGCATTAGGCATTGATAATCAGTTAGGTACTATTGCGGTCAATAAAGTGGCTAATTTAGTGCTGCTTAATGAACAAAATCAAGTTACTGCAACCATGGTAAATGGCAATTTTGTCTATCAAACCGAGCAATTTAAAAGCCAATATCAATGACCAAACCCGATGCACAGCAAAGCTTAAATAAAAGGAATTAAACGTATTGATTAATGGTCAGCAGTTATGAACCTCATCAATTACAACATGTTATACCAGTCAAAGGAGAGCATATGAAAAAAATACGATTAAAAGGCGTGTTAGCTTTAACGTGTATTTTATCTTTTTCAACTCAAGCATTAGAAACACTGAATCATTACACGTTGGAACAAGTGGTCGTTTTTAGCCGTCATGGTTTACGAGCCCCCTTAGCCAGTCCCAATAGTACTTTGGGCAAAGTCACCCCTAATCAGTGGCCACAGTGGGATACCCCGGCAAGTTACCTCACCACTCGTGGTGGGGTGTTAGAGAGCTATTTTGGTCATTATTTTAGTCAATGGTTAGCCGATAATAAGTTATTAGATCAAAAAGATTGCCCTGACCAAAACGATGTATACATCTATACCAATAGCCTACAACGCACTATCGCAACCGGACAATATTTTGCGGTTGGTGCCTTTCCTGGCTGCAACGTGCCTGTTGTGCATAAAGAAACCTTAGGCACAATGGATCCGCTATTTTTCCCGGTGATCAGCGATGATAGCGCTGAATTTAAACAATCGGCGATTAATGCCATTAATAACATTGCCGACAATGACGGTGTGAAAGGTTTAAATAACAAATTGGCTCATGCCTATCAAGACATGTCAGATATTCTAAATTATTCACAATCGCAAAATTGCCTTACCGATAAACAGTGTGATTTTTCGACTTTACCCACTAAGCTCATCATTGAAAAAGGAAAAGAGCCGGGTATCACCGGACCATTACGCACAGGCACATCGATTGCTGATGCATTTATTCTACAATACTATGAAGGCGCCCCTTTGCAAGATGTTGCATGGGGTAAAATAAAAAGTAATCAACAATTTGAACAGCTGGTTGCCATAAAAGAAAATTACAACACGGTATTATTTGGTTCACCGGTTGTTGCTAAGCAAGTTGCCACAAAGTTAGTGAACTACATCAATCAGTCGTTTAGCGAAAATGAAAATAAACCAAAATTCACTTTACTTGTAGGCCATGATTCTAATGTCGCTTCACTATTTTCAACCATAAAGATTAAACCTTATCAGCTTGCCGATCAGTTTGAAACAACGCCTATCGGTGGCAAGGTTGTCTTTCAGAAATGGCGTAACAATCAAACTGGTGAAGCGATGATGAAAATTGAATATTTTTATCAATCTACCGATCAAATTCGTCATTTAACCGAATTAAACCGACAAAACCCACCACATAAGGTGACGTTGGAAATGGAGAATTGCCCAATTAACACGCTGGGCTTTTGTGCTTTTTCAACCTTTAAACAAGCGATGAGTAAGGCAACGCAATAACCTTTAACGAGTTGAAAGTATGCATAAATTTAGCTAATTTTTGTATACTTTCAATCTAAAGACGGTTAAATCAATTGCGCTTGTGTGGAGCAAAAGCAGGTAACACCGCCGAGGATTATCTTATTAGCAAAACGTTTTTTTATTAATGATGAATTGATCGCTACCTGTGATTTTTTCAACAATCAGATCATTAAAGTTATCGATAGTTAGCTGGGCATGATGATTAATCAAATTAGACGTATTAACACCAATCACCTGACAATTAGCCTTATTTGCTGACTCAATGCCCGCAGCGGAATCTTCAAAAACAATACACGAACTGGCAGCTAAACCTAATAGTTTTGCGCCTTGCAAATAGCCGTCCGGCGCTGGTTTGGTGTTAGCTACCATTTCGCCGGTGATAAATACCGGCGGTTTGGCAACCTGTAGCAAACTAAATCTTGCTTCAGCCACAATTTTAGTGCCGGAAGTAACAATCCCCCAAGGGATATTCATTGATGATAATAGCTGCAGAAAATCGCTTGCGCCCGGTATTTCATCAATCCCTTGTACATCATTTGACTCTAATTGCTCCATCCAATGATATTCTTGCTCAATCAAACTAGCGGGTTGATCAGGTAAAAACAGCTCAATATTATCGATAGCTTTACGCCCATGAATGGTTGTTAATACCTGAGTGGCATCTAAATGATGCCGCTGAGCAAATTTCAACCAGCAGCGTTCAACTGCCGGTAGAGAGTTCACCAAAGTTCCATCTAAATCAAACAAAATACCTTTAGCTTTCATATTATAATTTACCTGCACTTCCACAAATACGGATTTTATCTTCCACAATTTTCGTCATTGCCAGTTTAGCTGGTTGCATGTAGTGCCTTGGATCGTTAGCATCCGGTTGCGCTTGAAAGTATTGTTTCAACGCATCTGAAAAAGCAATTTTTAATTCAGTTGCCACATTCACTTTACAGATACCTAATGAAATCGATTTTTTCACCATTGCTTCAGGTATTCCCGAAGCGCCATGCAACACCAATGGAATGGTAACTTTTTCGCGTATTTTGGCTAATCGATCAAAATCCAATTTAGGCTCACCTTTATACATCCCATGAGCGGATCCAATTGCCACCGCTAAAGAATCGATACCAGTGCGCTCGACATATTCCCTTGCCGCATCCGGATCGGTAAAGGCACTGTCTTTATCATCTACGATAAGATCGTCTTCTTGCCCGCCCAGACGCCCTAATTCAGCTTCAACACTGGCATTAAATTTATGACTAAATTCGACCATTTTACGCACAATGTCAATATTTTCTTCAAAGGGATGATGTGAAGCATCGATCATAATTGAACGAATGCCGCCGGCAATTTTGGCTTGAATATCATCGACATCTTCATGGTGATCAAGATGCAAAGCAAACGGGAAATGCTTAATTTGGGCTGCTGTTTTACAAATATTGATTAAATACTCTGTGCCGGCATAACGATAAGTGCCGGGGGTGGCGGCTAATATAACCGGCGACTGCAACTGTTTTGCGGTATCAACCACAACTTGAATTGTTTCAAGATTATGAATATTAAATGCCGGAACAGCATAATTTTCACGTTGCGCTTTTTTTAACATCTCTTGACTTGAAATAAGATACATAATAACTCCTGAATTAATCTTGATATTTAATAAATTTGGTTAACAATAACTTGTTGAAAATAATCATCATAATTGTGCATATTCACAAACCCGGTTTGCGATTCCATGGCATTTAACATGCCCATTGTCATCGCCCGTTTGAGCATGGTTTCTATCGATTCGTTTTCATGGATACTCACCGCAAGTCCCGCTAACGTTACATCGCCAGATCCAACCGGATTGACAACATTAATTTTAGGGATTGAAACTTGATAATATTGCTGATGACAACGCGCAAAAGCACCATTTTTACCCAGTGAAATAATGATGTAAGGGATTGCATTTAGCAGTGGATGATCAACCGCCTTAATCAACGAAGCCGTATCATTTACATCAATATCCATTTGAATTATTTGTTGTAATTCATCTTTATTCGGCTTAATTAAGTAAGGTTTATGTTCAGACACCAGCGTAGCTAATAACATCTTGCCGGAGGAATCTAGCAAAACAGGAATGCCCTTTTTATTGGCGATTTGAATTAATGTGGCATAAAAATCAACCGGAAAACCTTGTGGCAGCGATCCGGAAATGGTCATCACTTTGGCTTTGTCCATTAACGTTTGATAGTGCGCTAAAAAGGCCTCCACCTCTTTTTGTCCGAGTGTTGGCCCGGATTCGAGAATTTCGGTTTGATTGCCTTCATGTAGTATTGCAATACAATTTCGTGATTCATGCTTGGTAACATAAAAATGGTAGTGGATATTGTCACTATCTAACTGTTTTTGTATATATTCACCTGTTGTACCGCCAACAATACCGGAAGCTAACACCTCGATGCCGGAAAACTTCACACCTCGTGTGACATTGAGTCCTTTACCACCAGCAGTTTTTCTAACATTGGCAACACGATTAATATCATTAATATGGAGCGTATTGAGTGGATAAGAGATATCCACGGAAGGATTCATGGTAATTGTTAATATCATATTCTCACCTACGTATTGATTGCAAAGTCATAGCATTGGGAGAAATAACAAGCTTAAATAATCAAATGAGTTCAATAGTATTAATCAACCAAATAGCCAACAACAATCCATTGCTATCATTACGTTCATTACCCAAAATCGACTATTTAGCTAAAAGATCTTTTAAGCTTTGTTCAAAAAGATACACAATCACCAGTTAAAAAATTTAAACAGCTATAAAACCAATGCCTTTTTCTTCAAATTGTTGTTTATAACTGTTATCGACATCAGTATCGGTAATTATGGTACTTAGTTTATTAAGTGGTAATACGATATTAATGCCATTTCGTCCAAATTTTGATGAATCTAAAACCGCAACAACCTGCCTTGCCGCATTAGCCATCACACTACTGATAGTGTAGCCTTCGTTAAACGTTGTTATTCCTCTTTTTGCATCTATTCCATCTGCACCCACAAACAAAATATCAGCAGAAATGCCGTCTAACGATTGCTCAGCAAGTTTTCCATGAAAAGAACGGGTCTTATGCCTCAGCGTACCACCACACATAAATAACATAATGTCACTGTTATCCGATAAAATAAATGCAGAAGTAAGACTGTTGGTAATGACAGTGATATGCTTGAGTTTTACTAACTCTTCAGCTATCAACATTGTGGTACTACCACTATCTAAAATAATGGTATCCCCCTCTTTAACATGTTTAACTGCTTCAATTGCAATGCGTTTTTTGGCTTCTATAAAACGTTGATAACGTTCTTCTAATTGCAACTCTTTAAATGATTTTAAATCGCCTTTACTCATGATTTTGGTTGCGCCGCCATGAAATCGAGTCAAAACCCCTTGTTTTTCCAACAAACGAAGATCTGTTCTGATTGTCACTTCCGAAACATCATATTGTCCTGATAAATCACTAACCAAAACAGTTCCTTTCGTATTAAGAAGTTCGACTATTTGTTGACGTCTTTCACTTGCATTCATAATATTTCCTTTTTCGAAAATTTTTCAGCAGTGTATAACAAACAAAATCAAAAGATAAGCGCTCATTTTTATTGGCTGATTTAAATCAGATAATTACATGCAATTTAATAAAATCTTACCGTTCATTGGATGACCGTTTAACGCACTAACTTGCTGAGTAAATTCATCAAAATCCCCCACCCCAGCAATTAACTCATCAAGCCTGATTTTACCGTCAACAAAAAACTGACTAACGAGTTGCCACTCTTTGCCAGGCCATGGTGCTGAGTAATTCATCCAGCTACCTAAAATCTCAAGCTCTTTGCGTAAAATCATTCCGAACGTTTTTTCTGAAAGGGTCACATCATGATGCAATGTGCCAATCAAACCGACTTTGGCTCTAGCGCCAGCTATTTCAATGGCTAAGCTTACTGTCGCTGGTGTGCCGGCGGTTTCTAATACCACCTGATCAAATCGATGTGGCATCAATGCTTCATAGATCGCCGAAGCTGTCATATTTTTTGAGTGATAAACCGCATCAGCACCTAGTTTTTTAGCCAGATCTAAGCGCTCTTGATTAATATCTAATACCGCAACAAATTTAGCGCCCATCGCTTTGGCACACTGCATAGCAAGCAAACCAATGGTACCGCCGCCAACAATCACTACATTTTTATTTTGACAACCGTCAGCCAATAATAGTGCATGCATCCCAACAGTCATTGGCTCAAAAAATGCCCCTTCAATAGGGCTAACACTTTTCGGTAACTTAAAGGCATTTTTCTTATTTATGACGATATACTGTGCCAAACCGCCGGTAATTCTTGAACCAACGAAGGTGTAGTGTTTACAAAGTGAATAGTAATGTTTTTGACACTCATCACATTTAAAACAAGGCAATAAAGGTACACAAGAGATCAGATCACCAATCTCAAACTCTGTCACATCGCTGCCCATTTCGACAACCGTGCCACTAAATTCATGACCAAGTGTGATTGGGTAAAAATGTGCACCATGATGAAAAATACGTGGAATATCAGAACCGCATAACCCACAATACGCCACTTTCACCAGAATTTGATCTGGTGAAGTGATTTTGGGCATCTCAATATCTTCTACAGATAAAGTCCCCTCATCATTAACAACGACTGCTTTCATATTATTTTCCTATGTTAATAATCAAATAGGTTGCTGTTTTAACGTTCACTGGTTTAACAGTGAACGTTGCTAATTGGATTTTAAAAATTACTATTTTTATGATTTGTTCGCGCCATTATCACTTTCTACCTGTTGCTGTTTTAATAACAATTTGTATTTTTGCGCACGTTGCCAGGTCAAAAATAGGCAAAACAGGTAAAAGAGACCAATGCAGGCAAACCCGATCGGTTGTTTTAAATTAACCAGTTGAACTAAGATATAGGTAATTGGCGAACCACCTTGATCCATTGCGCCAACCGAGATGCCATTACCGGCAGTAATGGTACCGGCATTGACGGCAAGCTGAGTGGTTAATGGCACCATTTGCGTGGCAATCCATAAAGTAATAGCAATAATGATTGAACCGGAAATAATAATCCTAAACAGATTGCCTTGATGAATCGCCACACCCATTGCGATAAAAAAGCCGATAGTTGCTAAGTCACCAAAAGGAAGCACTTCATTACCGGGCAGTACAATGGCAATAAAAATACTTAATGGGATAAAAATTAAGCTGGCAGAAACAACGGTTGAATGACCCAATAATAGTGCCGGATCTAAGCCGATAAGGAAGTCTTGCCCACCAAATTTTGATTGCAGATGTTTACGCGCTTGTTTAGATATTGGGGTTAAACCGTCCATAATAGGTTTAATCACTCTTGGCATTAATAGCATGACTGCTGCGGTTTGAATCGCAAGTTGTAAAGTCTGTTTCACCCCATAACCGGCTAATACGCCTAATAAAATCCCCATAAATAAACCAACTGTGACGGGCTCGCCAAATGCGCCAAATCTTTTTTGCATATCTACCGCATTGAAATTAATCTTTCTAATGCCGGGTATTTTTTCAATCACCGCATCGACAAAAACCGCTATCGGTCCACAATAGGCCGATGTACCATGTGGCACGGCAATGCCGTCAAGCTCAAAAAAATCTTTGGTATCTTTAGCAAACCAATCCCCCAATTTATAAGCAATAATTGCATGCACAACCACGCCAGCAATGCCTAGCCAGTAAGAGCCGGTTGCAATATAAACCAGCGCCCCGCTGAAGGTCATATGCCAAATGTTCCAAATATCAACATTAACAACACGGGTTAATCTTAAAAGTAACATGGCAATGTTTACTGCAATGGCAATGGGAATGGCAACCAGCGCAATTTGCGATGCCCACGTCATAGGGGCAGCGCCAGGCCAACCAACATCGACAACATTCAAACTGATATCAAATCTTTCTGCCATAGCTTGAGCTGCCGGCCCAACTGAGCTGGTTAATAAGCCAACCACCAAACCAATACCGACAAAGCCAATCCCAATATGAATCCCGGCTTTTAATGCATCACCAATTTTCATTCTTAGCGAAAGTGAAAACAGAATAATCACAATGGGTAGCATTACAGACGGCCCCAAATCTAAGATGTACTGCATAATTTCAGTAAACATAGGTTCATCCTTTTAAAATAGACAATATTTTTGCTTTTAACTGCTCAATTCCAACGCCAGACACAAAAGGCATACCATGCACAATCGGAATATCACCAAATGTTTGATCCATTTTTGCCGTCGTACAGATCAGGTCGACATCATCAATAAAGGTATTAATTTCATTAATACGACACTGCACTAAATCGAGCTCAATATTATTTTCATTACATAGCTCTTTTATCTCTTCTGCTGCTAAAGTTGACGTCGCAACAGCGCCACCACATGCAACAATAATCTTTTTTTTTCATAATGCCTCCTAAACAACTTATTGATTAAATATCACTTCATTAAAACGTTCGGTAACTTCGTCTTGCGAGCGATTTAATAAAAAGTGATAAAATTCTTTATCTTGTAAATGGGTAAAAAGTGCTTTTAACAGTGATAGTTGATCAGCCGGTGAAGTCACTACCAATGAAATAATCAATGAAACATCAACGGTGCCATCGTCATCTGCACGTTGAAATGAAACCGGAGATTGGGTGCGAAGAATAAAAATCGCAGGACTGTTAGCATGCTCAGCTTCACAATGTGGAATCGCCACTGCATAGCCATCGAGCAAAATACCGGTTGGATATAATGCTTCCCGATCAAGTAAAGCTTTCAAATGGCTCTGTTTGACAATCCCTTTTTTTTGTAACTGTTGACTTAAATAAGTCAGTAAGGCTAACTCATTGTCAAATTTAAGATTGTCTTCGAAAAGAAGCTGACATTTATTCATATTTACTCTCCATTTTTTATCTTTTTGATATTACGTTTTAGGTTATTACTTTCGAAAACAAAAACAATATCGAAAGATTAAATACTTTCGAAATAAAAAACAAATAGGATTTTATATTTTTGTGATCGAAATCTATTTTTTAAAATAAAGTTAAGATCCCAAATCGGGATAAAAACCTTTACCCAAAACAAAGTATGATCCAGATCACAAAATCAACTTTTTTGAATTGCAATAACGGATTAAAATGTCAAAATGTTACCCGTAACAACATGGGAGCAAATTAAGGACAAGTAATGACGAAAAATAATAAACATGTTTTTGTTTTAATGGGGGTATCGGGTAGTGGTAAATCAGCAGTTGCCAAACAAGTAGCCTATAATCTTGACGCCGCTTTTTTAGACGGTGATTTTTTACATCCGAAAGCCAATATCTTAAAAATGCGCAGCGGTACGCCGTTAAATGATCAAGACCGTATGCCATGGCTTGAACTAATCAGTAATGCTGCCTTTGCGATGAGTAATGTTAATGATGTGTCGTTAATTATCTGTTCATCCTTGAAACGACAATATCGGGACATTATTCGTGGCGAAAATGAAAATGTTCATTTTATCTATCTAAAAGGCAGTTTCGATGTGATTGCTAAGCGACTTGCTGAGCGTAAAGGGCATTATCAAAAAGCCGGCATGTTGCAATCACAATTTGATACGCTCGAAGAGCCCGATCAAGATGAGAAAGATGTTTACACGGTCGATATCGAACAATCATTAGACGGGGTGGTTAACGATACTGAACAAGTGATTTGTTCAATTTGCCAAGGTCAGTAACATATAAAAATTAATAACAAGAATAAAGATAGTCCAAGAGGTTAATGTGAATCCTACCGTTGAAGCTGTAACACAACGTATTATTGAACGATCGAAAGCTTCTCGTGAAGCTTATTTGCAAAAAATTGAGCAGGCGATGCAACATAACGTAAACAGAGCCAAATTGCCATGTAGCAATCTGGCGCATGGTTTTGCCGCCTGCTGTGCGGATGAAAAAAACGATTTAAAAAATATTTTAAAAAGTAATATTGGTATTATTAGTGCCTATAACGATATGCTCTCAGCGCATAAACCCTATGAGTTTTATCCGGAGCAAATACGTAAAGCGCTACACCAAGCCGGGGCAGTTGGGCAAATGGCTGGGGGTGTGCCGGCTATGTGTGATGGGGTAACGCAAGGCGAACCGGGCATGGAACTGTCTTTAATGAGTCGAGATGTGATTGCCATGTCGGTTGCTGTCGGTCTGTCACATAACATGTTTGACGGAGCATTGTATTTAGGGATCTGCGATAAAATCGTACCGGGTTTATTGGTTGGGGCTTTAACATTTGGTCACTTACCGGCAATTTTTATTCCAGCCGGACCGATGCCGTCAGGACTATCAAATAAAGAAAAAGTTCGCATTCGTCAGCTTTATTCGGAAGGGAAAGCATCACGTGAAGATCTGTTAGAATCTGAGTCAGCCTCTTATCATACCAGTGGCACATGTACCTTTTATGGCACAGCCAATAGTAATCAAATGGTTATTGAGTTAATGGGATTACATTTGCCGGGGGCGGCATTTGTTCATCCTCAAACGGCATTAAGAACGGAGCTGACTAACGCCGCTGCTAAACAGATAACTCGCCTTACTCACCAATCCGGTCACTATCTGCCTGTTGGTAAAATGGTTGATGAAAAAGTGATTGTTAATGGCTTAGTTGCGCTATTAGCCACCGGTGGCTCGACCAATTTAACCATGCATATTGTCGCTATGGCAAAAGCGGCTGGGATTATGATTAATTGGGATGATATCTCCGATCTATCAACGGTCGTTCCATTACTTTGCCGTATCTATCCAAACGGACCGGCCGATATCAATTATTTTCAAGCAGCGGGTGGCACAGCATTATTAGTTAGAGAGCTATTAGCTGGCGGTTTACTCCATGAAGATGTTGAAACAGTGGCCGGCCGCGGTCTTAGCCGGTATACCAAAGAGCCAATTTTAGACAATGGCAAACTGGTATTTCGTGAAGGACCAACGCAATCATTAGATGAATCAGTGATTGCCTCCATTAAAAAACCGTTCCACTCGCATGGTGGCTTAAAAGTGCTGTCCGGTAATCTAGGACGAGCAATTATGAAAACGTCAGCGGTTGCCGCTGAGCATCAAATTATTGAAGCACCTGCGGTTATTTTTAACAGCCAATATGATTTAGATGCGCAGTATAAAGCCGGAAAGTTAAATAAAGATTGTGTCGTTGTCGTGCGCTTTCAAGGACCCAAAGCCATTGGTATGCCGGAACTGCACAAACTGATCACCCCGCTTGGCGTACTGCAAGATCGGGGTTATAAAGTGGCACTGGTCACCGACGGTCGATTATCCGGCGCTTCCGGTAAAGTCCCAGCAGCAATCCATGTAACGCCGGAAGCTTATGACGGTGGATTGTTAAGTAAAGTACAACCGGGCGATAAGATTCGAGTCAATGGGCTAACCGGTGAGCTTACGCTACTGGTCGATGAAGCTGAGCTTGCTAAGCGGCAACCTGATCCATTTGATTTGCGTGATTCTCATCAAGGTTATGGGCGGGAGCTATTTACTGTTCTTCGTGAAAATTTAACCTCAGCTGAACAAGGCGCTGTTAGCTTTTAAAGCAATTATTCTGCCGCATAAAGCGGCAGAGTCTTTTTTTCAAGGTTGCGACTGAACATCACTAACAGCAATAATGGTTAATCAAAATTAGCGATAATAGAATCTTAAACGTTATTTTTTAATGAAATTATCGACCAATAAGTGCACCACATCCCCCATTTTACCACTTAATGAAGCTTTGACACTGTAAAGTGCCATACCCATAACTTGTGAGGCTTTGATCTCTGGTGGCATAACTAATTCATTGGCGCTGGTTTTAACATCTAATAGCGCCGGCCCTGGATGCGATAAGAATGATTGCACCGCCGCTTCTAATAAATCAGAACGATCAACACTAATCGAGAATAAGCCCATGGCAGCGGCCACTTTAGCAAAGTCGGGATTTTTCAAATCAGTATAGTGGTCAACCAGCCCTTCGGATTTTTGTTCCAGTTCAACAAAGTTAAGAGAACCATTATTTAATACAATAACTTTAATCGGTAGATTTTCTTGAATGGTGGTTAACAGATCGCCCATTAACATACTAATCCCGCCGTCGCCGGATAAGGTGATAACTTGACGATTAGGAAACGCTTTTTGTACCCCTAAAGCCTGCGGCATCGCATTGGCCATGGTGCCATGTTTCAAGCTTATTACCGTGCGCCTTTTACCATTGGTATTAAAATGTCGGCTAGCCCAAACCATTGGCGATCCGACATCAGCGCATAGTACCGCATCATCAGAAGCATATTTATCAACTAATTCAGTTAAATATTGAGGATGTATGGTCGATTTTGACGCAATCGACTTTTTATTTAATTTCGCCATCGATTTTACATATAACTCACGGCATCTTTCTAAAAATGCCGCATCGTGTTTTTCATCGATTAAAGGCGTTAAGGCCGCTAACGTTGGTTGACTGCTACCAACTACCCCAATATTTACCGGATGACGGCGACCAAGATGTGTTGCATCAATATCAACTTGAATGAGTATTGCATTATCGGGATAAAATTGTGACCAGGCAAAATCAACCCCTATCATTAAAAGTACATCACACTCTTTAATCGCTGTTGCACCTGACTCAACGCCAAACATACCTGTCATACCGACATTATACGGGTTGTTATATTCGACAAAATCTTTCGCTCTTGAGGTATGTATAATCGGCGATTTTAATTTTTCTGCCAGCCCAATAAGCTCATCATGCGCTTCATGCACACCTTGTCCGGCGAAGATCGCAACTTTATCATGTTTGTTCAACACTTCCGCAATTTGCGCAAGCTCTCTATCTGACGGGCGAATAATCGGTTTAGGGTGGTAGATCTTATGCCCGCTGTTATCTTCCACTTTTTCTAAACTAATATTATACGGAATAACTAAAACAGCCACCCCACGTTGATTAATCGCCGCTTGAATTGCCGCAGTGGTGATTTGTCTTGCTTGAGTTGGATCACTAATTTCCTGACAAAATACCGAACAATTTTTATAAACCGCCTCAAAGTCAACTTCCTGCGGAAAATCGTTATTTTGCTGGGATGTGACCAGTTGGCTGGCTAATAAAATTACCGGCACTTTGTTACGCTGAGCTTCGTAAATGCCATTGATAAAATGTAAACTCCCCGGACCACATGAACCGGCACAGGCAGTGATTTGATCGGTTAAATAAGCCTCTGCCCCCGCCGCAAAAGCACCAACCTCTTCATGCCGAACATGTACCCACTGAATATCACTTTTTTTAATCGCATTAGTAATTTGGTTTAATGTATCACCCACAATACCATAGCAATTTTTAACCCCTGCTTCAGTAAGCACATCAACGATAATTTGGGCTACTGTTTTTTTTGATGACATATTGTCTCCTAAAGATGACTTATTAATGGGATGACTCAAATTGATTAAATTATACCCAACTTTAACCAAAGCAAATAGGAGAAATGAAAAAAAGCAAAAAATGTTAAAAATGTCATTATTTTGCTAATTAAAACATCATAAACTTTATTGAGGTATATTCCCTATTACAATAAATCAAGGTATTATGTCTAAAATCCATTCGACATTATAGAGCTACTTTTCGTGGAACATTTGTCATCCGGGCAAAATTTTTTAACATCTATCACTGCATTTTTGCCTAATTATATCATCGAATATTACCCATTAATCACTGTTTGTCTTTTGCTATTTATTGCCATTTTGATGTTTTCATTTAGTAAACTGAGAATGGATATAATTGCATTATTGACTATTGCCGCTATCACAACAACTGGCGTATTAACGCCTGCCGAAGCCTTATCCGGCTTTAGTGACCCCAATATTATTTTAATTGCATTACTGTTTGTTATTGGTGAAAGCCTTGTTCGAACGGGCATATCTTTTAAAATGAGCGAATATATTTTAAAAGTATCCGGTAAAAATGATATTCGGATTATTACCTTTATTATGCTGGGCGCTGCGTTACTTGGGTCAATAATGAGCTCAACAGGCGTTGTGGCGATTTTTATTCCGGTTGCAATTAGTATTGCCAATCATACCGGCATCCATGTTAAAAAATTAATGATGCCATTATGTATTGCCGCCTTAATTAGTGGCATGATGACGCTGGTAGCGACTGCACCTAATTTGGTGGTCAATAGTGAACTGAGCCGGGCAAATTTAACGGAATTTGGCTTTTTCTCAATCACCCCTATCGGTTTAGGTGTTTTAGTCGTCGGAGTGATTTACTGTTTATTGACCCGAAATTGGTTACTCACCTCAGAACAAGTGACCCCAACTAATACCCAACCACAAAGACGAAGAATTACCGATTTAATTCGAGATTACAAATTAATTGGCCGGGCACACCGAGCACAAATATTAGCCGGCTCGCCTTTTGTTGGTCGCACAATTGACGGACTCCATTTGCGTAGTGAGCATGGGGTCAATGTGATTGGGGTTGAGCGTTGGCGAAAATTTCAAAAGGTCTTAATTCCGGTTAACGGATCGACCGAATTTCGCGAAAACGATATTTTATTACTCGACATGTCACACTCTGAAGCCGATTACCGAACATTTTTAAACACCAATAATCTTGAGCCTAAAGTTTTACGCGGTGAATACTTTTCCGAACAGGTTAAAGAGGTCGGCATGGCTGAAGTGGCACTGTTACCTGAATCATCACTGTGCGGCAAAACCCTTAACGAAATTGATTTTAGAGGAAAATATTTTCTCACCGTTATCGGTATTTGGCGCAACCATGCACCGGTTGAAACCAACAACTTATTTCAGGAACGCTTAGAAATGAGCGACACCTTATTGGTATGTGGTGATTGGGGATCAATTCAAAAACTGCAAACTCGTACCAGCGATTTTGTTGTATTGGATTACCCTTCTGATATTGATGATGTTGCGCCAGCCAGTTCACAAGCTTATGCGGCTTTAATCAATCTGGCGATTATGATCATATTAATGGTGACCGGCATTGTGCCAAATGTGGTTGCTGCGCTAATTGCATGTTTATTAATGGGCGCAACTCGCTGTATTGATATGGCCAATGCCTATAAATCCATACACTGGCCAACACTGATTTTAATCATCGGTATGATGCCTTTTGCCGTCGCGTTAAATAAAACCGGTGGTATATCACTTATATCAGCATGGTTAGAGGTTCACCTAAAATCGTTTGGCCCTTATATGGTGCTGACATTTATCTTCTTACTGTGTTCAACAGTCGGATTATTTATCTCCAACACAGCAACCGCCATTTTAATTGCGCCTATCGCCATTGATCTGGCTATAAAATTTGGTTACTCGCCTTATCCATTTGCCATGACAGTTGCGATAGCAACATCAGCATCATTTATTACACCGGTCTCCTCGCCAATCAAAACAATGGTTGTCGCCCCCGGTGGATACAGTTTTGGCGATTTTGTTAAAGTGGGCGTACCGTTAACTTTCTTAGTCATGGCGGTCAATATTGCTTTAGTACCGATATTCTTCCCGTTTTAGTCGATTGGGGATTTTGCTTAAAATCCCCCTGTTTGGGAACGGCTTAAGGCACATATCATCTTCGAGCGCTGAAGATTAACTCAATTTAATCAAGCTTTGGCGCCAGTTAGCTTTATAAAAAGCGGAAAATTTCTGTCAAGAAGTTTCAGAAAATACATACGTTTAAGTAAAAAATATAATCTTTAATTTTAAAAAAGATAAGGATGCAATTTCATACCGAAAACCAACAAAGATCAATCCCGTTAAACGGCTTGATTAAAACAGATAAGACTTAAATTGGCTTTTTATAAAGTCAGAAAATCTTGTCAAGAAGTTTCAGAAAATATATACGTTTAAGTAAAAAATATAATCTTTAATTTTTATAAAGCGATAAGGACGAAATCTCATAACGAAATCCAACAAAGATCAATCTCGTTAAACGGCTTAATTAAAACAAATAAGATTTAAATTGGCTTTTTATAAAGCCAGAAAATTTTGTCAAGAAGTTTCAGAAAATATATATGTTTAAGTAAAAAATATAATCTTTAATTTTTATAAAGCGATAAGGACGAAATCTCATAACGAAAACCGATAAAGAAAAATCCCGTTAAACGGCTTAATTAAAACAGATAAGATTTAAATTGGCTTTTTATAAAGCCAGAAAATCTTGTTAAGAAGTTTCAGAAAATGTATACGTTTAAGTAAAAAACTATAATCTTTTTTAAAAAGAGATAAGGATGTAATCTCATACCGAAAACTAACAAAGATAAATTCCACTAAACAACTTAATTAAAACAGATAAGACTTAAATTGGCTTTTTATAAAGCCAGAAATTCTTGTCAAGAAGTTTCAGAAAATGTATACGTTTCAGTATAAAAACGGATAATCTTTAGTTTTTTAAAATGATAGTCAGTTTATGCCATAACGGCTTATCTGGTTAATCAAGCTATTTTTTAAATTAAAGATTCTGACTTAAATTTCCAGTATAATCGCTGTAATTTTTTCGATGATGGATATGATACTTATGCCTAATGCCACTAAACCACTTAATATCATTTTTGCCGGAACACCGGAATTTGCCGCCACCCATTTAAAGGCGCTGATTGAGGCTAACTACAATGTGATAGCGGTTTTTACTCAACCTGATCGCCCGGCTGGTCGAGGAAATAAATTAACGGCAAGCCCGGTAAAACAATTAGCGATTGAACATAATCTTGCTGTTTATCAACCGGCAACACTGAAAACCGAAGAAAATCAGAAATTAATACAACAGCTTAATGCAGATATTATGATTGTTGTGGCTTATGGACTTATTTTGCCACAAGCGGTGCTTGATATGCCAAAATTAGGTTGCTTAAATGTACATGGATCTTTGTTACCAAGGTGGCGTGGCGCGGCACCTATCCAACGAGCTTGTTGGGCAGGCGATACCCAAACAGGTATTACCATTATGCAAATGGATGCCGGGCTTGATACGGGCGATATGTTGTATAAATTGGCATGCCCGATTGAAGCAACCGATACCAGCGCTTCATTATATGACAAGTTGGCAAAATTAGGTCCGCAAGGGTTGCTTGAAACCTTGACATTAATCAGTGAAGGGAAAACGCAACCCGAAAAACAAGATGAATCACAAGCCACTTATGCGCAAAAGTTATCAAAACAAGAAGCTAAACTGGATTGGAATTTATCGGCTCAACAGCTCGAACGCTGCATACGAGCGTTTAATCCATGGCCGGTCAGTTATTTTGAAGTTAACGGCGAGACGGTTAAAATATGGCAAGCTCAAGTGATTGCCACATCACACAACAAACCAGCTGGCACTATTTTACAAGCGGATAAAACAGGCATATGCGTCGCCACCAGTGACGGCGCATTAAATATGACACTGTTACAGCCAGCCGGTAAAAAACCAATGGCTGCTCAAGATCTGCTAAACTCTCGCAAAGCGTGGTTTACTGTTGGCGAAAAGCTCAACTAAACGTCACTTATCAATATGGCAATTACAGGATGATATATCCTGTAATTGTTATCGTTTTTTCGCTAACAATGTTGCAAATCGCAATTTAATACGGTTTCCATCAATATCGGTTTTATGCAATTGCCCGACATCTTCGTTATACTTTAATATTTCCCAATCTTGATAATATTGCCGTAATTGGTCTTCTTTAAAGGTAAAAGAAAACCCTACAGGGCAAGGATAATCAGCCGTAGACATAGCGCTAACAATTAAATTATAGCCGCCCGATTTGGTGATTTTTTGCATATTTTCAATAATCGCCGGAATGCTATCCGGTTGTAAAAACATCATAACAACCGTTGAAACGATAAAATCATATTCACCTTGTAAATTGGCTTGATTGATATCATAAACCATTGCTTTAATGTGTTTCAGGTCATCTTGACTGATAATCTGTTGTAAGTTATCAATGCTCATTTCTGATTTATCAACCGCTGTCACATCAAATCCTAGTAACTGCAAATAAAGTGAATTGCGACCGGCGCCACATCCTAAGTCTAAAGCCTTACCAGCTGGAATGATTTTTGTTGCAGCGATGACCTCAGAATGGGTTTTGGTCATTTGATATTTTTTTTGTGTGTAATCTTCGGGTAAACAGTAAAATGCCAATTGGCACTGTAAATCATCGGATACTTTCGCAATGCGGTGCCACTGCTGGGGTGAAATAAACGGTGGTTGCTGTTGAACACTAAAATAGTGGGTTGAGATAATCTCACCTTGTTCAGTTAGCATTTCAAATTCGATACTGCCTTTTATAATCTGTAATTTCGCCCACGTACCAACTTGAGTATTATGCTTTTGACGAAAAAGCTCGGGTAATGTATCGGCATTCCAGATAGGTAATGTTTTATAACAAATTAAATTATTCAAAGTGATACCGCCTATAGAAAATTAATAGTTGACTATTATAGTCGGATATTTGTTAATTAAACAATAAATTGTTTGAATCAATAAAATAAAAACCCATTAACGAAAAATAAATTTATAGTAGCGAAGTTGGCTTTATCAACATATAATCGTTACTTATCCTAGACGATACAAGTGAAAACATTAGAGGAATAATTTATGGGATTTTTAACAGGTAAACGCATACTCGTTACCGGCGTTGCAAGTAATCGTTCTATTGCTTATGGTATAGCACAAGCTATGCATCGTGAAGGTGCAGAATTAGCCTTTACTTATCAAAGTGATAAATTAAAAAGCCGTGTAGAAGAGTTTGCTGCTGATTTTGGTTCAAAAATCGTTTTACCTTGTGATGTTGCGCATGATGAAAGCATTACAAATTTATTTACCGAACTGGCAAAAACTTGGGATAAGTTTGATGGTTTTGTGCATGCAATTGCTTTTGCGCCGGGCGATCAGTTAGACGGTGACTATGTTAATGCTGTAACACGTGAAGGATTTGCTATCGCTCACGATATCAGCTCTTATAGTTTTGTTGCAATGGCTAAAGCATGCCGTTCAATGTTGAATCCTGGTTCAGCGTTAGTTACTCTTTCATATCTTGGTGCTGAACGAGCGATTCCTAATTATAATGTAATGGGTCTTGCTAAAGCATCTTTAGAAGCAAATGTACGTTATATGGCAAACGCTATGGGTCCAGAAGGAGTTCGTGTCAATGCTATCTCTGCCGGCCCAATTCGTACCCTTGCTGCATCAGGTATTAAAGATTTCAAAAAAATGCTATCTCATTGTGAATCAGTTACGCCAATTCGTCGAACTGTTACAATTGAAGATGTTGGTAATTCAGCGGCATTTTTATGTTCAAACTTAGCATCCGGCATTACAGGTGAAGTTGTGCATGTTGACGGTGGATTTAGCATCGCCGCAATGAACGAGTTAGAACTTAAATAATAGGCATTATTAAAAAAATAAAAAAAGGCATCAATAATTATCTTGATGCCTTTTTTTGTTGGTCTATTTTCTGATTTTTAATCAGAATAATAGTTGTTATCATCAAACAAAATTTAATCAAAAAACTAATTGAGTGGTTACACGATATCATCTGGTTACTTAGGTAAATTCATAACTTATCATTTATCAGCCTAAATATTTTAATTAATCGGTTTTATATAAAAAAATTATGAATACTTATCCTTTATTTTCCGTTAAAATCTATAGCTGTTTGCTCAATACAAGTTTGTTGGAGAAAAAATGAAAATAGCAAAAAATACAGTAGTCAGTTTAGCTTACCAGGTTCGCACTAAAGACGGTGTTTTAGTCGATGAAGCAACCACTGTTGCCCCACTAGAATATCTTCATGGCGTAGGCAATTTATTACCGGATTTTGAAAAAGCGTTAGAAGGACATCAAGTGGGTGATAAATTTGATGTTGAGCTTATCAACGCTTACGGTGATTTTAATGATGCATTGGTGCAAAATGTTCCCCGTGATGTCTTTGTCGGTGTTGATGAGCTTGAAGTTGGCATGCGCTTTTTTGCCGATACCGATCATGGCTCTATTCCGGTTGAAATTACTGCAATTGACGGCGATACCGTTACCATTGATGGTAATCACATGTTAGCCGGTCAAGATTTAAAATTTAATGTGGAAGTGTTAGCCATTCGTGAAGCAACAGAAGAAGAGATCGCTCATGGTCACATTCATGGTGCTCACGGTCACGAACATGATCATCATAGTGGTTGCGGTTGTGGCGGTCACGATCATGATGATGAAGAGAGTGACGGCTGTGACGGTCACGGCGGGTGTGGTTGTCACTAATTTATCTTAATGAAAGTTTATTTTAAAGCGCCTGTTGGCGCTTTTTCTATTTTCAAGAAACGACTCAGAAGAACAATTCAGCAGAACGACTCAGAAAAACGATTCAGAAGAATGATTCAGAAATTGACTCAGAAAAATGATTCAGAAGAATGATTCAGAAGAACGATTCAGAAGAACGATTCAGAAGAATGATTCAGAAGAATGATTCAGAAGAATGATTCAGAAGAATGATTCAGAAGAATGATTCAGAAGAACGATTCAGAAATTGACTCAGAAAAATGATTCAGAAAAACGGCTGTTAAGAGAAAAATTGTTAATCTTTTTGTGAAATAAATCGCATCCTTTTCATTCAGTCTTTATTTAGCTAATTTTTTTAATAATAATTTAATTTTTCCATTGGAATAATTAGCTATGTCAGTGCCCGTTCCAACATTAATGCCTCGTGAAAAGCTATTAAAATACGGTGTTGAAATATTAAGTGATGCAGAACTACTTGCAATATTTTTACGTACCGGCACCCGTAAATTACCAGTTTTAGAGTTATCACAAAAACTGTTAAATGAATTTGGCTCGTTCTATAACCTCATGAATGCAAGCCACAAAGACTTTTGCCACAAACATGGGGTAGGCACCGCAACCTATACACAGTTACAAGCAGTTGTTGAACTATCTCATCGCTATCTTAAAGTGAAAATGACAAACGAAAATCCGCTGACTTCGCCAACATTAACCCATCACTATTTGGCAAGTCGTCTCGCAAATAAAGATCGAGAAGTTTTTATGGTGATATTTTTAGATAATCAAAATCACGTTATCACCTCAGAGGAGATGTTTACCGGTACCTATAATTGTGTTGAAGTGCATCCTCGTGAAGTGGCTAGACGAGCATTACAACACAACGCGGCGGCAATCATTTTAGCACATAATCATCCGGCTGGTATAGCCACGCCAAGTCAAGCTGATCTTATTGTCACAAAAAAGGTAGGGCAAGCTTGTGAGTTAATTGATATTCGGGTAATCGATCATATTGTCATTGGGAAAGGTGAATACGTTTCTTTTGCACAACGAGGATGGATTTAATCGCCTTTTTTACTTACAATGTCATCAGATATTTCCCACTTATTGATGAAAAATTTTATGAATCAACAATTAGAATTGCTCGAAACGAAAGTTGCCTTTCAAGAGATCACCATTGAAGAACTTAATCAAATGGTTACCCATCTTCAAGCTGATATAAGTAAGTTAAAAGAGCAATTAACGTTATTATCACAAAAACTACAAGCCGCACAGACATCAAATATTGCCAGTTTGTCAGAAGAGACTAAACCACCCCATTACTAAATGACCTTCATATCAACCAATAGGCTTTCTGACTCAATAGCATTTATCTCATCGTGAAATGAGTTCAATTTAAGGTTTAGATGTATCTAAGCGCGGTTCTACATCGTATAAGCTTGAACGGCGGGTGCGGATAAAGACATATCCACGATAAATTAGCAATGAAATGAGAATAAGCAAGCAACCTATCCACTTAGTCCAAGACATTGGCTCATCATAAATGATAATCCCTGCAATGGTGGTAAAAATAGGCTCTAAAATCATAATAATTGCGGCATTACCCACCGGTACATATTTTTGCCCTAAAAGCTGTAACGCCCAACGTAGAATAGTGGCAACAAATATACTACCGATGATCCAGCCAACAGTTATATAACTGACGGTAGTCGGCCAAGTTTCAAACAAGATAGAAAGTATCAGACAGCAAAAACCGGTACAAAATAGTTGAATGGTAATGAGTGGCAAAATAGCAATTTTTTGTACAAAACGGCTGTTAAAAATAAAAAATATTGCTTGAGCAAAGGCCGAGGTAAAAAACCACAGTTGATTGATATTCATCTGCCACCCATTGGATAGACTTAGAAAAGCTAGCCCAATCACAGCAACAGGTAACGAAATCCAAAAGATAGATAAAGGTTTTTCTTTAAAGAACAACCAACCGACAATAGGCGCCATTAATACTGACAAGCTCATAATAAAAGAGCCTTCACCAAGTTGTCCGCCAAGGCTTATTGCTAAAATCCAAAATATAGTATTAGTCGCTTGTAAAACGCCGGCAAATACTGCTTTGGGAATATTGGTAAACGCAATACCTTGATGCGTGTAGAAACATACGGGGATTAAAAGAATGGAAGCGGATAAAAAGCGGATAGCCATAAATGCCAGTGGTGGCATTGCTAATATAGCTTGTTTAGAGCATACCCAACCAAATGCCGCTAACATGGTTACCAGAACTAAAATCCATTCACCATTGCGTTTGAGATCTATCATACAAATATCATGTTTATCATGCAGAGTTGTAATGTTAAATCGATTATTTGGTTGAGTAAATATTTTTGGGTAAAGTTATGTGAATTATAAGTAATTTAGTTAAGAACAAAATTAATTATATTAAAAGGATAAGTATTAATAGCTTCAATTACCATTGAGGATATAACATCCGATAAAAAACCGGCAATTAAGCCGGTTTTATTGCACAACAGTTAAATATCTTATTCAGCTGTAGCTTCTGCTTCAACAGCAGGGCGATCAACTAATTCGATATAAGCCATTGGGGCATTATCTCCGTCACGGAAACCACATTTTAAAATACGTACATAACCACCTGGGCGGGTAGCAAAACGTGGGCCTAAATCTGAAAATAATTTTTTCACTGTATCTTTATCACGGATACGAGCGAAAGCCAAACGGCGATTAGCTACGCTATCGCTTTTGGCTAGCGTAATTAACGGTTCAACAACACGACGCAACTCTTTTGCTTTAGGCAATGTAGTTTTGATGATTTCATGTTCAACAAGTGAACTTGTCATGTTACGAAACATTGCTTGACGATGGCTGCTATTTCGGTTCAGTTGACGACCACTTTTACGATGGCGCATAACTTTATCCTTCTTATATAAATTTTATCTTAGTCTTCAACAATACTTGCTGGTGGCCAGTTCTCAAGACGCATGCCTAAAGATAAACCACGAGATGCGAGCACATCCTTAATTTCAGTAAGTGATTTCTTACCAAGATTAGGGGTTTTAAGTAACTCAACTTCAGTACGTTGTACTAAATCACCAATATAATGAACTGCTTCTGCTTTTAAGCAATTAGCAGACCGAACAGTTAATTCCAAGTCATCTACTGGTCGTAGAAGGATTGGATCAAATTCCGGTTTATCTTCTTTCACTTCAGGTTGACGTACATCGCGTAAATCAACGAAAGCTTCAAGTTGTTCAGCCAAAATAGTTGATGCGCGACGAATAGATTCTTCTGGGTCGATAGTACCATTGGTTTCCATATCGATAACCAGTTTATCTAAATCGGTACGTTGTTCCACACGAGCGGCATCAACAGAATACGCAATGCGCTCGACAGGACTATAACATGCATCGACTAATAAACGACCGATTGGTCGCTCTTCATCTTCTGACTTAACGCGAGCAGAAGCAGGGACATAACCACGTCCTCGTTGCACACGAATACGCATACTAATTGAAGCATTTGCATCAGTTAGATGACAAATTACTAAATCAGGATTAACAATTTCAACATCACCGTCATGAGTGATATCCGATGCAGTTACTGCACCAATACCTGATTTATTTAAGGTTAGCATTACATCATCTTTATTATGTACACGCACTGCTAATTTTTTCAAATTAAGCAGAATATCAAGTACATCTTCTTGAACGCCTTCTTTAGTACTGTACTCATGCAGAACACCGTCAATTTCAACTTCGGTCACTGCATATCCAGGCATTGATGATAATAAAATGCGGCGTAGTGCATTACCTAAAGTATGGCCAAAACCACGTTCAAGCGGCTCTAAAGTCACTTTGGCGTGAGTTTGACTGTATTGAACAACATCAACTAGGTGAGGTTTTAAAAACTCTGTTACAGAACCCTGCATTATGTCCTCTCTTAAGTGCTAAACTTTACTTAGAGTAAAGTTCGACGATCAAATGTTCGTTGATGTCAGCAGATAAATCTGAACGTTCTGGTAAGCGTTTGAATACGCCTTCCATTTTGCTAGCATCAACTTCTAACCATGTTGGTTTTTCACGTTGTTCAGCTAACTCTAAAGCGGCTTTAATACGTGCTTGTTTTTTAGATTTCTCACGAACACTAATCACATCTTCAGGTGAAACTTGATAAGATGCGATGTTAACAACGTGACCATTAACAAGAACAGCTTTATGACTAACTAATTGACGAGCTTCAGCACGAGTTGCACCGAATCCCATACGATAAACAACGTTATCTAAGCGACGCTCTAAAAGCGCAAGTAGGTTTTCACCAGTATTGCCTTTAATGCGTGCTGCATTTTTATAGTAATTACGGAATTGACGTTCTAAAATTCCATAAATACGTCTAACTTTTTGTTTTTCACGTAACTGAACACCATAATCTGATAAACGCGGTTTACGCGCACCATGTTGTCCAGGAGCTTGTTCTAACTTACATTTACTGTCAACCGCTCGGACGCCAGACTTAAGGAATAAATCTGTACCTTCACGACGACTTAATTTGAGCTTTGGTCCCAAATATCTTGCCATTTTTTTTCTCCAATAATCCTAAACATTCGATGTTTAATAAAAATTAAACACGACGTTTCTTTGGTGGACGACAACCGTTATGAGGAATCGGAGTAACATCAGTAATGTTAGTGATGCGATAACCCGCAGCATTTAATGCACGAATTGTTGACTCACGACCAGGACCAGGTCCTTTTACCATAACTTCCAGATTCTTAATTCCGTAGTCTTTTACGGCTTCTGCACAACGCTCTGCGGCTACTTGAGCTGCGAACGGAGTTGACTTACGAGAGCCACGGAAACCAGAACCACCAGCGGTTGCCCAACCCAACGCATTACCTTGACGATCGGTAATAGTTACGATTGTATTGTTAAATGATGCATGAATATGAGCTATACCATCAGAAACTTGCTTTTTAACACGTTTACGTGTACGAACAGGTGTCTTTGCCATTTATTATCACCTCAATTATTTCTTGATTGGCTTACGCGGTCCCTTACGGGTACGAGCGTTAGTCTTAGTGCGTTGACCACGGACTGGAAGTCCACGACGATGACGCATGCCACGATAACAACCAAGGTCTAATAAACGCTTGATACTCATAGTTACTTCACGACGTAAATCACCTTCTACAGTGAATTTAGCGACTTCTTCACGTAACTTTTCAATCTGATCTTCAGATAGTTCTCTGATCTTAACATGTTCAGGAATACCCGCTTGAGCACAAATTGTCTTAGCGCGAGTATTACCGATACCATAAATTGCTTGTAACGCAATTACTGTATGTTGTTGATCAGGAATGTTAATGCCTGCTATACGGGCCACTATGCACTCCTTTATTGTTAATGTTCAGCAAACCCACCATACTGAAAAGCCCGTTTTCAGGATACTCAAACAGCGGGTTTACAAATAAATTTAGGCTGGCTATTCTAGCCAGCTTTACTATACTTTGGCAAGTAAAATATGCAAAAGTTCAACTTTACAGCTAAATAAATTAACCTTGACGTTGTTTATGTTTACCTTCAACGCAAATAACACGAACAATGCCATTACGTTTGATGATTTTACAATTTCTGCATAATTTCTTGACTGAAGCACGAACTTTCATGTTTTTCTCCGTAACTTCTGGCTAACTTATCGGCCGTAGCCTTTAAGATTCGCTTTCTTTAACACTGACTCATAACGATTTGGCATCATTAAAGTCTGTACTTGTGCCATAAAATCCATGATTACAACAACCACAATTAATAAAGATGTTCCACCGAATTGGACAGGAACTTTCATCGCACTTGTCATAAACATTGGTACCAAACATACAAAAGTAATGTAGATAGCGCCAATTAGCGTTAAACGTGTCATTACTTTGTCAATATACTTAGATGTTTGTTCACCCGGACGGATACCTGGAATGAATGCACCTGATTTTTTTAATTGATCTGCTGTCTCTCTCGGATTGAAAACCAATGCCGTATAGAAGAAACAGAAGAAGATAATCGCTACCGCAAAAAAGATAATGTATAACGGTTGATCATGGGAAAAATATTGTCCAATAAGAACAAAAATATATCGCCATCCTTCACCATTTCCTTGGAACCAAGAAGCCATCATAGATGGTAACATTACAATTGTTGAAGCAAATATTGCAGGAATAACCCCTGCCATATTAATTTTTAATGGTAAATGTGTACTTTGTGCGGCATACACACGGCGACCTTGTTGACGTTGCGCATAGTTAACAACAATACGTCGTTGACCACGTTCGACAAAGACAACAAAATAAGTCACACCAACCACTAACGCTGCGACCACTAATAATAAAATCGGATGCAATGAACCAGAACGAGCTTGTTCAATTGTTTCATATATTGCATGAGGAAGACCTGCCACAATACCAGCAAAGATAATGATAGAGATACCATTACCTACACCTCGTTCTGTGATCTGCTCACCTAACCACATAAGAAACATAGTGCCAGTAACTAAGCTAACCGATGCAATAAAATAGAAAGAAAATCCTGGGTTGATCACCACGTGACCATAACCTGGAATATTCGGTAAACCAGTCGCAATACCAACTGCCTGTACAATCGCTAAAGCTAATGTGCCATAACGTGTATACTGACTAATTTTTTTACGACCTGATTCACCTTCTTTCTTCAATTCTGCTAGTTTAGGGCTAATTGCTGTTAATAACTGCACAATAATTGATGCAGAAATATAAGGCATTATCCCTAAAGCAAAGATTGAAGCACGGCTTAAAGCACCACCAGAGAACATATTGAACATACCCACAATACCATTAGTTGATGCTTGTGTCAGTAAGTCCGATAACGCTTTAGTATCAATACCAGGAACGGGAATGTAAGAACCAAGACGAAAAACAATAAGCGCTAAAAGCACAAATATTAAACGTCTTTTAAGCTCACCACTACCACCTCGTGTACTTTGAAAATCTAATCCTGGTTGCTTTGCCATCTTTCTAATTATTCCTCAATTTTTCCGCCAGCAGCTTCAATTGCAGCTTTAGCACCTTTAGTTACTCGAATTCCACGAACTGTTACTGGTTTAGTTACTTCACCAGATAACATGATTTTAGCGTATTCGATTTGTGAATTGATCACATTTGCAACTTTTAAGCTATTTAGGTCAACAATATCACCTTCGACTTTCATTAAATCTGAAAGACGAACTTGAGCTGTAACTAGAGCTTTACGTGAGGTAAAACCAAATTTTGGTAAACGACGATATAAAGGCATTTGACCACCTTCAAAGCCACGACGAACGCCGCCACCTGAACGAGATTTTTGACCTTTAACACCACGAGTACCAGTTTTACCTAGTCCAGAACCGATTCCTCGACCTAGACGTTTCGGTGCATGCTTTGAACCTTCAGCAGGAGATAAAGTATTTAAACGCATTACTATTACTCCTCAACTTTAACCATGTAATAAACTTGGTTTACCATACCGCGAATAGCAGGAGTGTCCTCACGCTCAACAGTATGACCAATACGACGTAATCCTAGACCTACTAACGTTGCTTTATGCTTCGGAAGGCGACCAATTGAACTACGAGTTTGTGTAATTTTAATTGTTTTTGCCATGGCTAATTACCCCAAAATTTCTTCGACGGTTTTACCACGCTTAGCAGCAACCATTTCAGGTGATTTCATATTTTCTAAGCCATCGATTGTTGCACGAACCACATTAATTGGGTTAGTAGAACCATATGCTTTAGCTAGAACGTTACGAACTCCGGCAACTTCTAATACTGCACGCATCGCACCACCAGCGATAATACCGGTACCTTCTGATGCTGGTTGCATATAAACACGAGAACCTGTATGAGCACCTTTAACCGGATGCTGTAAAGTATCGTTATTTAAAGCAACATTGATCATATTGCGACGTGCTTTTTCCATTGCTTTTTGAATTGCTGCTGGCACTTCACGTGCTTTACCATATCCAAAACCTACGCGACCGTTACCGTCACCAACAACAGTTAGTGCAGAAAAACTAAAAATACGACCACCTTTTACGGTTTTAGAAACTCGGTTAACTGCGATTAATTTTTCCTGCAGTTCACCAGCTTGTTTTTCGATGTTTGACATCTTTAACTCCTACCTTAGAACTGTAGGCCAGCTTCGCGAGCAGCATCTGCTAGCGCCTGAACTCGACCATGATATTGGAAACCCGAACGATCAAAAGAAACTTCTTTGATATCTTTCGCTAATGCACGCTCTGCGATTGCTTTACCAACTGCTGCTGCTGCATCTTTGTTTCCAGTGTATTTTAAACTTTCACTGATAGCTTTTTCTAATGTAGAAGCGGCTGCCAGTACTTCTGATCCGTTTGGTGCGATAATCTGCGCATAAATATGACGCGGAGTACGGTGAACTACTAAGCGAGTTGCAAGTAGTTCATGCATCTTACGACGCGCTTTAGTTGCACGACGGATACGAGCTGATTTCTTATCCATAGTGTTACCTTACTTTTTCTTAGCTTCTTTAGTACGCACAACTTCATCTGCGTAACGAACACCTTTACCTTTATAAGGTTCAGGACGACGATAAGCACGGATATCTGCTGCTACTTGTCCGATTAACTGTTTATCAGCACTTTTTAGTACGATTTCAGTTTGAGAAGGACACTCAGCTGTTACACCTGCAGGTAATTGATGTTCAATTGGATGTGAATATCCAAGAGATAAACCAATTGCATTACCTTTAACTTGTGCACGATAACCGACACCAACTAGCTGAAGTTTTTTTGTAAAACCTTCAGTAACACCAACTACCATTGCATTAATCAATGCGCGAGCTGTACCTGCTTGAGCCCAAGCATCAGCAAAACCTTCACGAGGTGCAAATTTAATTTGACCTTCTTCTTGATTAATTACAACAGCTTTATTAATTGTACGAGATAACTCGCCATTTTTACCTTTAATCGTAATTACCTGACCATTGAGTTTTACCTCTACGCCAGCAGGAACAACGACAGGTGCTTTTGCAACACGAGACATTTTTTTCTCCCTTACGCTACGTAGCAGATAATTTCACCACCAAGACCAGCTTGGCGTGCTGCACGATCAGTCATAACACCTTTAGAAGTAGAAATAACTGCGATACCTAGTCCAGCCATTACTTTTGGCAATTCGTCTTTACGTTTATAAATACGTAAACCTGGACGGCTAACACGTTTAATACTTTCTACTACAGCTTTACCTTGGAAATATTTTAAAGTGATTTCCAATTCTGGCTTAGTGTCACCAACAACTTTAAAGTCCCCAATATAACCTTCTTCTTTTAGCACATTGGCAATTGCCACTTTTAGCTTAGAGGAAGGCATGGTGACTGCAACTTTATTCGCAGCTTGACCGTTACGAATACGGGTCAACATATCTGCTATAGGATCTTGCATGCTCATCTATAACACTCCCCTGATTACCAACTTGCCTTTTTAAGACCTGGAATCTCACCACGCATGGCTGATTCACGGACCTTAATACGGCTTAAACCAAACTTACGAAGGACGCCATGAGGACGACCTGTTTGACGACAACGACGACGTTGACGTGATGGACTAGAATCACGAGGAAGCGTTTGCAATTTAAGCACTGCATTCCAACGATCTTCATCTGATGCATTAAGATCAGAGATAATCGCTTTTAATTCTTGACGCTTTGCAAAATATCTTTCTGCTAGCTTTACGCGTTTCTTATCGCGTTCAATCATTGATTGTTTAGCCATTATGCCCTACCTTACTTACGAAATGGGAAGTTAAAGGCAGATAATAAAGCTCGGCCTTCTTCATCAGATTGTGCAGTAGTGGTGATAGTAATATCTAAACCACGAACACGATCAACTTTATCATAATCGATTTCAGGGAAAACGATTTGTTCACGAACACCCATGCTATAGTTACCACGACCATCGAAAGATTTTGCGCTTAAACCACGAAAATCTCGAGTACGAGGAAGAGCAATATAAACTAGACGTTCAAAAAATTCCCACATACGTTCGCCACGTAAAGTGACTTTACAACCAATAGGATACCCTTGACGGATTTTAAAACCAGCAACTGATTTGCGTGCTTTTGTGACAAGTGGTTTTTGACCACTGATTGCTGCTAAATCTGCAACCGCATTATCTAATAATTTCTTATCAGTAATTGCTTCACCCACACCCATATTCAAGGTGATCTTTTCGATCCGAGGGACTTGCATGACAGATTTGTAGCCAAACTGTTCTTGCAGTTTATTTACTACCTGTGCTTTGTAGTAATCATGCAGTTTCGCCATCGTACACTCCAAATTACTTAATTGATTAATTCATTAGTAGACTTATAAAAACGGACTTTTTTACCGTCTTCAATACGAAAGCCTACGCGATCCGCTTTGCCTGTAGCCGGGTTAAAAATTGCGACGTTAGAAACATTAATTGCTGCTTCTTTCTCAACAATTCCACCTTCTTGATTTAATGCAGGTACAGGTTTTTGGTGTTTTTTCACCAAATTGATACCTTCAACAATCACTTTACCAGTAGACAAAACACTTCTTACTTTACCGCGTTTACCTTTATCTTTACCGGTTAACACGATAACTTCATCTTCTCGACGGATTTTCGCTGCCATTACCCGCTCCTTACAGTACTTCTGGTGCTAATGAAATGATCTTCATAAACTTCTCAGAACGAAGTTCACGAGTGACCGGTCCAAAAATACGCGTACCAATCGGTTGCTCACTGTTATTGTTTAAAATAACACAAGCATTGCGATCGAAACGAATGACAGATCCATCAGGACGACGAACACCTTTTCTAGTGCGCACGACAACAGCTTTTAGTACATCACCTTTTTTCACTTTACCACGTGGAATTGCTTCTTTAATGGTAACTTTGATGATATCACCTACCGCTGCATAACGACGGTGCGATCCACCGAGAACCTTGATACACATTACGCTACGTGCGCCAGAGTTATCGGCAACATCTAGCCTAGTCTGTTCTTGGATCATTTTAATGCTCCGTATAAATAAATTATTGTCTAATCTACCTTCATCCACCTCAACTACCATGGATAAGAATAGACAACCAAAAACCCACATATGTGAGGGCGCATAGTATAACACCACTCAAATAAAATGGATAGCATAAAATAAACGGCTGTTGGGCCGTTTATTATATTATGTACAGTTTTTAATCAATAAAGATTATTTAACTGCTTTTTCAACGATTCGAACAAGAGTCCAAGATTTGGTTTTTGATAATGGACGACACTCTTTAATTTCAACAGTATCACCAATACCACACTCGTTGTTTTCATCATGTACATGCAATTTAGTCGTACGTTTAATGAACTTACCATATAACGGATGCTTCACTTTACGTTCAATAGCTACAGTAATAGATTTATCCATTTTGTCGCTAATAACACGACCTTGCTGAGTACGAATTTTTACTTCAGTAGTCATATTACGCACCCGCCTTCTCAGTTAATAATGTTTTAACACGTGCAATATTACGACGCACTTGTTTTAACATATGAGTCTGTGTTAACTGACCCCCAGCTAATTGCATACGTAAGTTAAATTGCTCACGTAATAAATTAAGAAGTTCAGTATTTAACTCTTCAACGCTTTTTTCGCGTAGCTCTTTTGCTTTCATTTACATCACCGTCTTAATCACAAAGGTGGTTTTAATTGGCAGTTTTGCAGCTGCCAACGCAAATGCTTCACGAGCAACTTCTTCCGGTACTCCGTCCATTTCATAAAGGACTTTACCTGGTTGAATCTGTGCAACCCAGTATTCAACGTTACCCTTACCTTTACCCATACGCACTTCAAGTGGTTTTTCAGTAATTGGTTTATCAGGGAAAACTCGAATCCAGATTTTACCTTGACGCTTAACTGCACGAGTCATTGCACGACGTGCTGCTTCGATCTGGCGCGCAGTCAAACGACCACGACCCACAGCCTTAAGACCGAATGTACCGAAACTAACGTCAGTACTTACAGCAAGACCACGATTGCGGCCCTTGTGCACTTTACGGAATTTTGTACGCTTTGGTTGTAACATCAGCGACGCTCCTTATTGTTTTCGGCCTTTGCGCTGCTTTTTCGGTTGAGCAGCAGGTTGTTTTTCTGCTTGTTCAACGGCAGCCATACCACCAAGGATCTCACCTTTGAAGATCCACACTTTAACACCAATAATACCATAGGTAGTTAATGCTTCAGATGTACCATAGTCGATATCAGCACGTAGAGTATGTAGAGGTACACGACCTTCACGATACCATTCACTACGAGCGATTTCAGCGCCGCCTAAACGACCACTTACTTCAACTTTGATACCTTTAGCACCCGCTTTCATTGCGTTTTGTACCGCACGTTTCATAGCACGACGGAACATAACACGGCGTTCTAACTGAGAGGTAATACTGTCAGCAACTAATTTTGCATCAAGTTCAGGTTTACGAACTTCAGCAATATTAATTTGTACTGCAACATCACGTTTCTCTCTTTTGTCTTTGTATTTATTGACAATAGAAGCTACGGCATTACGTAATTTTTCAACGTCCTCGCCTTTTTTACCAATCACAATACCCGGACGAGCAGTATGGATAGTAATACGAACGTTAGTTTCTGCTGAACGGTCGATTACAATTTTAGAGATTGACGCTTGTGCTAATTCTTTGTTTAAGAATTCTCGCACTCTAAAATCACTTTCTAAATTATCAGCGAATGTCTTTGTACCCGAATACCATGTAGATGTCCAAGGCTTGACAATGCCTAATCGGATACCATTTGGATTTACTTTTTGACCCATTGCTATTCTCCAGCCTAGCGATCTGAGACGATCACGGTGATGTGACTCGTACGCTTCAAAATACGATCTGCACGACCTTTTGCACGAGGCATAATACGCTTCATGGTTGGGCCTTCGTCTACGAAAATTTTCGCAACTTTCAGATCATCAATATCAGCACCATCGTTATGCTCTGCATTAGCAATAGCAGACTCTAATACTTTTTTAACAAGTACAGCCGCTTTTTTATTGGTGTACGTTAAAATATCTAGTGCCTGAGACACTTTCTTACCGCGAACAAGATCTGCAACTAAGCGAACTTTTTGTGCAGAAGAACGAGCGTGGCGGTACTTTGCAATTGTTTCCATCTCTTTCTCCTACTTATTTCTTCTTAGCTTTCTTATCAGCCGCGTGGCCGCGATAAGTACGAGTCGGCGCGAATTCACCCAATTTATGACCAACCATTTCGTCGGAAACATAAACTGGAACGTGCTGACGACCATTATGGACAGCGATGGTCAAACCGATCATGTTAGGAAAGATCGTTGAACGACGGGACCAAGTACGAATTGGTTTCTTGTCCCCGCTTTCCACCGCTTTCTCTACCTTCTTCAGCAAGTGTAGGTCAATAAAAGGACCCTTCTTGAGAGAACGTGGCATAGCTAATCCTCTATATTAATTATTTCTTATTGCGACGGCGAACAATATACTTATCAGTACGTTTGTTGCTACGCGTTTTCAATCCTTTGGCTTTTTGACCCCATGGAGACACAGGATGTTTACCAAAGTTACGACCTTCACCACCACCATGTGGATGGTCTACCGGGTTCATTGCTGTACCACGAACAGTAGGACGAACACCACGCCAACGCGTTGCACCCGCTTTACCTAATACGCGAAGCATATGTTCTGAGTTACCAACTTCACCAATAGTGGCGCGGCAATCAGATAATACTTTACGCATTTCACCTGAACGTAGACGTAATGTTACATATGCACCATCACGCGCAACGATTTGAACATAACTACCAGCAGAGCGAGCAAGTTGTCCGCCTTTGCCTGGTTTCATTTCAATATTATGCACGGTAGAACCGACTGGGATGTTGCGCATTGGTAAACAGTTACCTGTTTTAATCGCTGCATCAACGCCAGATTGGATCTGATCACCTGCTTTTAAGCCTTTAGGCGCTAAAATATAACGACGTTCACCGTCTTTATATAAAACCAATGCAATATTTGCACTACGGTTTGGATCATATTCCAAACGTTCAACAACTGCTGGAATACCATCTTTATTACGCTTAAAGTCTACAATACGATAATGTTGTTTATGACCACCACCGATATGACGGGTAGTGATACGACCATTATTATTGCGACCACCAGTTTTGCTTTTTGAATCAAGCAACGGTGCATAAGGTTTACCTTTATGCAACTCTGGGTTAACCACTTTAACAACGTGGCGACGACCCGGAGATGTAGGTTTACACTTAACAACTGCCATTGTTCTTACTCCTCCGAATTACTCAGCGACGCCAGCAAGGTCTAAATTCTGACCTTCTGCTAAAGTAACGTAAGCTTTTTTCCAGTCGCTACGGCGACCAATTTGTTGACCACGACGTTTTACTTTGCCTTTAACAACAAGTGTATTTACGTCATCTACTTTAACTTCAAATAGTTGTTCAACTGCGGCTTTAATCTCTCTCTTAGTAGCATCTTTAGCAACTTTCAATACTAATGTATTTGTTTTTTCCATTGAAATAGATGCTTTTTCAGAAACATGTGGTGCTCGCAGGACTTTCAGCAGACGCTCTTCACGAATCATGCTAACATCTCCTCTACTTGTTTAACGGCATCAACAGTGATAACCACTTTGTCAAATGCAATCAAACTAACTGGATCAATACCTGCCACATCACGCACATCAACTTTATGTAAGTTACGTGCTGCTAAGAAAAGATTTTCATCAACTTCAGAACAGATAATAAGAACATCATTTAAGTTCATATCATTTAATTTCTGAGTTAATAATTTAGTCTTAGGTGCTTCAACAGTAAAGTTTTCAACTACAACTAAACGCTCTTGACGCACTAATTCAGAGAAAATACTCTTTAATGCACCACGATACATTTTACGGTTAACTTTTTGGCTATGATCTTGTGGTTTTGCTGCAAATGTTACACCACCACTACGCCAAATTGGGCTCTTAATAGAACCTGAACGAGCACGACCTGTGCCTTTTTGACGCCATGGTTTTTTGCCTGAACCAGCGATTTCTGCACGAGTTTTTTGTGCGCGTGAGCCTTGACGAGCAGCAGATGCATAAGCAACAACTACTTGATGAACTAACGCTTCATTAAACTCACGTCCGAAGGTAGTTTCGGAAACAGAAAGCGCTTGCGCGTCTTTTACTACTAATTCCATCTCTATCTCCTCGACGTTAAGCCTTGATTGCCGGTTTAACAATTACGTCACTATTGATTGCGCCAGGAACAGCACCTTTAATTAATAAAAGGTTACGCTCTGCATCAACACGTACAATATCTAAGTTTTGAACGGTTACACGTTCATTACCTAGGTGACCTGCCATTTTACGACCTTTGAACACTTTACCCGGAGTTTGGTTTTGACCAATAGAGCCATGACCACGGTGTGCCAAAGAGTTACCATGTGTTGCATCTTGAGTACGGAAATTCCAACGTTTAGTTACGCCAGCAAAACCTTTACCTTTAGATGTACCAGTAACATCAACTTTTTTAACGTCTGTGAAAATATCAACGTTAATACTTTGACCTACAGTAAATTCGCCTTCTTCAAAACGGAATTCCCATAGACCACGACCAGCTTCAACGCCAGCCTTAGCGAAATGACCTGCTTCAGGTTTGTTTACACGGCTTGCTTTTTTGCTGCCAGTAGTAACCTGAATGGCTTGATAACCGTCATTCTCAAGTGTTTTAACTTGTGTAATGCGGTTGCTTTGAACTTCAACTACGGTGACAGGAATAGAAACACCCTCTTCGGTGAAGATTCGTGTCATTCCTACTTTACGACCGATTAAACCAATCATTGTTTCGACCTCTCAATCATTCAGCCTAGGATTAACCTAAACTGATCTGCACATCAACACCGGCAGCAAGATCTAGGCGCATTAAAGCATCAACTGTTTTTTCAGTTGGCTCAACGATATCAACTAGACGTTTGTGAGTACGAATCTCATATTGATCACGCGCATCTTTATTTACGTGCGGAGAAATCAATACTGTGAAACGCTCTTTGCGTGTCGGTAATGGAATAGGACCACGAACTTGCGCACCTGTGCGCTTCGCAGTTTCTACAATTTCAGCAGTTGATTGATCAATCAAACGATGATCAAACGCTTTTAACCGGATACGGATTCTTTGGTTCGACATGAGACCAGAGCTCCACTATTTAAAAGTTATAACAAAAGACTACTCCTCTTGCCCTGTTTCGATTGACAGGAGAGTGTAATCCGTTCTTTTTCGTAATTCCCAAATCGGGAATATTGTTGATATAATTCAATATTTTTATATACGATTATATCGTCATACGCATTTGTTTATCGAAAATGCAACAAACAAAGTGCGTCAATTATACGTAAATAATCAACTAATGCAAGGAGTAATTCATCAAAACTTATCGATAATTAGATATCGTTAGCAAATAAACTGGGTTGTCAAAAACTAAACACCGACAATTTTCTAAGGTGACACTTGCGATAGCGCATCGGACGAAGATTTACAAGATGAGGTTAGCAAGATGAGGTTAGCAAGATGAGATTAGATAGTTCGATAGTTAATGAGAGCGTCAATAGAATAGTTACTCGCTAAATTTTGCTCTTTTAGTGATTTATCAATCTGCTTATTTTGACTTCATACCCGTAAAGTAGGTTATCTTTTTTGGATAATACCTGATATTCAATGTCAGCCATTAACGCTAAAATAAAAGTAAGGCAAGATAGAAAATACCAAAATCACATTACCGGCACAAAAACGATTGAATACACTTAATAAAGATAGCCGATATAGCGTGATAAAAGTCGCCATTATGGCGACGAATTAATGATCTTCTTTGGCGTGATTAAGACTATATCTTGGAATTTCTACTTCTAAATCTTCATCAGCAACTCGTGCCTGACAGCTCAGACGGCTATGTGGCTCAACGCCCCACGCTTTATCAAGCATATCATCTTCTTGTTCATCACTCTCTTGGAGTGAATCAAATCCTTTACGGACAATACAGTGACAAGTCGAGCAAGCACACGACATTTCACAAGCATGCTCAATTTCAATATCATTGCGTAAAGCAACTTCTAATATAGATTCGCCTTCCTCTGCTTCGACGGTTTTTCCCTCCGGGCAAAGATCGGCATTAGGTAAAAAAGTAATTTTTGGCATAATAATCTCGTTAGTTAAATATCATTAACATTGTGACCGGTTAATGCATGACGGATTGATCTGTCCATACGTTTAGCCGCAAAGTTTTGCGTAACACTATCAACAATTTTAATTTGCGCTTGAATGTGATAACGATCGTCAGATTCACTGGCGAGTTGTAATTGATGTTTAGCGGCTAAAATTTGTTCCAGTTCCGCTGGGCTTAATAAATCAGCATCTTTATCTAAAGCGCTTTGTAGTGTTTCCAGCACTCTTGCTGCTTCAACTTTTTGTTCAGCAAGCATTCTAGCTTGTTTATCTTCTTGGGCATGACTAATTGAATCTTGAATCATGTTAGCAATTTCATTATCGGTTAAACCGTAAGAAGGCTTGACTTGAATGGCTGCTTCAACCCCGGTTGATTTTTCCATGGCGCTGACGCTTAATAAACCGTCAGCATCAACTTGAAACGTCACACGTATATGCGCGCCGCCGGCTGGCATTGGCGGAATCCCACGTAGCGTAAACTGCGCTAGCGAACGGCAATCGGCAACCGTTTCCCGTTCCCCTTGTAGCACATGAATCATCATCGCCGTTTGCCCATCTTTAAAAGTGGTAAACTCTTGAGCACGTGCGCAAGGTATCGTGCTATTACGAGGAATGATTTTTTCAACCAACTGCCCCATGGTTTCGATCCCTAAAGACAGTGGAATGACATCAAGCAATAACATATCAGAATCTGGCTTATTGCCAACTAAGATATCAGCTTGAATGGCAGCACCGATTGCCACCACCTGATCTGGATCGATTGAGGTTAATGGCTCAGTCCTAAAATAGTTAGCAACGAGTTGACGGACTAATGGCACACGAGTTGACCCACCAACCATCACCACTTCTGACACCTCATTGGCATCGATATTGGCATCTTTCAACGCTCGTCGGCAAACGGCTAAAGTTCGCTTAACTAATGGCTCAATGAGTTGTTCAAACTGCGTTCGGGTAATGGTTAATGTTTGATTATTAATCTGACATTCCACACTCTCTTGCTGGCTTAAGGCTATCTTAGCTTCGACAGCTTGATTAAGAATTTGTTGGTTTAAGCGATGATCATCAGCAGAATCTATACCTAACTGTGTTTTGATGTAATTCGCCACTAACCGATCAAAATCATCCCCGCCGAGGGCTGAATCGCCACCGGTAGCCAGTACTTCAAACACCCCTTTATGTAGTCGAAGAATAGAGATATCAAACGTACCGCCACCTAAATCATAAACCGCAATTACGCCTTCTTTGCCCGAATCCAAACCATAAGCAATGGCAGCGGCAGTTGGCTCATTTAACAGACGAAGAACATGCAAACCGGCTAATTTAGCCGCATCTTTGGTTGCTTGTCGTTGGGCATCATCAAAGTAGGCTGGAACGGTAATGACCGCACCGTCTATTTCACCTTGTAAGCTCTGCTTAGCTCGCTCAGCCAACGCAACTAAAATTTCTGCTGATACTTGAATTGGGTTGACTTTAATATTGGGTAAATTTAATAAAGGCACGCCATTTTCAGTAAATGAAAAGGAATAGGGAAAATGCGAGACATCAATATCAGCTTCGCTTCGCCCCATTAGCCGTTTTACTGAACTGACGGTATTTTGCGGATCACTGGTCGCACTAGTTTTGGCATTTTTACCGACAGTAATAATCATATTATCATCATGATCAAGGCCATAATGAACAACCGAAGGGAGTAATGCCTCACCCTCTAGATCGGGCAGTACTTCTGATTTGCCACTACGCACCGTTGCCACTAATGAATTTGTTGTACCAAGATCGATGCCGACCGCAAGGCGGCGCTGATGAGGTTCTGGGGTTTGTCCCGGTTCACTGATCTGTAATAAAACCATTTAATCTATCTCTAATTGATGTGTGACTTATCTTAAATTATAAAGGAAATTGTTTTTCTTGTAACTTTTCGATGTGTTCAATCAATCTAGCTAGATAACGGATTTTATAGATTTGATTCAGTGCTAATTGCCAATCTTGCTTTGCTATATGTTGCAATAGTTGCTGGTAGACCGCTCGCTTTCGCTCTGATATTTGCGCATCAAAATCATCCAAAAGGGCAAAGTTCGCCTGCTGTTCGATCTCATCAAGCTGTTCACGCAAGGTGAATTGTTCCATTAAAAAGTCAGCATCATGAATAATATTTTGCTCTGTTTCCACATCGAATCCTTGTAAAGACAGCAGATATTGCGCCGCTTTAATTGGATCTTTAAGGGTTTGATAAGCATCATTAATCATTGCCGACTTTTGAATAATTGCCACTTTTTCGCTATCAGTTGCATTAGCAAAATTATCCGGATGATACTGTCTTTGCAACTGCTGATAGTGCGCAGTTAAATGCGCCATATCGACAGGCAAACTTATCGGCAATTGAAACAGCTCAAAATAGTTATCCACAATCATCGCTCCAATTAAACATTAAAGCTTTCGCCACAACCACATTCGTTATGCGCATTAGGATTATTAAATTTAAAGCCTTCGTTTAAGCCTTCTTTGACAAAATCAAGTTCGGTGCCGTCAATGTAAACTAAACTTTTTTTATCGACGATGACTTTTACATCTTTGTCTTCAAAAACGCTATCATCATCGTTAATTGTATCGGCAAACTCTAAAACATAAGCCATACCCGAACAACCTGATGTTTTAATGCCAAGTCTGAGCCCAACGCCTTTTCCGCGATTAGCTAAAAACGCTTGAACTCGATTGGCTGCGCTAGTAGTTAATGTAATTGCCATTAACGTTGTCCTTTTTTAGTTTTATAGTCATCAATTGCTGCTTTAATTGCATCTTCGGCTAAAATTGAACAGTGAATTTTAACCGGCGGCAATGCCAGCTCTTTGGCAATATCGGTATTTTTAATCGCTTGCGCTTCATCGAGCGATTTACCTTTGATCCATTCGGTCACTAAAGAGCTCGAAGCAATCGCACTACCACAACCATAGGTTTTAAATTTAGCATCTTCAATAATGCCTTCATCGTTAACTTTGATTTGTAGTCGCATTACATCACCACATGCTGGCGCACCGACCATACCACTACCAACATTAGGATCATTTTGATCGAATGAACCCACATTACGAGGGTTTTCATAATGATCAACGACTTTTTCGCTATATGCCATAATTTACTCCTAATTTTAATGGGCTGACCATTTGATTGTCGTTAAATCAACACCATCTTTAAACATTTCCCAAAGTGGGGAAAGATCCCTTAACTTATCGATAGAGTCTTTAATCAATTTAATGACATAATCAACTTCTTCTTCTGTACTAAATCGTCCTAATGAAAAACGAATCGAGCTATGGGCAAGCTCATCATTAAGTCCTAATGCACGCAGTACATAAGAAGGCTCTAAGCTTGCCGATGTACAGGCAGAGCCGGAGGACACTGCTAAATCTTTTAATGCCATCATTAATGATTCGCCCTCAATATAAGCAAAGCTAACATTTAAGATATTTGGTGCGCTATGCTCTAAAGAGCCATTTAAGTACACTTCTTCAATATCTTTTAAACCATTCCATAACCGATTTTTTAGGGCTAATAATCGTGGCATTTCAGTTGCCATTTCCTCTTTGGCAATACGGTAGGCTTCGCCCATGCCAACAATTTGATGTACAGGTAATGTACCCGAACGCATACCACGCTCATGACCACCACCATGCATTTGTGCTTCAATGCGTACCCGTGGTTTACGTCGTACATAAAGCCCACCGATGCCTTTTGGTCCATAGATTTTGTGACCGGAAAATGACATTAAATCGACTTTTAATTTCGATACATCAATCGGTAATTTACCCACAGCTTGAGTGGCATCAACATGAAAAACAATGCCTCTTTCACGGCACATTTCACCGATTTTTTCAATATCTTGTATCACGCCGGTTTCATTATTGACATGCATAATCGAGACAACGGTCGTATCGCTACGCATCGCCTGTGCAAGCTTATTAAGATCAAGTATGCCGTCAGATTCCGGGGCTAAATAAGTCACTTCATACCCTTCTCGCTCAAGTTGACGGCAAGTATCAAGTACGGCTTTATGTTCAGTTTTACAAGTTATGATGTGTTTACCTTTGGCTTTATTAAAATGCGCTGCGCCTTTGATAGCCAGATTATCAGCCTCAGTTGCCCCAGAGGTAAAAACAATTTCCCGTGAATCAGCGCCAATAAGATCGGCAATTTGGTTACGGGCAATATCAACCGCTTCTTCGGCTTGCCAACCAAATTTATGTGAACGAGATGCCGGATTACCAAAAATACCATCTAAGGTTAAATATTGCATCATTTTGTCAGCAACTCTAGGATCAACAGGCGTTGTTGCTGCGTAATCCATATAAATAGGTAATTTCATTAACTGCTCCCAAAAAACAAATTCTGTATATCTGTATAATAGTTCTTAACTAATTGTGACGTGTTGGATATGACTTTGTCGATTCGCTACTGCTTTAACTTCTTTATTGTTGACTAGTTCACTTAGCGTGATACTGGTTAAAAACTCTTCAATGCGCTCGCTTAAGTCATTCCATAAAGAGTGGGTTAAACATCTTACACCGCCTTGACACCCATCTTGACCATGACATTTTGTTGCATGAACGGTTTCATTTACGGCTTTCACAATTGAGCTTATGGCGATTTGATCCATACTACGGCTGAGAACGTAACCGCCACCCGGACCACGAACACTGGTTACTAAGCCATTTTTACGTAAACGAGAAAATAGTTGTTCAAGATAAGATAGTGATATTTCCTGACGTTCTGAAATATCAGCGAGTGATACAGGGCCTGATTGTGAATGCAATGCCACATCTAACATTGCGGTTACCGCATATCGCCCTTTTGATGTCAATTTCATTAATCATTCCCCTGTGTGTAATGTGAATATTTTATATTTCCTTTAATTTTAGTCAAGTATTTAGTTGACTATTTTAGTGGGAATTAATCTATCGCTTCTTTCATCGACGATTGATAACAAAATATGCTAATCTAGCACTCCAATTTGATGCAGGGGTTAGAAAATGAGTTTTGTATTTCGATGTTTCTTGATCGTTAGTTTATTAGTGACAAATAATGTATGGGCAAATAATACTCAAATTACGTTAAGAGAAAGTTTCAAAAAATGGCAAAATACCTATCAAACACTGAGTTATGATGAACAATTCAAACTGCTCAATACACTAACAGACTATCCATTATACCCTTATGCAGCCGCACAGTTTTTTCAACTTAATCGCAAAACGGTTAGTCCTGATTTAGTCAGTAATTTTGTCCGTCAATATCCAAACTTTCCATTAACATCTTCGCTCACTCAAACATATCTAACCGAATTAACCAATCGAAAAGATTGGTCAGCGATTATCTCGTTTCCCAAAGATGATTCAACTTCGTCCTTTTGCCGAAATCAATATGCATTATTACAACTAAACAATAAACAAGACGTCCTCGATTCGGTCGAATCATTATGGAAGACAGGCAAAGAGCTTCCTTCCGCCTGCGATCCGCTACTTGATGTCTGGTCTAAAAGTGGAAAACGCACCGCAAATATGATTTTATTACGTGTCGAACTTGCGTTTGAAGCAAACAACCTTAAGTTGGCACGTTATTTAGCCAACCAATTAGATGCAAATTATCAAACCACGAAAACGCATTTATTAGCCCTATTAGAAAATCCTCGAAAAATAGAAGACTTTTCTAAAAATATTGGCGCCAGTCCGTTTACTAAAAAAATTGTTATGGCAACTTTTCCACGGTTAGCTAAAGCCGATATGAATGTAGCGGCAACTTTATTGCCACAATTAATTGAAAAGCAAAAACTGTCTCAAACCGAGCAAAACCTGCTACGAAAAAGTCTGGCTAATAGTTATTTCAGTGATCTTGCAACCGATGAACAAATAAAATGGCGAGATGATTATATTGCTCAAAGTCATGATACCACCTTAGTTGAAAAACGCATTCGTAAGGCAATCGATGACAACAACTATAAAGATTTAGCCTATTGGCTAACACAACTTACGCCTGAAGATCAATTAAAAGAGGACTGGCAATATTGGCAAGCGCGTGTGCTATTAGATAAGAAAGAGACCAAACAAGCCCATGAAATTTTAGAAAAATTGAAGACTAATCGTGGTTTTTACGGCATGATAAGTGCTCAAACGCTTAAAAAACCTTATATTGTTAATAATCAATCGAAAACCCCATCATCTGCTCAAATCAATACACTTAACAGCAAATACGACAATCAACTTGCGGTAAAAAGAATAAAAGAGTTAAGATTATTAGGTATGATGTCCGAGTCGGTTGCCGAATGGCGTGCGGTCTTAAAAAATGAGACTCAAGCGAAAGCATATTTAGATCTAGCCATATATGCTCATCAGAAAGGTTGGGGCGATTTAAGTATTTTAGCCACAATTTCCGGTAAACTATGGGATAATTGGACTGAACGCTTACCGATAATGTACTTAGGGCTGTATAAAGATGCCTTAAAAGATAAAACCATTCCGTTATCTTATGCTTTAGCTATCACTCGTCAGGAAAGCGCTTTTAACACAGCAATTCAATCGCCTGCCGGGGCGAGTGGTTTAATGCAGTTGATGCCAGCCACTGCTAAGGAGACTGCGGCAAAAGTTAGTTCAGTGACTTATTACTCGCAATCTCAATTATTTGAACCACAAACCAACGTTTTATTAGGTAGTTACTTTTTAAATAAAGTATATGAGCAAAATGACAGAAATCGCATTTTAGCTTCTGCTGCTTACAATGCAGGACCTAGTCGGGTTAAAAAATGGTTAAGTAAAAGTGGCGGAAAACTCGATGCAGTCGCCTTTATCGATAGTATACCTTTTACCGAAACCCGGAATTATGTCAAAAATATATTAGTTTATGATTATATTTACCAAACAATTTTAGGTCAGAAAAAGAGTAAAATCTTAACGGAAAATGAATTTAGTAAACACTATTAATGGTGAACACAATGAAAACTAAAGAATGGAAACAGACAGTTGAAATATTACACCAAGCATTTAATGACGGTTACTCACTTGATATATTGAAATTATTAATGACTGCTGATGAGCGTGATGCGCTCATCACACGCGTTAAAATAGTTCGTTCGCTACTTGACGGCTCAATTAATCAGCGTCAATTAAAAGAACAATTAAAAATCGGCATTGCAACAGTGACCCGAGGCTCAAATAGCCTGAAAGAGGCAACACCAGAGTTTAAAACCTGGCTTGAGAATATTTTATTAAAATCAGACAGTTAAAAGCACCCGGTCACGGTTGCTCTACAGCAAAATTGGCGTTATAAATTTTGTTGGATATTTACTTCGTTCTCGGTCACAACAGGCACACAATAATCACACTCCATGCTTTTAATATCCTTTAGTGAGTGAACACTATCATCATGATGATTATGGTGAATTTCGATTATACAACTTGAACTACGTAAGCGAACTTTTAAAGCTGGCATTGCCGCTAAATGAACTTGTGAAATAAAATCACTAAAGTTTTCCGGCGCCCCGATATATTTAAAGCACAGATACAAACCACCTTCGCTAACAATTTGTTCGATATGCTCAAGATTATTATTATGTTCTAAAGCAATGGTATAAAGTAGCTCTTGCTCATTAGCATTATCTTTGCTTTTTAAAATACGACTAAAAGCATAAATTTTATCCGGTAAATTCTCTTTTTTATGAGAATAACGAGATAAATAATTATGGAAGAACTGCGCTCGTAACTTGTTCTCTTCATCTAATAATTGACTCAAATTACAGTTATTTTTGTAGCTAATTCCCCAAAATGTCTGCTTAGGCATATTAACAAATTTCGGTTCGGGTAGGGTTAATTGATCTTTGTTTAACTCAATTGCCGGCGTTAAACCAATTGGATCCCAATATTCACCGCGTCGATAACTTGCCGGTGTTTCGTTAAATTGCTTTTTAAAAGAACGGGTAAAGGTTTGTTGTGAATCAAAGCGATACTGCATTGCAATATCTAAAATAGGCTTACTGGTCATACGTAAAGAGAGCGCAGCGTAAGTAAGCCGACGGTGACGTATGTAAGTACCAAGCACTTGACCTGTTACCTCTTTAAACATACGTTGTAAATGCCATTTTGAATAACCTGATTTTTGCGCAACGTGATCAATTGATAACGGTTGCTCCAGATTTTTTTCAATCCAAACGATAAGATCTGAAATAATACTAACTTGATTCATATAACCCCATCATAAAATGAATTGACACACATCACCCGATTATGACTTAATCCCAGCAATAAGCAAGGTTTAAATCAAAAATTTTTTAACAATAAGAATGACTTCCGGCGTGATGTTCAGTAATATCTTTTACCCCAGCCAATTCGGGAAATTGAGCTAATAGCTGTTTTTCAATCCCTTCTTTTAAGGTGTAATCAACCATAGAACAACCGTTACAACCACCGCCAAATTGTAATATGGCATAATTATCTTCGGTTAACTCAACTAAACTTACATGCCCACCATGACTAGCTAGCTGAGGATTAACTTGTGCTTGAATCACATAATTCACCCGTTCAATTAACGGGGCGTCATCTGCCACTTTTTTCATTTTCGAATTAGGGGCTTTTAAGGTGAGTTGAGCGCCGAGTTCATCGGTCACATAATCAATGACGGTCTCTTCTAAAAAAGGGGCACTGAGCTCATCAATATAAACCGAAAAACCCGTTTGCTTTTCTTCAATATCGTTATCTTCAATCGTATCAGCTGGACAATATGATACACCACACTCCGCAGAAGGCGTGCCAGGATTGATAACAAATACACGAATTTGCGTCCCTTCCGGTTGATTGGCAAGCAATTTTTTAAAGTGCTGTTGTGCTGATTCAGAAATAGTGATAATTGACATAACCCCTCACTTTGGTGCAATTGTACGTTCGACTATCGTATGCACCATTTATCATAATAGTTGACTAACTTTCTTGGTTATTATAGGGCTTGTTTTCGATTTTACAAGATCGTACGACACAAACACAACACTTGAATTTTAGCTGCACCACTGTTTTTTAATTGTTGGCTAATAGCGTTAATCGTATTGCCTGTTGTAACAATATCATCAATAAGTAAAATCGATTTATTACTCACACTAGGCCGGCAAGTAAAAAGCGTTTGTACATTATTTTGTCGTTGCTTAAGCGATAAATCTTTTTGATCGTGAGCAAACTGATGACGTGATAACAGAGCTGGATCAAAATAACAACTTAACCATTTTGCTATGGGTTTAGCCAATAATTGCGCTTGATTAAATCCACGATACCAGTACCGAATATGATGCAGTGGCACACAGGTAACGATGTCCGGTTTAGCCAAACCACTATTTAATCGTCTTTGATACCATGCTAACAACATCAATCTTGCTAACGCCTGATTTAATTCAATTTGATGATAAAACTTTAAACGATGTATCAATTTTTTTAACGGATCGATATATTCCGTTACCGCAATTAGCTCATCCCAATAAGGTGTATTATCCCGACAACGATAGCATATGGCCGTCGGTAGTGAATGGGGTAAAGCGCATTGGGGGCAGACTTTATTAAATTTAGGTAAATTTTTTAAACATTGACTACAAATACCATGCAAAGGCAAAAATAAAGGCATATTACACAAGACACAACGCATACAAACCACCTGTCATTGTCTGTCAAAAACTTTCAGAAAACATATACGTTTTAGTATAAAAATATCTGTTTATTGTGATTTTCTAAAATCGCCTTATTGGCTAAAGCCAAAACGTTTTACCGCAGCTTGAAAATGCTTATCAAAAACTTTCAGAAAATATATACGTTTTAGTATAAACCTATCTGGTTATTATGATTTTCTAAAATCGCCTTATTAGCTAAAGCCAAAAGGTTTTACCTCAGCCTAAAAATACTTGTCAAAAACTTTCAGAAAACATATACGTTTCAGTATAAAAACATCTGTTTATTATGATTTTCTAAAATTGCCTTATTGGCTAAAGCCAAAACGTTTTACCTCAACCTTAAAATGCTTGTCAAAAACTTTCAGAAAATATATATGTTTCAGTATAAAAATGTCTGGTTATTATGAATTTCTAAAATCGCCTTATTGGCTAAAGCCAAAACGTTTTACCTCAACCTTAAAATGCTTGTCAAAAACTTTCAGAAAATATATACGTTTCAGTATAAAAATATCTGGTTATTATGATTTTCTAAAATCGCCTTATTGGCTAAAGCCAAAACGTTTTACCTCAGCTTGAAAATGCTTATCAAAAACTTTCAGAAAATATATACGTTTTAGTATAAACATATCTGCTTATTATGATTTTCTAAAATCGCCTTATTGGCTAAAGCCAAAACGTTTTACCTCAACCTTAAAATGCTTGTCAAAAACTTTCAGAAACTATATACGTTTTAGTAAAAACGAGCAAACAGCGTTTTTATATCGAAAACTAAAAACAGTTTCATCATAACGTTAAAAAATAATTTAGAGATTTCAATAAATAAAACTGGAAGATGCTATACAAAATTTTTTCTAATTTTTCTAATTTGTTATTTCAAATAATCTAATATTCGGTATAATCAGCCGACAATATTGGATTAAGGAATTAACATATGAATAAAATCAAAGTGTTATTAATATCATTGCTAATAACTTTTTTTTCTGCCTTTAGTTATGCGGATACCAAAGTTTTACTACAAACCAGCATGGGTGACATTGAAATAGAATTAGATAGCGAACATGCGCCGATTACCACTAAAAACTTTCTTGATTATGTCAACAGTGGTTTTTATGAAAATTTAACTTTTCATCGAGTCATTCCTCATTTTATGATTCAAGGCGGGGGTGCAGATGATCAATTAAAATTCAAAAATGGTAATGCACCGATAAAAAATGAAGCTGAAAACGGTTTGAAAAACGATCGTGGTACTATTGCAATGGCAAGAACTAATGCCGTTGATAGCGCAACCAGCCAATTTTTTATTAATGTTGAAAACAATGACTTTTTAAACTATCAATCGCCGGAAAAATATGGTTATGCTGTATTTGGCAAGGTCACTAAAGGCATGGATGTAGTTGATAAAATTGTTAACACCCCGACCAAACGCGTTGGTCCACATCAAAATGTCCCTGTTGATCCAATTTATATTAAAAAAGCAATTGTGATAACAGAATAGAGCTTCTTAAATTTATCTTTATTAAAAGAACTGCCTTAATATATAAGACAGTTCTTTAAACAGGTTTCAAGTTTGCCTGACTTATGAATAATGTTTATTTGATTCCTTTGTGAAGAATATCGCAACTTTTTTTAAGTTTTTGCTCACAAGCTAGTTCAAAATACTTTTTAGCTAACTCGCTATTTTTTTCAATACCATCACCTTTATAATACATAACGCCTAAATTATGCATTGCTTCAGTGTTACCATTATCTATTGATTTTTTATACCAAAATAGTGCTTTTTCTTTATCGACTTCGAAACCACCGTCACCTTCGTTATAAGCTTTTGCTAAATAATATTGTGTTTCACCAAGCTCTTTTTTCATTGCGTTACTGAGCCAATATACCGTTTTATCTTTATTAACTTCGAGACCGTCACCTTTGTCATACAGTTCTGCTAAACGATATTGCGCTTGAGCAATTTCATATTCCGGTCCAGTGATTTTTCTATGTCCCCTTTTTATTAGCTCTGCTATGACATCGTCACTTTCATTATTCAAAACTGCTAAATAATATTGCGCCTTAACAAATCCTTTTTTTGCTGCTTTTGTGTACCAATATACTGCTTTCTCTTTATTGACTTCAACACCGTCACCTTTGTCATATCTCTCTGCTAACTCTAATTGCGCCGAACCCTCCCCTTGTTCCGCAGCTTTTGTATACCAATATAGCGCTTTTTCTTTATTTCCTTCATGATCATACATCCAGGCTAAACCATAGTGCTGCGCATAAACAAACCCTTGTTCAGCCGCTTTAGTGTACCAATAGAGCGCTTTTTCTCTATTTTTATCGAAATTGAACGACCGCCCTAATTCATATTGCGCAATAGCAAATCCTTGCTCTGCTGCTTTAGTGCGCCATTTTTCACGTTCAAACCTTCTGGATAAATCATATTGCGCTTGAACAGATCCGGCTTCCGCTGCTTGAATAAGCCAATAGAGCGCTTGTTCTTTATCGACTTCGACTCCCTCACCTTCTTCATACATGCGTGATAAACCATATTGCGCAACAGAAACCCCTTGTTTCGCTGCCTGAGTAAGCCAATTTAGTGCTTTTTCAGTATTTTCTTCGACGCCGTCGCCGTTGTAATACATAAATGCTAAATTAAACTGAGCATCTTTATCTCCCTGCTCAGCCTCAGTGTTACAAGCAATAAAAGCTTTATCAAAAGCTTTTTGTTCGAAATAGGTAGCGCAATTATTAGCGTAAGCTGTCGTCGATAATAATGCTGTTAATACAACAAATAGTACTTTTTTCATTAGTTTTCCTTAAATTCCTAAAAATAATAATAATTTTTTTATTTTGCCTGCTGGCAAGAAAAGAACAAAAATACGTTTACTATCTATTACTCGTTAACAATGTACTTTTAAACCGCTTATCGATATCGGGTTGTGGAGTTGATAAAATGACTAACACGCCAACCAAATATCTTGAGCCGTATTAAAATGTCATTGTTAAGCTAATTTATATCAAAAAAGTAATTGTGTTAACAGAATAAATGATATTTTGAGGCTGTATAAAAAAAGAACTGACTTAATATGTAAGACAGTCCTTTTAACAGATTTCTGATTTGCGTGACTTATGAATAATGTCTATTTGGTTCCTTTAAGAAGGATATCGCAACTTTCTTTAAATTTTCGGTCACAAGCTAGTTCAAAATACTTTTTAGCTAACTTGCTATTTTTTTCAATACCATCGCCTTCATAATATATAACGCCTAATTTATGCATTGCTTCAGTGTAACCACTATCTGCTGCTTTTTTATACCAAAATAGTGCTTTTTCTTTATCGACTTTGACACCATCACCTTTGTCATACATAACCCCTAAACTATGTTGTGCGTCACCAAGACCTTGTTCAGCGGCTTTAGTATACCAATAGAACGCTTTTTCTTTATTGACGTCGACTCCCTCACCAGAGTCATACATAAACCCTAAATTATATTGCGCCTCACGCCCCCCTTGTTCTGCGGCTTTAGTATACCAATAGAGTGCTTTTTCTTTACTTTCTTCAACACCCTCACCTTCATTATACATTACCCCTAAATTATTTTGCGCTGTACTAAATCCTTGTTCAGCGGCTTTAGTATACCAATAGAACGCTTTTTCTTTATTGACGTCGACTCCCTCACCAGAGCCATACAGAAATCCTAAGTAAAATTGAGCCTCCTTATCTCCTTGCTCAGCGGCTTTAGTATACCAATATAACGATTTTCCTTTATCGGCTTCGACTCCCTTACCTTCGCCATACAGAAGGGCTAAGTAAAACTGAGCTCTGTTATCTCCCTGCTCAGCCTCAGTGTTACAAGCAATGAAAGCTTGATCAAAATCGTTTTGTTCAAGATAGGTAGTGCACTTATTAGCGTAAGCCGTCGTCGATAATAATGCAGTTAATACAACAAATAGTACTTTTTTCATTAGTTTTCCTTAAATTCCTTAAATATAATAATTTTTTTATTTTGCCTGCTGGCAAGAAAAGAACAAAAATACGTTTACTATCTATTACTTGTTAACAATGTACTTTTAAATCGCTTATCGGTATCGGGTTATGGGGTTGATAAAATGGTTAACACGCCAACCAAATTTATTGAGCCTTATCAAAATATCACTGTTATGCCAATTTATATCAAAAAAGTGATTGTGTTAACACAATAAATGACATTTTTAGGCTGTATAAAAAAAGAACTGCCTTAATATGTAAGACAGTTCTTTTAGCATAAATTGACTCTTCTATATTGATTAATGATGTTTACTTTATGGAATTATAATTATCACAACCTTCTTCTAAACCGAGTGAACAAGCTTGTTTAAAATATTTTTTGGCTAACGCTATATTTTTTTTAACGCCTTCACCTTGCTGATACATTACTCCTAAATTATTTTGCGCCTTACGCCCCCCTTGTTCAGCGGCTTTAGTATACCAATAGATCGCTTTTTCTTTATTGACGTCGACTCCATCACCTTCATAATACAAAATACCTAAATTATGCATTGCTTTAATGTTATCATAAAATGCTGCTTTTTTATACCAATATAGTGCTTCGTTTTTATCGACTTCGATTCCGTCACCTTCATAATACATAACGCCTAATTTATACATTGCTTGAGCGTTACCCTTATCTGCTGCTTCTTTATACCAAAATAGTGCTTTTTCTTTATCGACTTCAATTCCGTCACCTTCATAATACATAACGCCTAAATTATGCATTGCTTGAGCGCTACCATTATCTGCTGCTTTTTCATACCAAAATAGTGCTTTTTCTTTATCAACTTCAATTCCGTCACCACTGTCATACAAAAATGCTAAATAATATTGCACCTCATCATTACCCCCTATTTCTGCTGCTTTTGTGTACCAATAGAGCGCTTTTTCTTGATTGGCTTCAACGCCGTCTCCTTTTTGATACATATGTGCTAAATGCAACAGCGCCGTATTATCTTCTTGCAGCACTAATTCATGCTCTGCTAAACGGGTGACCAATGATAGCTTTTGTTCTTTAAAATGATCTGAAAACTCTTCCTCATTACTAAATCCATATTTTGCAGCTCTAAGGTACCAATATACCGCTTTTTCTTCATTGGCTTCGACTCCGTCACCTCTGTCATACATAAGTGCTAAAGAATATTGTGCTTCATCAACCTCTCCTTGCGCAGCTTTAGTGTACCAATAGAGCGCTTTTTCTTTATTGACTTTGACACCATCTCCTTTGTAATACATCAATCCTAAATTATATTGCCCCCACCCAACCCTTTGTTCAGCTGCTTTTGTGTACCAATAGAGCGCTTTTTCTTTATCGACTTTGACACCGTCTCCTTTGTAATACATAAGCCCTAATTTATATCCCGCCCAACCTTCCCCTTGTTCCGCAGCTTTTGTATACCAATAGCGCGCTTTTTCTTTATTGACTTCGACACAGTTCCCTTCTTCATACATCAATGCTAAACGTTGTTGCGCATTACTATCCCCTTGTTCTGCTAAACGGGTAGCCAATAATAGCTTTTGTTCTTTAAAATGATCTGAATACCCTTCCGGACTAACATATCCATTTTCGGCTGCTCTAAAGTACCAAAATTTAGCTTTTTCTTCATTGGCTTCGACTCCGTCACCTTTTTCATACATAACCCCTAATTTATATTGCGACCGAGTATGACTTTGTTCAGCTGCTTGAGTATACCAATATAACGCTTTTTCTTTATCGACTTCGACACCTTCACCTTCGGCATACATCAGTGCTAAGTTATATTGAGCATCCCTATCTCCCTGCTCTGCCTCACTGTTACAAACAACTAAAGCTTTATCAAAAGCTTCTTGTTCTAAATAAGTAATGCAATCATTAGCGTAAGCCGTCGTCGATAATAATGCTGTTAATACAACAAATAGTACTTTTTTCATTAGTTTTCCTTAAATTCCTAAAAATAATAATAATTTTTTTATTTTGCCTGCTGGCAAGAAAAGAACAAAAATACGTTTACTATCTATTACTTGTTAACAATGTACTTTTAAATAGCTTATTGGTATCGGGTTATAGGGTTGATAAAATGGTTAACACACCACCCTAACTTATTAGGTCGCATCAAAGTGTCACTGTTGAGCCAATTTATAACAAAAAAGTAATTGTGTTAACACAATAAATGACATTTTTAGACTGTATAAAAAAAGAACTGCCTTAATATGTAAGACAGTTCTTTAAACAGATTTCTAATTTGCCTGACTTATGAAGAATGTTTATTTGATTCCTTTGTGAAGGATATCGCAACTTTCTTTAAGTTTTTGCTCACAAGCTAGTTCAAAATACTTTTTAGCTAACTTGCTATTTTTTTCAATACCATCACCTTCATAATATATAACGCCTAACTGATGTATTGCTTGAGTGTTACCATTATCTGCTGCTTTTTTATACCAAAATAGTGCTTTGTTTTTATCGACTTTTATACCGTCACCTTTGTCATACATACGTGCTAACTCATATTGCGCAACAGTATGCTCTTCTTGCGCAACTTCATTGTACCAATATGCCGCTTTTTCTTTATTGACTTCGGCACCGTCACCTTTGTCATACATATATGCTAACTGATATTGTGCTTGAACAAGCCCTTGTTCTGCTGATTTTGTGTACCAATATAGCGCTTTTTCTTTATTGACTTTGACGCCTTCACCTTTGTCATACATACGTGCTAAATGGAATTGCGCCGTAATATCCCCTTGCTCTGTTAAACGGGTGATCGATAATAGCTTTTGTTTTTTAAAATGATCTGAATACTCTTCCTCATTACTAAACCCATTTTTTGCTGCTCTAAGGTACCAATATATCGCTTTTTCTTCATTGGCTTCAATTCCGTCACCTTTGTCATACATAAGTGCTAAAAAATATTGTGCACCACCATCCCCTTGTTCTGCAGCTTTTGTGTACCAATAGCGTGCTTTTTCTTTATTGACTTCAACACCATCACCTTCGTCATACATAACCCCTAATTTATATTGCGCCCAAACATTTCCTTGTTCCGCTGCTTTTGTGTACCAATAAAACGCTGTTTCTTTATTAACTTCGACATCGCTACCTATTTCATACATAAAAGCTAAATCTTGTTGTGCTTGAACAAATCCTGCTTCCGCTGCTTTTGTATACCAATAGAGCGCTTTTTCTTTATTGGCTTCGATATCATCTCCTGCTCTATACATAAAAGCTAAATCATATTGCGCACTAGTAAGCCCTGCTTCCGCTGCTTTAGTGTACCAATAGCGCGCTTTTTCTTTATTGACTTTGACGCCGTCTCCTTCTCCATACATACATGCTAAAAAATATTGCGCATCACTATCGCCTTGTTCTGCTAAACGGGTGACCAATGATAGCTTTTGTTCTATAAAATGATCTGAATACCCTTCTTCACTACTATATCCCTGTTTTGCTGCTCTAAGGTACCAATATATCGCTTTTTCTTCATTGGCTTCGATTCCGTCTCCTTTGTCATACATAAGTGCTAAAGAATATTGTGCACCACCACCCCCTTGTTCGGCAGCTTTTGTGTACCAATAGAGCGCTTTTTGTTTATTGACTTCGACACCGTCTCCTTCGTCATACATACGTGCTAAATCATATTGTACCGTATCATTCCCTTCTTCCGCTGTTTTAATGAGCAAATTGAGCGCCGTAACATTTCCTTTTTTCGCTGCTTGAGTGTACCAATAGTGCGCTTTTTCTTGATTGGCTTCGACACCATCACCTTTGTCATACATACGTGCTAAATGATATTGCGCATAATCAAGCCCTTTTTCCGCTGCTTTGGTGTACCAATAGAACGCTTTTTCTTTATTGGCTTCAACGCCGTGACCTGCGTCATACATAAATCCTAAATGATATTGTGCCTCACTAAACCCATGTTCAGCCGCTTGACTATACCAATATATCGCTTTTCCTTTATCAACTTCGATGCCGTCACCTTGCTCATACATAAGTCCTAAATCATATTTCGCCCGACTAAACCCTTGTTCAGCTGCTTGAGTATACCAATATAACGCTTTTTCTTTATCAACTTCGATGCCGTCACCTTGGCCATACATAAATCCTAACTTATATTGTGCCTCACTAACCCCCTGTTGAGCCGATTGACTATACCAATATAACGCTTTTTCTTTATTGACTTCGACACCGTCTCCTTTGTAACACATATTGGCTATGTTATATTGCGATATAACATCCCCTTGTTTTGCAGCTTTTGTGTACCAATAGAGTGCTTTTTCTTTATCGACTTCAATGCCCTTCCCACTATCATACATATGTGCTAAATCATATTGCGCTGTACGAAATCCGCCTTTCGCTGCTTGAATTAACCAATCTAGCGCTTTTTCTTTATTGCTTTTGATACCGTACCCTTCATCATAAATAACCCCAAGTTCTTTTTGCAGCTCATAAGTCCCGGAATATAATATTTGAGTGTACCAATAAAGCGCTTTTTCCTTATTGACTTCGGCACCGTCCGCTTCGTCATATATACGTGCTAAATCATATTGCGCATCACCAAGTCCTGCTTCCGCTGCTTGAATCAACCAATCTAATGCTTGTTCTTTATTGACTTCGACACCGTCTCCTGCTTCATATATACGTGCTAAATGATATTGCGCAACACGAACTCCTTTTTTCGCTGCTTGAGTATACCAATCTAGCGCTTTTTCTTTATTGACTTCGACACCGTCACCTTTGTCATACATACGTGCTAAATTATATTGCGCTTCACCAAGCCCTTGATCCATTGCTTTAGTGAACCAATATACCGCTTTTTCTTTATTGGCTTTGACACCGTCTCCTTTGTAATAAATAAGCCCTAAATAATTTTTCGCCTCATCAGACCCTTGTTCAGCTGCTTGTGTAAACCAATATATCGCTTTTTCTTTATTGACCTCGACACCCTCGCCTTTATCATACTTACGTGCTAAATCATATTGCGCCTCAACAAGTCCTTGTTTTGCTGCTTGAGTATACCAATAGAGCGCTTTTTCTTTATCGACTTCAACACAGTACCCATCGTCATACATCACTGCTAAATAATATTGCGTATGACTACGTCCGTGTTCCGCTGCTTGTGTCAACCAATAGAGCGATTTTTCTGGATAGATTCCGACAGGATCGCCTTGGTCATACATAAGCGCTAAGTTAATCATAGCGTCGGTATCTCCCTGCTCAGCCTCTTGTTTACAAGCAACAAAAGCTTTATCAAAATTATCTAGATCAAAATAAATAGCGCAATTATTAGCGTAAGCTGTCGTCGATAATAATGCTGTTAATACAACAAATAGTACTTTTTTCATTAGTTTTCCTTAAGTTCCTTAAATATAATATATTTTTTTATTTTGTCTGCTGGCAAGAAAAGAACAAAAATACGTTTACTATCTATTACTTGTTAACAATGCACTTTTAAATCGCTTATCGGTATCGGGTTATAGGGTTGATAAAAGGGTTAACACACCACCCTAACTTATTGGGTCGCATCAAAGTGTCACTGTTGAGCCAATTTATAACAAAAAAGTAATTGTGTTAACAGAATAAATGACATTTTGAGGTTGTATAAAAAAGAACTGCTTTAATATGTAAAGCAGTTCTTTTAGCAGATTTCTATTTTTGCGTGATTTATGAATAATGTTTATTACAATCCTTTATGAAGGATCTCACAACTTTCTTTAAATTTTAGCTCGCAAGCTTGTTCAAAATACTTTTTAGCTAACTCGCTATTTTTTTCAATACCATCACCTTCATAATACATAATGCCTAACTGATGTACTGCTTGAGCGTTACTATTATCTGCTGCTTTTTCATACCAATATAGTGCTTTTTCTATATTAATTTCGACACCGTCACCTTTGTCATACATACGTGCTAAATTATATTGATTTATCACAAACCATTCTTTATCTGCTTGAGCTTTAGTGTACCAATAGCGTGCTTTTTCTTTATTGACTTCGACACCATCACCTTGGTCATACATATATGCTAACTCTAATTGCGCATAATCATGCCCTTGTTTTGCTGCTTTTGTATACCAATAGAGCGCTTTTTCTTTACTGGCTTCGACACCATCACCTTTGTCATACATACGTGCTAAATGATATTGCGCATAATCAAGCCCTTTTTCCGCTGCTTGAGTGTACCAATAGAGCGCTTTATCTTTATTGACTTTGACACCATTACCTTTGGAATACATATCTGCTAAAGGATAAAGCGCCATATCAAACAGTTCTTTCTCTGCTTGAGCTTTAGTGTACCATTTGAGTGCTTTTTCTTTATTGACTTCGACACCATCACCTCGGTCATACATATATGCTAATTCTAATTGCGCCGAAAAATGCCCTTTTTCAGCTGCTTTTGTGCGCCAATAGAGCACTTTTTCTTTATTGGCTTCGACACCGTCTCCTAATTCATACATGCGTGATAAACCATATTGCGCCTCAACTAATCCGTGTTCCGCTGCTTTTGTGTACCAATATAACGCTTTTTCTTTATTAATTTCGGTACCGTCTCCTTTGTCATACATAGATGCTAAATCATATTGCGCCTCAACAAATCCGTCTTCCGCTGCTTTTGTGTACCAATAGAGCGAGTTTTCTGCATTGGCTTCGACACCGTCGCTTCTGTCATACATACGCTCTATAAATAGCTGATTTTTCTTATCTAGCTCTTCAGCCCCCAATTTACAAGAAATTACAACTTTATCATCTTGATAAAATAGAATATCGCACTTTTTAGCGTAAGCTGTCGTCGATAATAATGCTGTTAATACAACAAATAGTACTTTTTTCATTAGTTTTCCTTAAATTCCTAAAATATAATAATTTTTTTATTTTGCCTGCTAGCAAGAAAAGAACAAAAATACATTTACTATCTATTACTTGTTAACAATGTACTTTTAAATCGCTTATCGGTATCGGGTTATGGAGTCGATAAAATGACTAACACGCCAAATATCTTGAGCCGTATCAAAATATCACTGTTATGCCAATTTATATCAAAAAAGTGATTGTGTTAACAGAATAAATCACATTTTGAGGCTGTATAAAAAAAGAACTGCCTTAATATGTAAGACAGTTCTTTTAGCATAAATTGACTCTTCTATAATGATGTTTACTTTATGGAATTATAATTATCACAACCTTCTTTTAAACCGAGTGAACAAGCTTGTTTAAAATATTTTTTGGCTAACGCTATATCTTTTTTAACGCCCTCGCCTTGCTGATACATTACGCCTAAATTATTTTGCGCCTCACGCCCCCCTTGTTCAGCGGCTTTAGTATACCAATAAAGCGCTTTTTCTTTATCGACTTCGACACCCTCACCTTCGGCATAAATAACCCCTAAATTATTTTGCGCCCCACGCCACCCTTGTTCAGCGGCTTTAGTATACCAATATAGCGCTTTTTCTTTATCGACTTTGACACCTTCACCTTCGTCATACATCAATCCTAAATTAAATTGTGCGTCACCAACACCTTGTTCAGCGGCTTTAGTATACCAATAGAGGGCTTTTTCTTTATCGACTTTGACACCGTCTCCTTCGTCATACATAAGGCCTAAATTATTTTGCGCCTCACGCCCCCCTTGTTCTGCGGCTTTAGTATACCAATAGAGCGCTTTTTCTTTATCGACTTTGACACCGTCTCCTTCGTTATACATAAGGCCTAAATTATATTGCGCGGAATCAACACCTTGTTCTGCTGCTTTAGTATACCAATAGAAGGCTTTTTCTTTATCGACTTTGACACCGTCTCCTTCGTTATACATAAGGCCTAAATTATATTGCGCGTCACCAACCCCTTGTTCTGCGGCTTTAGTATACCAATATAGCGCTTTTTCTTTATCGACTTCGACACCCTCACCTTCGTAATACATCAATCCTAAATTATATTGCGCATCATCAATGCCTTGTTCTGCGGCTTTAGTATACCAATAGAGCGCTTTTTCTTTATTAACTTTGATACCATCACCATCGTCATACATCAATCCTAAATTAAATTGTGCGTCACCAACACCTTGTTCTGCGGCTTTAGTATACCAATATAGCGCTTTTTCTTTATCAACTTTGACACCTTCACCATCGGCATACATAATCCCAATACTAAATTGCGCATCACCATCCCCTTGTTCAGCGGCTTTAGTAAACCAATATAGCGCTTTTTCTTTATTGACTTTGACGCCCTCACCTTCGGCATACATCAGTGCTAAGTTATATTGAGCATCCCTATCTCCCTGCTCTGCCTCACTGTTACAAACAACTAAAGCTTTATCAAAAACTTCTTGTTCTAAATAAGTAATGCAATTATTAGCGTAAGCCGTCGTCGATAATAATGCTGTTAATACAACAAATAGTACTTTTTTCATTAGTTTTCCTTAAATTCCTAAAATATAATAATTTTTTTATTTTGCCTGCTAGCAAGAAAAGAACAAAAATACATTTACTATCTATTACTTGTTAACAATGTACTTTTAAATCGCTTATCGGTATCGGGTTATAGGGTTGATAAAAGGGTTAACACACCACCCTAACTTATTGGGTCGCATCAAAGTGTCACTGTTGAGCCAATTTATATCAAAAAAGTAATTGTGTTAACAGAATAAATGACATTTTGAGGCGGTATAAAAAAAGAACTGCCTTAATATGTAAGACAGTTCTTTTAGCATAAATTGACTCTTCTATAATGATGTTTACTTTATGGAATTATAATTATCACAACCTTCTTTTAAACCGAGTGAACAAGCTTGTTTAAAATATTTTTTGGCTAACGCTATATCTTTTTTAACACCGTCACCTTGCTGATACAGTGCTCCTAAATTATTTTGCGCCTCACGCCCCCCTTGTTCAGCGGCTTTAGTATACCAATAGATCGCTTTTTCTTTATTGACGTCGACTCCATCACCTTCGTCATACATAAGCCCTAAATTATATTGCGCCTCACGCCCCCCTTGTTCTGCGGCTTTAGTATACCAATAGAACGCTTTTTCTTTATTGACGTCGACTCCATCACCTTCGTCATACATAAGCCCTAAATTATATTGCGCATCACCAACACCTTGTTCAGCGGCTTTAGTATACCAATAGATCGCTTTTTCTTTACTTTCTTCAACACCCTCACCTTCATCATAAATAACCGCTAAATTATATTGTGCGTCACCAACACCTTGTTCTGCGGCTTTAGTATACCAATAGATCGCTTTTTCTTTACTTTCTTTAACACCCTCACCTTCGTCATACATAAGTGCTAAGTTATATTGAGCATCTTTATCTCCCTGCTCTGCCTCAGTGTTACAAGCAACTAAAGCTTTATCTAAAGCTGCTTGTTTTAAATAAGTAATGCAATTATTAGCGTAAGCTGTTGTCGATAATAATGCAGTTAATACAACAAATAGTATTTTTTTCATAAGTTTTCCTTAAACCACTAAAAAATAAAAATAATTTTTTTAGTTTGCCTACTGACAAGAAAAGTTCAAAAATAGGCTTACTCTCTATTACTCGTTAACAATGTACTTTTAAATGGCTTATCGGTATTGGGTTATGGCGTTGATAAATGGTTAACACGCCAACCAAATTTATTGAGCCGAGTCAAAATATCACTGTTATGCCAATTTATATCAAAAAAATGATTGTGTTAACAGAATAAATGACATTTTTAGGCTGTATAAAAAAACTGCCTTAATATATAAGACAGCTCTTTAGGTACAAATTGACTCTTCTATATTGCTTAATGATATTTACTTCATGGAATTATAACTATCACAACTTTTTTTTAAACCGAGTGAACAAGCTTGTTTAAAATATTTTTTGGCTAACGCTATATTTTTTTTAACGCCCTCACCTTGCTGATACATTACTCCTAAATTATTTTGCGCCCAACCAACGCCTTGTTCAGCAGCTTTAGTATACCAATATACTGCTTTTTCTTTGTTAACTTCGACACCAAAACCTTCGTCATACATAACCCCCAAATTATATTGAGCATCATCAACACCTTGTTCCGCAGCTTTAGTTAACCAGTATAGCGCTTTTTCTCTGTTTTCTTCGACGCCGTCACCTTGGGCATACATAATCCCTAGATAATATTGTGCGTCATCAACATCTTGTTCTGCAGCTTTAGTAAACCAATTTAGCGCTTTTTCTTTATTGACTTTGACACCGTCACCTTCGTAATACATCAATCCTAAATTATATTGCGCATCATCAATGCCTTGTTCTGCGGCTTTAGTATACCAATAGAGCGCTTTTTCTTTATTAACTTTGATGCCATCACCATCGTCATACATCAATCCTAAATTAAATTGTGCGTCACCAACCCCTTGTTCTGCGGCTTTAGTATACCAATATAGCGCTTTTTCTTTATCAACTTTGACACCTTCACCATCGGCATACATAATCCCAATACTAAATTGCGCATCACCATCCCCTTGTTCAGCGGCTTTAGTAAACCAATATAGCGCTTTTTCTTTATTGACTTTGACGCCCTCACCTTCGTCATACAGAAGTGCTAAGTTATACTGGCCATTTATATGACCTTGTTCAGCGGCTTTAGTATACCAATAGAACGCTTTTTCTTTATTGACTTTGACGCCTACACCTTCGTCATACATGAGCCCTAAATTATATTGCGCCCGACTAAATCCTTGTTCAGCAGCTTGGCTATACCAATAGAATGCTTTTTCTTTATCGGCTTTGACTCCCTTTCCTTGGTTATACATATTCCCTAAATTATATTGCGCTTTATCATACCCTTGTTCAGCAGCTTGGCTATACCAATGGAATGCTTTTTCTTTATCAACTTCGACACCTTCACCTTCGTCATACATAACGCCTAAATTAAATTGTGCGTCAACAACCCCTTGTTCTGCGGCTTGAGTATACCAATATAACGCTTTTTCTTTATCGACTTCGACACCTTGACCTTCGTCATACATAACGCCTAAATTAAATTGTGCGTCACCAACCCCTTGTTCTGCGGCTTTAGTATACCAATAGAGCGCTTTTTCTTTATCGACTTTGACACCTTCACCTTCAGCATACATAATCCCTAAATAATGTTGCGCTTGAGCAAACCCTTGTTCAGCGGCTTGACTATACCAATAGAATGCTTTTTCTCTATCTTCCTTGACGCCCTCTCCATGGTCATACATAAGCCCTAAATTATATTGCGACTTATCTAACCCTTGTTCAGCGGCTTGACTATACCAATAGAATGCTTTTTCTTTATCGACTTTGACGCCCTCACCTTCGTCATACATAACCCCTAAATTATGTTGCGCCTCACTGAACCCTCGTTCAGCGGCTTGAGTATACCAATATAACGCTTTTTCTGTATTGGCTTTGACCACATCACCTTGGTCATACATAAGCCCTAGGTTATATTGTGCTTTAGTAAACCCTTGTTCAGCCGCTTTTTTATACCAATATAGCGCTTTTTCTTTATCGACTTCGACGCCGTCTCCTTCTTTATATATAATCGCTAAATTATATTGCGCTTTATCTAACCCTTGTTCAGCAGCTTGGCTATACCAATAGAATGCTTTTTCTTTATCGACTTCGATGCCGTCACCTTGCTCATACATAAGTCCCAAATTATATTGCGCCTTACTCAGCCCTTGTTCAGCTGCTTTTTTATACCAATATACTGCTTTTTCTTTATCGACTTCGACACCGCCACCTTCGTTATATAAAATCCCTAAATTATATTGTGCCTTATTAAACCCTTGTTCAGCGGATTTTTTATACCAATATAGCGCTTTTTCTTTATCGACTTCGACAACTTCACCTAGATCATACCAAACCCCTAATTCAAATTGCGCTTTACTAAACCCTTGTTCAGCTGCTTTTTTATACCAATAGAGCGCTTGTTCGTTATTTTCTTCAACGCCGAGACCTCGATAATACATCGTTCCTAAATTATACTGAGCTTGTCTATCTCCCTGCTCAGCCTCAGTGTTACAAGCAAATAACGCTTGTTCAAAATCTTTTTGTTCAAAAAAAGTAGCACAATGATTAGCGTAAGCCGTCGTCGATAATAATGCTGTTAATACAACAAATAGTGTTTTCTTCATGATTCTTCCTTAACCCACTGAAATATAATAATTTACTTATTTTTTTGCTAGCAAACGAGTAAAATGCAAAAGACATTAATAAAAGCCTTTTGCAAATCAATAATGCTTCGATAAGCAGTTAATAATCTCCTAATATAAGCTAACTTGATAATAAATTGACTTGTAATATCAATCATTTATTTTAAAGTACTTAATAGATTGGCAATGGTTCTTACACCAATACCCGTTGCTCCCGTTGCCCACAATGCGCTAGCGCTTTTACGGAATGTTGCTGAACAGTCGATGTGCAGCCAGTTTTGTTTATAATTTTTAATAAAATATGACAAAAATGCCGCTGCCGTGCTGGCGCCAGCCGTATTAGGTAATCCGGAATTAGCTATATCGGCAAATGAGGAAGGGAACTGGGAGCGATGAAACTCCGCTAATGGCAAACGCCAAAAGGCTTCATGCTCGATTTCACTACTCACCAATAGCGCATTAGCTAATTTATCATCAAACGAAAGTAACGATTGATAGTCATTACCGACAGCAATTTTTGCAGCGCCGGTTAATGTTGCACAATCAATAATATAATGAGGTTTATCTTTGTCAGCACTGATTAATCCGTCAGCTAAAACTAAACGACCTTCAGCGTCAGTGTTATCAATTTCAACTGTTTTACCGTTGCGATAACGGATAATATCACCAAGTTTAAAGGCGTTACCACTGACTAAGTTATCTGCACAACATAAGTAAAGTTTAATACGATGATTGACACCTCGTGCAATAGCGAGTGCTAAAGCGCTGGTAACCAGAGCTGCACCACCCATATCGGCACGCATCGACTCCATAAAGCTACTCGGTTTTAGGCTGTAGCCCCCCGAATCAAAGGTGATACCTTTACCAACTAAACAAGCAACGATAGGCGCTTTTGGATTTTGGCTCGGGTTATAGTCAAGTTCAAGTAGTGCCGCCGCCCTATCCGATCCTTTCCCCACAGTATAAATACCTATATAATCATGCGTTTTTAATGCTTCGCCTGTGATAATATTGTATTTAATATCAGATGAATAAGTGCTAATTAATTTGGCGCTTTGGGTGGCTAATTCAAGTGGACTTAATGTTTCAGCGGGTTGGTTAACAATATCACGGCACCAATCAATAATGGCTAGGCGGTGTTTGAGTTCTTGTTTATCTTCAGTACTAAGTTTTGGCCAACTCACTTTATTATTATTTTTAGCATTACGATAACCTAACCAAAAATGCCAGCAAGATTCTAAATCCCAGCCACTTCCACTGAGTTTAATCGAGTTAATGCCTTGATTATCAAGTTTACGCCCTGCCCGTTGAATTGCACCTAAGCGATGTTCAGTTTTATAGTGAATAGTAATAGACTCTTGGCAATAGCTCAGTAGCGCATCTTTACCCCACTGTGGTTGCGCAACTTGATCAGAAAGTAAAATAGATAATGTAGACATAATAAGCACCTCGATAAGTAATAAAGCAAAAACAATGGCTTAATTCTAATCAGAAACATGTTAATATAGCAAGCGAAGTTAAGCATAAATAAGGAACAGCAATGACATCGGTTATACCTATTAAAAATGGCATCAATTTTCGTGATTTAGGCGGCATTAAAACCAAAGATGGGCGGCAAGTTCGCTCTGGCATGTTATATCGGGCTGGGGAATTTTCTCGCCTCACAGAGGATGAAAAAAAATTCTTGTCTGACGAATTAAAGTTACATTATGTTTTAGATTATCGTGATCAACATGAAATCGATCGCCACCCTGATAATTTATGGGCTGATAGTCATTATATTAATGTACCGGCCAATCCATTAAATAACGAAATTACCGCAAGTTTAACCAGTGATCTAAAAAACGATATCACGGTGTTAAAAAAATATTCCCCTCATGAGTTTATGCTTAAACTTTATCAGCTTTTACCGTTTAATAATCTTGCTTATCAGACACTTATTTCAACACTATTTAAAGCCAATGGTAGACCGTTAGTCCAACATTGTGCAGTTGGCAAAGACAGAACAGGCATCGGTGTGGCATTAGTTTTATTTGCTTTAGGCGTTAGTGAAGAGGTGGTTATGCAAGATTACTTACTCACTGAACAGTGCTTACAAACGTTTCGAGAACAGACGCTTAACCAACAAAAAAGCCAATTAACACCGGAAGAGTTTGAAAAGCAAAAAGCGATCTTTGCTACCAAAAAAGAGTATTTAAGCGCTGCAATTACGGCTATTAAAGAGCGTTATAACACTATCGATAACTGGTTAGCGCAAGAGTATGATCTCGACCAAAAAAACAGAGAAATATTGCAAAATATCTATCTTGTTTAAAGCTTAACAGCCTGTTTACTCATTTGATTAATGATGATTTGTTAGAATTTATCCAGCAAGTCATCAAGTTAATTACGTATTTAACACAAAATGAGTAATCGGCTTATCGCAATTGACCGCAAGATGAATATCACCCACCTGCTGATATTGATAATAAAAGTGGCCGCCAAAAGGTGCACTAATCATCTTGTTAGCCAGATCAATTTTTACCGATTTCATTTGCCACACCCCTTTGGCATAGAGCTTTAAGGCCGACTCTTTTAACGTCCAAAGTTGCCAAAAAGCGGATAGCTCATCTTGTTGTGTGCGCATCCATTGACATTCGGTATCAGCAAAAAAATTTTTTGCTACCTTCTGATAATTTTTTCGTGGACGTGCCACTTCGATATCTAACCCAACTTTACCGGTTAATGAAATCGCCACAGCCACGCTGTTTTGACTGTGACTAATATTAAAATCCGGCAGATTAGAATCTAAAAAACAGGGGCGAGCATTATCGCCAATTATCATTGTTGGCAAAGTTTCGATCTGACAATATTGATTGAGCAAACTGGCTAGTATGGAACGACAGGCTAAAAACTGTTTTTTACGTCGCTCATTCATTTTATTAGCATCATTAATAATTTGCTCAGATAACAACGAATAGTTAATTGCCACGCTATTGAGATTGGCAAGTTGGACAATTAGCATGATTGAAAAGCCAGTATTGATAAAAATTATTTTTTACTATTTTAACAGCATGCTATGCTAATTGTTATTAAAATTTATCAGATAGCAAGGATACGTCATGTCATTACAAACCAAATTAGTCAATGCTGGTCGCAAAAAACGCTATACTCAAGGTGCAGTAAATCCGGTTATCCAACGAGCCTCATCGTTAGTATTTGACTCTATTGCAGCCAAAAAAGAAGCGACCGAAAATCGCACTAATGGCGCACTCTTTTATGGACGTCGAGGTACATTAACCCATTTCTCGCTGCAAGATGCCTTGACTGAAATTGAAGGAGGTGCAGGATGTTACCTTTACCCGTGTGGTGCAGCAGCCATTGCCAATGCGATTTTGGCTTTTGTAAAAACCGGCGACCATATTTTGGTATCTGAAGCCAGTTACGAACCGACTCAAGAGTTTTGTAATCATATTTTAAAAGATTTAGGTGTTGAAACCGATTACTTTTCACCTTTAGTTGGCCGTTATATCACAAACCACATCAAACCAAATACTAAAGTGGTGTTTTTAGAGTCGCCAAGCTCAATTACGATGGAAATTCATGATGTGCCCGCTATTGTGAAAGCAATCAGGAACATTAATCCGCAAATAGTCATTATAATGGATAATACCTGGGCTGCTGGCGTGCTATTTAAAGCGTTAGATCATGATATTGATATCTCAATTCAAGCAGGCACTAAATATTTAATTGGTCACTCCGATGCGATGCTCGGCACTGCTGTTGCTAATGAGCGATGCTGGGATAGATTGCGAGAACGCTCTTATTTAATGGGTCAAATGTGTGATGCAGATACCGCTTATATGGCAGCACGAGGTTTACGCACTTTAGCAGTCAGACTTAAACAACATCATGAAAGTGGCTTAAAAGTAGCAAAATGGCTGGCGGCTCATCCTAAAGTCGCAACCGTTAATCACCCTGCCTTAACAAGTTGCAAAGGACATGAATTTTTTGCCCGTGACTTTACCGGTGCAAGTGGTTTATTTTCATTTGTGCTAAACGACCATTTAAATGATGTACAGCTTTCCGACTTTTTAGATAATTTAACCCATTTTTCAATGGCTTATTCATGGGGTGGGTTTGAGTCATTAATTTTAGCCAATCAACCCGAAGAGCTAGCCAAAATCCGACCGGTTTCTGGAGTCAGCTTTGACGGAACGCTCATTCGGTTACATATTGGGCTTGAAGATCCCGATGATTTAATTGCTGATCTATCCGCCGGTTTAGATCGAATTAAGTTAAATAAAAATAAAGCAAATGCCCTACAAAGCTTAATATGATCAAAATTTAGTATGATTAAAAGCTTAGTGTGATTAAATAACAATGAAAAATCAAAGCCAAACGATGATTGATCAAAGCATTGAACAGGCGATTTTTGATCATATCAAAAATCGTCAATCGCTACTGGTTGCTTACAGTGGTGGCGTGGATTCAACGGTGCTATTACATGCGCTTACCCAATTGAAACAACAGCAACGACCAGACTTACAACTCAGCGCAATTTATATTCATCATGGCTTAAGTCAAAATGCCGATAGCTGGGCAAGGCATTGCCAACAGCAGTGCCAAATATGGCAAGTACCGATCATTATTGAAAAAGTTCAGCTCGATCCTATGGCGGGTAATATTGAACAGCAAGCTCGAAATGCTCGTTATCAGGCAATTTATCGTCACCTAAAAAGCGATCAGATGCTATGCACAGCCCAGCATCTTGATGACCAATGCGAAACTTTTTTGTTAGCGCTAAAACGGGGCAGCGGACCAGCCGGTTTATCGGCAATGCCGGTTGAAAGCAACAGGCATCTTAGACCATTATTGACGATCTCACGCCAACAAATCGAAGCGTACGCCAACAGGCATCAATTAACTTGGATAGAAGATGAAAGCAATCAAGATGACCATTATGACCGTAACTTTCTACGATTAAAGGTGTTACCACTTATCAATCAGCGCTGGCCACAGTTTTCCCAAATGGTTGCGCGAAGTGCTTCACTTTGCCAACAACAAGAAGCGTTAATTAACGAGCTGTTAGATAACGATTTTCACCAACTATTGACAACGCAAGGTCAGCTACGTTTGTCGCCGTTAATCAATTATTCAGAATATAAACGCAATGCGATTTTGCGCATGTGGTTTCGACAACAAGGCATAATGATGCCGAGTCAAAAACAGCTGGCATTAATTTGGCAAACGGTCGTTGAAGCGAAGGAAGATGCTAATCCAAAATTTGTTTTGCATAACAAACAAATTCGCCGTTATCAAAATCAACTTTATCTGTTGCCACTGTATGATGATACTGAACACTTAGTCATCAATTGGGATCTCACTTCGCCTTTAGTGTTACCGGATAATATCGGTCAGTTACAATCTCATTACCAGCACGATTTAAATTGTCGCCTACCTCAAGCCGACGAAGCAGTTACCGTACGTTTTCATGCGCAAGGTCGATTGCAAATAGTTAATCGGCAAGGGTCAAGAGCGATCAAAAAAATATGGCAAGAACACCAGATCCCACCATGGATGCGTACACGTACGCCTTTGATTTACTATAACGAACAACTTATTTGTGCCGTTGGCGTGTTTGTCACTGAGCAAGGCAAAGGATCGCAAATTAATTTTAGTGTGACCGAATAAATAAAATGCTTTTAAGCAACTCAAGCAGAAACGTAATCAATAAGGGGCATAATTGCCCCTTAACTTATAACTAACCATTCGCTGACTTAGTTTCTGCCCTTGCCTTCCAGCGTTTAAGTAATAAAGCATTGGTGACAACACTGACACTACTTAATGCCATAGCAGCGCCAGCTATCATTGGATTTAAAAAGCCCAATGCAGCTAATGGAATACCAATTAAGTTATAAAAAAACGCCCAAAACAGGTTTTGTTTGATCTTATTATAAGTTCGGCGGGAAATATCAATCGCATCAGCAATAAGATACAAATTACCACGCATTAAGGTAATACTTGCTGCATGCATTGCCACATCTGTCCCCGTCCCCATTGCTATACCAATATCAGCAGCTGCCAAAGCGGGAGCATCATTAATACCGTCGCCCACCATTGCTACTCGATTATTGGTATTAGTGTGACTCTCTTTTTGTAATTGATAGATATAATTAGCTTTGTCCTGTGGTAACACTTCTGCAATAACTTTATCTAAGCCTAACTGCTGACCTACCGAATTTGCAGCTTGTTGATTATCACCGGTTAGCATAACGGTATTAACATGTAATTGATGTAGTGCATCAATAGCATTTTTGGCTTCGGGTTTTATCACATCAGCAAAACCAAATAAAGCCAGTATCGCTACACTATTTTCAGATTGTTGCTTAGCTAAAAATGAGATGGTATAGCCTTTCGCAGTTAGCTCACTGATTTTATCATCCATATCAACAAAATAGGCATTTAATGACTTCATCCAGCGTAAACTACCTAAATAATATTCGGTATTATCAATGGTTGCCATGACGCCCGATCCGGTGACAGAGGTAATATTTTGAGCATAATCGTACTGTTTTGCTTTAGACAAGATAGCTTTAGCTAATGGGTGCTCACTGCCCGCTTGCATAGATGCCGCAAGCGATAAGATTTGATCGGGCGTCTCAGTGCCAATTACATCCATTTCGACCAGTTCAGGTTTACCTAGGGTTAATGTGCCGGTTTTATCGAATGCGACGGTATTAATATTGTGCAATGTTTCTAAGGCTTCAGCATCTTTAATTAAAATGCCTTGTCGAGCAGCCACGCCTGTTCCAACCATGATCGCTGTTGGCGTGGCTAAACCTAAAGCACACGGGCAAGCAATAACTAATACGGCAACAGCATGCAGTAATGCTTGTTGCCAATCATGATACATCACGCCCCATGCCAATAAGGTAATTAAAGCGATAATCAAAATGACCGGCACAAAGATTGCACTAATACGATCAACAATACGTTGAATTGGCGCTTTTTTAGCTTGCGCAGATTCAACCATTTGAATAATTTTTGCCAGGGTCGAGTCGGCTTCAACCGCTGTGGTTTTGACTAACAATAACCCTTCACCATTAATGGTACCGCCGGTAACTGTACTATTAACCGTTTTATTTACCGGTAAACTTTCCCCGGTCAACATCGATTCATCACAGCTCGAAGCACCTTCAATAACAATACCGTCAACCGCAATACGCTCACCGGGTTTGATAATAACAATATCATCCACCTTCACTTGATTGATCGGTAAACTTACTTGTTGATCGCCTCGTTTAACTAACGCTAGCTCAGGCCTTAAGGCGGAAAGTGCTTCGATCGCTTGGGTGGTTTGATGTTTTGCTCTTGACTCGAGCCATTTACCAAACAAAATCAGGGTAATAATAACAACTGATGATTCAAAATAGAGATGATCATAATCGCCATTAATCAGTTGATATAGCGACAAACCATAAGCTGCACTGGTACCCATTGCCACTAATAAATCCATATTACCCGTTAACGCTTTTAGTGCCTTAAAAGCACTACGATAGAATTTAGCCCCCAGACCAAATTGAACAATCGAAGCCAGCACAAGTTGTAACCATGCTGGCATCATCAAATGAATATTAAACGGCTCAAGTAGCATCGGCACAACAAATGGAATAGCCAAAATAACCGATAACACAATCGGCCAAAGTGACGCTTGTTTCTCTTCATCTTTGGCGTGTGTTTGTTGATCGGTAATTTTCACCGCATGATAACCGGCTTTATCCACCGCCGACATTAGCGTTTCTAATTTAACATTGGCATTGGCAGTCACGTTTGCTTTTTCGGTGGCAAGATTGACACTGGCATCGATTACACCATCAATTTTTTTTAATGCTTTTTCAACTCGGCTGACGCATGATGCGCAACTCATATCTTCAACAAAAAATTGATATTCAACTGTTTTCATTTGACGCATCCTTCAATAATTAGTGTTGTTTTGATTTATTATATTCACTAAGAAACCATTTTATTTGACGCTATCGTTATAATATAAATAATCTATCTAAAACCAAATATATCTTATTTATCCAAAAGATCTTATTTTTACAGGTTGTATTGATAGCCATTTTAATACTAATTGTATTATTAACAAGAATGCACTTTTTTGATATATACTATCCAAAAAGATACTGTTAAGACATTAACGTGAACAATCCTATAGCTAAAATCGATGAACGCGAACCACATTCGCAACCAACTATCTGTTGCCCGGTCGAAACAACCTTAAATATGATTGGTGGAAAATATAAAGCTTTGATTTTATGGCAACTGATGACAAACAAAACATTAAGGTTTTCGCAACTGCGTAAACAAATCCCTTGCGCCACGCCAAAAATGCTAACGGCGCAATTACGTGAACTTGAATCGCATCAGCTAATTAATCGAAAAGTTTTCCCGGTTGTGCCACCGAAAGTCGAATATTCCTTAACCGCATTTGGTGAAAGTATTCAACCGGTACTGCAAGCTATGTATAAATGGGGTAGTCACTGCTTAAACAATCAAGGATTGAATGTTAATTGCTCAATGGAGCCAATGCCAGCCAAACAAAAAAGATAAATAATTGATTGGTACTATGTAGGCATTTCTTATTATAGCTAAAGCAAAATACACAGCCGCAACCAAAAAGAACAGAGCATTATCACTCTGTTCTAATCAACATTAGCCTCGTAAGTTTTCCGGCCAATCGTTTTGGGTAGAAACCAGCAAATCTTTCACAACACGTGGATTACCGGCAACAATATTGCCCGATACCATGTAGTTATTTCCGCCGGCAAAATCGGTAATAACGCCACCAGCTTCACGTAAAATTAACTCGCCTGCGGCAATATCCCATGGTTTTAAACCGATTTCAAAAAAGCCATCTAAGCGACCCGCTGCCACATAAGCCAAATCTAGTGCCGCTGACCCACTACGACGAAAATCACCACATTTGGTAAATAATTTTTGTAGTACTGCAAAATAGCTATCGCTGTATTGCTTTGCTTTAAATGGAAAAGCTGTTGCCAGTACGCTTCCTTCTAAATCTTTAGCATTACTAACACGAATTCGGTAGCCATTAAGCTGCGCACCTTTACCACGTGCCGCAGTAAATAGCTCGTTACTCATTGGATTATAGACAACCGCCACTTCGGTTTTACCTTTCACTCGAGCAGCAATAGACACCGCAAAATGGGGAATATTTTTAATAAAATTGGTGGTACCATCAATTGGATCGATTACCCACTGCGTATCGGCATCATTACCTTTAGCAAGGCCGCTTTCTTCAGCAATAATAGTATGATCTGGATAAGCTTTTTTAATTGTTTCAATAATCAAAGCTTCAGCCGCTCGATCTGCATTAGTTGCAAAATCATTAGCACCTTTAGTGTTAATTTCGATTGAACTCGGGTTTTCATAAGCCTTAATGGCAACATTACCTGCTTTACGCGCAGCACGAATAGCAATATTAAGCATCGGATGCATAATTTTCTTCCAATTGATGATGTTAAAGAACGGAGTAAAAATAAGTATGGTCTTTGCCATACACAAAATTATGCCTAGTATAAAGCTTTTGCCCTATCTTTGCCAGTCTATGTTGAGATTGATATTTAATTTACCTTAGCTTAACCCATTGAGTACATTTATACCGAACCGATAACTCATCTCTTTTTACACAAAAACACTTATCGTTTTTAAATAGACTATTTATTAGCCATATGTTAATATTCCAAAAAAGGATTTTTATTAGATTTTGATTTTATATGGATTTTTTATTTAAACATTGCTGTATTGCGGCTGTAACAATCGTATTAACATCACCCATAGCATTAGCTCAATTGCCTGCTACGCAACAGTTGGGTGATATGCAACTGATTCATCAACAAGAGCGTCAAAAGGCTTTAGAAGAATCATTAACTACCACTGCTCCCGATATTCATTTGCTTCCGCCGACAACCAGTGTCAACGAGTTAAATTTTCCGCAAGAGTCTTTATGTTTCAATATTGATCAGGTTCAATTGCTTGAGCGTGATAAATTACCCTGGTTTGTTCCTTTAAACAAGCTTGCCCAACAAGCAGAGCATCGCTGTTAAGGCGCTAAAGGGGTGAACATTTTAATGAGCGCCATTCAAGATCGCTTAGTCAGCTATGGCTATATTACAACAAGAGTGGTTGTGCCGGAGCAGGATTTAACCCAAGGGGTGTTAAAATTACTCCTGGTTGAAGGTAAAGTGAGACATATACGCTACACCGATGACAGTGATAAATATGCGCAACTTTACACCGCGATGCCGGCAAGAGAAGGGAAAATCTTAAATTTACGTGATATCGAGCAAGGGCTTGAAAATCTTCAGCGCATACCAACAGTCAGCA
>NZ_JAFNOK010000040.1:0-728 GCF_026536305.1 Gilliamella sp. B3892
GACATATAGCGAATTTCGGGATCTTGCCCTAAGTTACCAACTAGAATCACTTTATTGATTCCTCTATTTGCCATTTTCTTTCTCCAATTGCTCTATTTTGTCCATTTTTATTGATCTTTTATCTATCTCAAATTCATTATCCAATGAAGATAGTATTATTGATAACACAGTTTTTTCGTCATCAGTAGATGTGTTAATTCCATCCACTTTAAATTTAATATCACCTTTATTTTCTTCAATCGTTAGCGTAATCATAATCACTCCTTAGCCAATTTAATCTAGTCATTTTCTTTCTCCAATTGGTTTTGTAGCTTCAGCAATATCTCTTGTTGTTTTTTAATTTTATGTTTTACAACTAACATCAAATACTTTATAGCATCATTTTTTTTACAAAAATAATTCATAACGTGTGGTGGGTAAATCCAACGGGTACAGCCATTACCATCGAAAATGGTAATGCAATTATCATTGATCTCGTTAATTTTTGCTGTTTTGATGTGGGGCGATGGTGTGTTAGCAATGTATAATAAATCCCCAACTTTCAGTTTTTTCCATTCTTTATGTGTAATCATGTAATCACTCCATTTTTTCATTGAAATTACCAACATCCAAATCTTGGATGAATTCTGTTACATCAGTTAATATTTTGGTCTCCTGTTAATATTAAAAAGCCGTTCTAGTGACTGACTAAACTGCTTCTATTTGTTTAATACGCTCATCAAGTTCTT
>NZ_JAFNOK010000041.1:0-708 GCF_026536305.1 Gilliamella sp. B3892
ATTTATTAATGCTAAGCGCATTAATAATATTAATGACCATATTGTCACTGAAATGCGCCAAAGTGACGAGCCACCGGAACATGAACTTTATTTTCAAACGGCAGAGGGGGACGGCCAAACCAAATATTTACCTGAGGACGTACTTTTTCGCATATGGATTACTGATGTAGATTATAAAGATATTAAAGATCTAGAAGGGTTTTATTGTGATAAAAGAGGAGATCGATGCTACTTTCGTTGGAACGACATTCCCGATTATATAAAACATAAGCGTGAATCGATACTACAAAGGTTTAGTGCGAAATCTAAAGGCGTACACGCAATCGTAAACTCTTGGGAATATGATATATATAAACAGAAATATCATACGGTTTTGCTCGAAACAGATCCAAGTAAAATCACCGCCACCGGTAATATTACGATACAAGGACAAACTTTAAATAATCACGACAGTAAAATTATTGCCGGTAAAAATGTCAATATTAATGTCAATCAGTTAAACAATATCTCGCAAGAGGCTGTCACAAAATATGTTTATTCCGGGAAGTATTATCACCGTACTCGTAAGCACGAAGATGACTATAGATGTTATGAGCGAGATTTTACTAAAGCCGATGAAGTCGTTATTGATAATGCATTAAATACGAATATTTTAGATCATCAAATATTTGAGCAGGCTCAATTAAACGATACCGCTCGTCAACCCAC
>NZ_JAFNOK010000042.1:0-684 GCF_026536305.1 Gilliamella sp. B3892
ATTTATTAATGCTAAGCGCATTAATAATATTAATGACCATATTGTCACTGAAATGCGCCAAAGTGACGAGCCACCGGAACATGAAGTCTATTTTCAAACGTCTGAGGGGGAAGGGAAAACCAAATACTCGCCTGATGATGTGCTTTATCGCATCAAGACAACAGGTATGGGTAGTATTCCAGGCGTGTCTTGTGACAAACATAGTCGATGTTTGTACAAATGGAATGATATTCCATTGCATTTACGTAATACCAAGTACTTACAAAGAATGTATGTTCCAAGTAAAGGCGTATACGGGGCGGCAAATTCCTGGCATTATGACATCTATAAACAAAAATATCGTACTGTACTGATTGAAACAGATCCAAGTAAAATCACCGCTACCGGTAATATTACGATACAAGGACAAACTTTAAATAATCATGATAGTAAAATTATTGCCGGTAAAAATGTCAATATTAATGTCGATCAGTTAAACAATATCTCGCAAGAAGTTTTATCAAAATATGTCTATTCGGGAAGAGTTAATTTACATAGAAGAAAAGATGAAAATAAATATAGATTTAGTTCCTATAAATATACAAAAGCCGATGAAGAGTTTATTGATAATGCATTAAATACGAATATTTTAGATCATCAAATATTTGAGCAGGCTCAATTAAACGATACCGCTCGTCAACCCAC
>NZ_JAFNOK010000043.1:0-672 GCF_026536305.1 Gilliamella sp. B3892
CGTTGAAATTGATGTCATTTGCGGTGCCGGAAATATTGCCTTTATTATGGATCAGTTTTCCTTGCTCATTAATGCCGGCGGCAACCCGACTTGCCTGAGTGCTGTCGATTTTTTGGGCATTTAAGGTAATATCATGTTGAGCGATGATTGCCCCTTCATTGGTGATCGCATTTTGACTATTTAATTTAATGTTTTGTTTACTGTAGATCTGACGGCGATTAGTGATATCTTGTTGACTGTTTAAGGTGATATCTTTCTGCGCTTGTAATGTACCGGTATTAATAATTTTTCCGTCTGCACGAATCACGATATTATCTGAGCTTGCGCCAAGTTCGCCGGCATTGTGTACCCCAACGCCTTTTTCGGTACCAATCATGTTGATTTGACCGGCATACATGCCGCCAAATTGTGAAACATCGATCGATACTTCGGGTTTATCTTCGGTATGAGTACCGTCTAACGCAGTAACGTTTTTGGTATCACGGCTGACTTGATTTTTACCGGTGATAACATTGGCTTCATTTGCCCATACCGCAGCATTAATCGATACTGAGCGGGCAATTAAATCGGTATAGCTTTGCGTTGAACCATCGAGCCCTTTACCGGTGACATTAATATGTCCTTGTTCAACCCGGTAACCGGTTAATTCACCATTATCGATAGTCGGGGTAC
>NZ_JAFNOK010000044.1:0-661 GCF_026536305.1 Gilliamella sp. B3892
CCATCGAGCCCTTTACCGGTGACATTAATATGTCCTTGTTCAACCCGGTAACCGGTTAATTCACCATTATCGATAGTCGGGGTACCGGTGGTTAAGGTGCCTCGATTCGCGTTAATAAAGCCACAACCATGACAGGTAATACCCGAAGGGTTAGCGATAATCACTTGCGCTTTTTGGCCGGCAACTTCAATCACGCCATTTAGTTGGCTTGGATTACGTGAATTGACTTCATTTAAGATAATTTTAGCCGGACCGGTTGTTTTTAAGTTTTCATTACCTTGAACATAACCGCCAATCTGGGTTTGATTGATTTTGCTGCTGTTGTTTAAAATTACCCCTTGCTGTGAGACATCAAATTGGGTGTATTTATTGTGTGAAAGACCTTTATTATTCGGCGTTTGTATATTAATTTGGGTGACACCATTTGCCGCCGAGATCACTTGCGGTTGCTGATTTTTATTTGCCTGATTATCAACAACAATATTATTACCATAGGCTGGTGAGATGATGGATACAAAGCCTAACGAGATAGATACGAATAAGCTTATCGGTTGCAATGCAAATAAACAGGATTTGAATAATGATTGTTTATCTTCTTTATTGGCTTTTTCATGACCATTAGGCGTTTTAGCAATATCGGCGACAACCATTTGGATACCGC
>NZ_JAFNOK010000045.1:0-613 GCF_026536305.1 Gilliamella sp. B3892
CTTCTGCTGTCAGTTTTTCTCCGTTCCATTCAACTTGTTTTGCAATATCGTTTAAAACAGCCCACATCATTCGATTTTGTGCTAATGTTCGCTTTTCTTCATCAATCACTATTCTTAACGGATATTTGCTATCAACTGGTAATTGATTAATAAAATTTATGGCCGTATTACGGGCAACTTCATGAGTTAATCGAATTTCCTTAATCATCTCTAAACCCTCTCACACTCAAAATTACGCACCTGCACATCAACATTAGACTTACCTAATGGCGTTTTAACCGTAGATAGTGTTTTAATTAATGTTTTTTCAGTTATTTTTGAATCACGTTGTAATACAATTGATCCCCAACTTTGCCATCCTTTTTTAATTTCTGCTGTTATTTTGTAAGCCATTTTTGTATCAACTCCCTTAATTTTGCCTTTTCTTCTTCCGGATATTTTTTAACTTGTTCGGCTAGTTCATATTTAATTTTTGCTAAGTTTGCCCTTCGTTTTCTCAGTGCTGTAACATAGTCATACGCTATTTTGTCTAGCATGTGATAGTGCCCGTTTTTGCAGTAATTAACTCGTCGTAACACAAGCCCGACCTGTTTTTAACATTTGTTTAATGTTT
>NZ_JAFNOK010000006.1:0-152971 GCF_026536305.1 Gilliamella sp. B3892
TGCACGACAGTGCCCATCCTGACCATGTCACCACGATAAACAAACATCGTAATGTGATACGTACTCCGGCCAATAATAAATTGCGCATGGATGACAAACGGGGGCAGGAGCATATCAAACTGGCAACCGAATACGGTAAAACGCAACTCAATCTGGGTCACTTAGTTGACCAAAACAAAACACCACGGGGTGAAGGGTTTGAACTTCGCACGGATGACTGGGGTGCCATTGCAGCTGAAAAAGGCTTATACCTGACCAGCCAAACCGAGCCGAAAGCGCAAGGCAAACAACTGGATATGCAAGGTGCGATTACCCAGCTGGAAAATGCTTTATCGATAGCCAAATCACTCCAGCAAGCCGCTCAACAATCGGAAGCCCACGATGCCGACACCGACAGTCAAGACCAGCTCAAGGCCAACTTAACTGAACTGGCCCAAAGTGGCATCTTAGCTTATGCGCAAGAAGGCATTGCATTAACCAGTCCGGAAAACATTCAGCTATCAACCGGTAACAGCGTGAGTATCACGGCGGAAAACCAAACCGACATCACGGCATTAAAAAACATCACGGTATCTTCGGGAGAAGCGATAGGGCTATTTGCCCACAAATCGGGGATGAAGGTCTTTGCCAATCAAGGGGATATTGACATACAAGCCCAAAATGCCAACCTGAATATGGCCGCAAAGCAAGATATCCACATTGACAGTGTTGACGGCAAACTGACCATTACCGCCAGCAAAGAGCTAACCCTAATCTGTGGCGGCTCGTATATCAAAATCAGCAGTAAAGGCATAGAGCTAGGCACACCAGATAACGTTAAGCTTAAATGTAATGTGATGCAGAAGATGGGGCCGAAAAATATGGCCCGTAATCAATTAGCATTACCGTATATTATTGGTGATTATGCGGTTAAATTTATCTGTAAAGATGAGACCGGAAAAATCTATGCCAATGAGCGTTATATTGCTACGTTACCCGATGGTAGGAAGATACAAGGGCAAACCGATAAAAATGGATATACCCAATCATTTCATTCTACAAATGAAAATGAAACAATTACACTGGAATTAATTAGTAGGTAAGTTAATCAATATGCCAAATGAGAACACTCAAAAATGTAAAGTTTTTACAGCCCAAACAAGTAAGCTTGAAAATGGAGAGGTTGCTGTTGAAGAAATTATATTACAAAAAGAACCAACGCCTCTATTTGTGCTATTTGCTTATGGTGGTAGGGGAGCACCAGACTTTGAAAAAGCAGCAAAACATAAACGTTCGAGGCTATTAAAAAAATATCCAGATGCTGAAGTAAGAATTATTGAAGGATTTCTTTATCCAAATGAATTTAAAGCTGAATGGACAAAGCTATATAATGAATTAACTAACTCTGAAACGGCTTGTAAATATGCTTTGTGGCAAGTTCATTATTTTGGTCATGGGGGACCTGATAAACTTAGTTTAAAAGGTGAGGGAAATGATATCTATTTTAACGAAAAAGACAATATGGAACTTTTACCTTGGCATCCAAATGAAGGCATTATGGTATTACACTCCTGTCGGGGTGGTGCTTATGAAGATCTTGAAAAAGAAAAACAAAGAAAAGCACAAAAGTGTTTAGCTAATGTCATTTCAATGCAACAAGAAACTCGTTGTTTAGGGCAAGTGACTTACGCTAGTTTTGCCGGCAATATTGGTGAGTATAATGATAATTATATTGTTACTGAAAGTGGAGGAATGATCTCCTCAACCAATTCTTTACTAGATAGTGGTTTTTATAAATATCGACCAGAAAGAAAGTTAAATAGTGTACTTGTACATATTACTGCTTGTGCCTTATGGGGGTATGCTTTGTTCACTGGTGATACACATAAAAAGACGTTAGCTAGAATGAAGGAGTATAAAAATAGAATGATTGAACAAGAAAAGGTAAAGAATCCTATCTATCCTATTTATGAAGAAATAAAAAAACTTGCACCGAAAAATCAAATACTACCTTGCAGAGTTTTTAATAAAGGAAAACTAGAAGAACGTATTGTTGAAGTGGATGTGTTTAATCAAAATGATTTGGAGTATCTTTAATGAATTATCCAGCTAAAAAAAATGAATCAATACGGAAAAAATTAACCGTTTTTGTCATTATTTTGGGTTTTATTATCGGTATTGGCCTTATATATTTAAGCAGTGATAATTCAAAAAAACGAAACCATGAACTTAATCAACCGGAAAATTTTATTATGGACTTTAAAATTTACCCTTCAACCATTCCTGAAAATGAATTATTACGCATAGACGAAGCTAAAAAGCTGTATGAATCAGCATTTGACGATGAAGTATTCCATGCGGTAGTTAGTCCGGACAACTTAGTCAAGTTTTTAAAACATGCCTGGCAATGGGATAAAAATGCCATGCCATATTATTACTCTCTCCTTACTTGGCATAAATTCTTTGATGAAGATTACAAAGAAGAAGGGATGATCTCATTTACAGAATTTATGGATAAATATCAGGATCAGCTAGTGGATAGTGCAGGTAAACCGTTAGTAGAACCAGAGGTGTTTAAAAGTTCTCAAATAAAATGGTATTTAATGGATCGGTTTGCCGATTTAAAATATCCCTATTTTGCCTATGAAAAAGGTTGGGGAATGGGTTTTTGTGGGTATGATGAACAAGGCATGGCGCGCCCCTGTCCAGATGAGCAATTAGAAAAAAGTATTGAGTATTTAAACTATGCGATTGAAGGTGGTTATCATTGCTACGAGGATTTGATGGTCCGAATGTTATTTCAACAAGCCGCTCACTATAAAGATCAGAAATATGAACAGCTGAATAAATTAACCGAATACCGTAAAGTATTAAAATCAGACGATTTAAAACAGGCAATAGATTATGCGCAGCTAATGGCAGAGCATAGCTCAATTATCGGCATATTGCGCATGACTGAAGCGTATTTCTATGGATTAGGACGGGAGCAAGATTTTGTTAAAGCCTATGCCTGGTCGCTGTTAAGTGATTATGCAAAACAAAGAATTATCGAGATAGGCAATAATTTAGCGTGGTATGCTTATCAACTACCACCGGTTTGGGAATATAACAAAGAAATCCAAAATCGTTTAGAACAAATGCTTACCCCAGCCGAAAAACAAGCGGCATTAGACTATTTGGAAACACTGAAAACCAAAGTGGTCACTTGGAATTATAATAAATGGTGCGATCAGATAGATGATTTTCATCCTAAACCGTAATTTATTTGACTATATTGCAGTGAGTAAAATTTGAGGTTGAATAATAGTGATTAATCTGGATAGAGTGAGTTTTTAGTGCAGGAATAGCGTGTGAAGAATAGCAAATTGAAACGTTCAACGTTCAAAATAGTCATGTTAGCCATGAGCGTGATAATGGTTATTAGCCTTTATCAATTCTATTTTAATCAATCATCCGATAGACAAGTCAATTTTGGTTTTGTTGAATCCGAAAACTTACCTATGGACTTTACAATTTACCCTTCAACCATTCCTGAAAATCAATTATTACGTATAGATGAAGCTAAAAAGCTGTATGAATCAGCATTTGACGATCAAGTATTTTATGCGGTAGTTAGTCCGGACAACTTAGTCAAGTTTTTAAAACATGCCTGGCAATGGGATAAAAATGCCATGCCGTATTATTACTCTCTCCTTACTTGGCATAAATTCTTTGATGAAGATTACAAAGAAGAAGGGATGATCTCATTTATAGAATTTATGGATAAGTATCGGGATCAGTTAGTGGATAGTGCAGGTAAACCGTTAGTTGAACCAGCGGTGTTTAAAAGTTCTCAAATAAAATGGTATTTAATGGATCGGTTTGCCGATTTAAAATATCCCTATTTCGCCTTTAAAAAAGGTTGGCAAATGGGTTTTTGTGGGTATGATGAACAAGGTATGGCACGCCCCTGTCCAGATGAGCGATTAGAAAAAAGTATTGAGTATTTTAATTACGCCATTGAAGGTGGCTATCATTGCTACGAAAATTTGATAGGCAGTATGTTATTTCAACAAGCAGCTCACTATAAAGATCAAAAATATGAACAGCTGAATAAATTAACCGAATACCGCAGCACATTAAAAGTAGAAGATTTAAAACAGGCAATAGATTATGCGCAGCTAATGGCAGCGCATAGCTCAATTATAGGCATATTGCGCATGACTGAAGCCTATTTCTATGGATTAGGACGGGAGCAAGATCCGGTTAAAGCCTATGCCTGGTCGCTGTTAAGTGATTATGCAAAACAAAAAATTATCGAGATAGACAATAATTTAGCGTGGCATGCTTATCAACTCCCACCGGTTTGGGAATATAACAAAGAAATCCAAAATCGTTTAGAACAAATGCTTACCCCAACTGAAAAACAAGCGGCTTTAGACTATTTGGAAACGCTGAAAACCAAAATTGTAACTTGGGATTACAATGAATGGCGAGATCAGATAGATGATTTTCACCCTAAACCCTAGTTTGATTAAAAATCTTGATAAACCTGCTTTAATCAATGATGAAAGCTAATTATGATTCATTGATGTTTAATCGGACAGAATTTGAAGATATAGCTAAATATAAAGACGATAAACAGCTAGGAACAGTGATTGTATCGCTTGATCATATGCCAAGTATTGAAAACACCGAAGATGTGAAAACAATCAATCGTATTGATTTAAGATTGCGTGATGCTGATTTATTACCAATAAGGAGTTATTTATAGTAAGCCAATATGAAAAAACAATTAACTATTGAGATGTATTTCAAACCTGAAGCCTATTTACCACTCTCTGTGTGTATTGCGCAAATTGAACAGATATTAAAAATCCAGCATTACTATCTTCATAAAAGTGAAAATTGGTACTTATGTGGTGTTTCTAAGAAAAAAGTCATCTATTTACCAGCTATTTGATAAAAATGGCGTAACTAAAGTTGGATTGGAAAAAATAACTCAAAAATATAAGAAAAATAAGAATTCTTTTAGTGGATCTATTTGGGATAAAAATACTGAAGAGGCAGCTCTATGTTATTTTATATATGAGAAACTTTTAGAGAAAAGATTTTTCCTTAAAATTGAATTAGATTTCAAAATAGATATTAGGATTACTAAATCTCAAACAGTCACTGAGTTCATTTTAGCCTTAGTTCAGAAATTTAATAGTGCCTATATTATAGTTAATGGAAATTATTTACCCCGAAAAGCTGTTTTTCCCGACAGACTATCAGCAGGCTGGATGATATATCTACCCAAGGCTCAATTAACGCACGAAATAGTACCCGAATCGTCGGATGTGGTAAGTGTCAAAAACGAGGAAGGACTGGTAACCGGAACGCTAGTGGTAACGTTGCCCCATTTTTTTGATAAAGAAACTGCAGATGATATTAAAGCGGTGAATCGGGTTGATATTCGGCTACGTGAGTTGGATCTATTGCCATTGTATACAGACATGTAAACTATTTTATGGAGGATTGGTATTTAAAAAAATACCATAATTACAATGAGAAAATTAATATTTAAAAGATTATGTATCGTTTTTTCAGTCTGTTTTTTATTGATAGGTTGTGTTATCACCCCTGTCATTATAACACCGAATGAATTACCAAAAGGTATTAGAGGTAAAAATTATTATGCGCCGATTAATGTTGAAGGAGGCTCTGGACCACTTTCATTTTGGACGAGAATTTATCCCGAAAACTCTGGATTAGAAATAATATTACGTGAAATAGATGGAATGGTTGAACGTAATTATATAGCAGTGACAGGGATCCCAAAAATCACAGGTGATATTGAGGTTATTATTAAAGGGGGAATGACTCCGACTTACTGGAATATCACGCCTGGTGATTTTAAAAAAATTTATATTATTCATGTAGCAGATTCAGAAGAATAATATTTCATCAATGATATTTGTTAAATATTGTTGAATAGGGAAACACTTTAGGTATCATTTTTGTAATGTTAATATTTGTTATCTTTTTCGATAAAATGCTGTTGTCTTTTTTTCATCGGCAATAAGGTTGCGATAAAGAAAATAACAAAATAGTTAACATTATTTTGGTAAAGTTATTTTTTTGAGCAGATAGATATGACATTAACATTGAGTAGGTTTTTGAACCATAATTTTGCAGGAATGGTATTTAAAAAGATACCATAATAACAATGAGAAAATTAAAATTTAAAAGATTATGTATCGTTTTTTCAGTCTGTTTTTTATTGATAGGTTGTATCGTCGCCCCGAAAGTAATGATAACGCCTCATGAGCTACCGAAAGCTGTTATAGGTAAAAATTATTATACTACGATTAATATTCGAGGCGGTTCTGGGCCAATTTTAGAAAGAGGATTTCTGAGGGAAATTTATCCAAAAAATTCTGGATTAGAAATAATATTCCCTGAAATAAATGGTTATGTTGAATATAATTATTTAGCAGTGAAGGGCACTCCCAAAATAACAGGTGATATTAAAGTTGTTGTTAAAGGAAAAATGTCTCCTGCTTTCTGGTATGTGCCAGCTTCTTATTTTGAAAAAATTTATACTATTCAAGTCTCAGAGGCAGAAGAATAATATTTCATCGATTATGATAGTAAATGTGATTAGCATAACCTTATTAAACCGTTTGATATGCCGGTATGGGTCGAATTGAGCCAATTTAAAATAAAAAAACGATTTAATTAAATCATTTTTTAATAAAAATAGCGTAATAAAAAATGTGGATTATGTATTATTATGAAATGAAATTGATGGTATCTAAAAATTAAATTTAAGGTATTAATCGATAACTTAATCCTCATTTATTATGACTGTAAATCTTTTTTGCCAATAAAAATCACATCGATATAAATAAAACTAGTAATAGTTAGCTAAATATGGTATAAAGCCTGCGCTACTTTCCAGATTATTTTTAAGCAAAATGATTATGGATTATAAGCACAAATTTTAAAATTTAATTAACGTTATAACACACACATATCATTACTCTTTTCCGGGGTGCCTTGTACTTTAAGTAATAAGGTCGGATAAAGCGGATATGTGGAGGCATAACCCCAACGTCAAAATGAGGAAATCATGACTACAGTATCAATGCGCGATATGTTACAAGCGGGTGTACACTTTGGACACCAAACTCGTTATTGGAACCCAAAAATGAAACCATTTATTTTTGGTGCACGCAACAAAGTTCACATCATCAATCTTGAAAAAACAGTTCCTTTATTTAATGAAGCTTTAGCTGAATTAAACAAGATCGCAGCGCGTAAAGGTAAAATTTTATTTGTTGGTACAAAACGTGCAGCTAGCGAAGCGATTAAGCAAGCGGCTGAAAGTTGTGGCCAATACTATGTTAATCACCGCTGGTTAGGTGGTATGTTGACTAACTGGAAAACAGTTCGTCAATCAATCAAACGCCTAAAAGATTTAGAAACACAAGCTAGTGATGGTACATTTGACAAATTAACCAAAAAAGAAGCACTAATGCGTGCTCGTGAAATGGCGAAATTAGAAAATAGCTTGGGTGGAATTAAAAACATGGGTGGCTTACCCGATGTGATTTTTGTAATTGGTGCAGACCATGAACATATCGCAATCAAAGAAGCTAACAATTTAGGTATTCCAGTCATTGCTGTTGTTGATACTAACTCAGATCCAGATGGTATTGATTATATCGTTCCTGGTAATGATGATGCTATTCGTGCAATTCAATTATATGCAAATGCAGTTGCTGAAGCTGTTCGTTCTGGTCGTGAGCAAAACCAATCTCCAGTATCAGAAGAAAGCTTCGTTGAAGAAGCACCAGCAGCTGAGTAATAAACTCAAATATTTTCAGGGTCGATAATAAAATCAATCGACCCATTCTAATGAAAATCATCATAATGGTTAAATAGAGGATTAAAAAATGGCTGAAGTTACCGCTTCTATGGTAAAAGAACTGCGTGAAAGAACAGGCGCAGGCATGATGGAATGTAAAAAAGCATTAGTTGAAGCTAATGGCGATATCGATCTTGCTATCGATAATATGCGTAAATCAGGTCAAGCAAAAGCAGCTAAAAAAGCTGGTCGTGTTGCTGCTGAAGGTGTGATTATTTCTAAAATTTCTGCTGATAAAAAATCAGGTGTTATTCTAGAAATCAACTGTGAAACTGACTTTGTTGCTAAAGATGCAGGTTTTATCGCATTTAGTGAAAAAGTAGCAACTGCGGCATTAAATGATCACATTACTGATCTTGCTGCTTTACAAGCAAAATTTGAAGAAGAGCGTACTGCTTTAGTTGCTAAAATTGGTGAAAATATCGGTATTCGTCGTGTTCAAGAGATCACTGGTGATGTTGTTGGTAGTTACCAACACGGTGCACGTATCGGTGTATTAGTTGCGGCAAACAGTGGCTGTGATGAAGAATTAGTGAAACATATTGCAATGCATATCGCTGCAAGCAAACCAGAATATGTTGATCCAAGTGATGTTCCAGCTGATGTTGTTGAACATGAACGTAATATTCAAATCGATATTGCAATGCAGTCAGGTAAACCACGTGAAATCGCAGAAAAAATGGTTGAAGGCCGTATGCGTAAATTCACTGGTGAAGTATCACTTACTGGTCAACCATTTGTTATGGATCCAAGCAAAACTGTTGGTGATTTACTTGCAGAGAAAAAAGCGACAATTGCTACATTTATCCGCTTTGAAGTGGGTGAAGGCATCGAAAAAGTCGAAGTTGATTTTGCAGCTGAAGTTGCTGCGATGTCGAAACAATCTTAATTGTTTTATCTAAGCCGCCGTAAGGCGGTTTTGTTTATCTACAAAATATTTTAAAATAGTTACCCGCTAGTTATTCTAGCTAATTAGGTAATTAAATAACGAAATAGTGAGACTTCATATGGTAACCCCTTTCTATAAACGTATTCTTCTTAAACTCAGTGGCGAAGCACTACAAGGCGATGAAGGTTTTGGTATTGATCCAACCGTTCTTGACCGCATGGCGCAAGAAATCAAAGAACTTATCGAAATGAATGTTCAAGTTGCTGTTGTTATTGGGGGCGGTAATCTATTTCGTGGTGCAGGCCTTGCTAAAGCGGGTATGAATCGTGTCGTTGGTGATCACATGGGAATGTTAGCAACGGTGATGAATGGACTTGCCATGCGTGATGCGCTGCATCGAATTGAAGTTAATGCACGTTTAATGTCGGCAATTCCATTAAATGGTGTGTGTGATGACTACCGTTGGACTGAAGCAATTAGCTTACTTCGCCATGGTAAAGTCGTTATTCTTTCTGCCGGGACAGGTAACCCATTTTTTACAACTGATTCTGCCGCTTGCTTACGTGGTATCGAGATTGAAGCAGATGTTGTTTTAAAAGCAACCAAAGTTGATGGGGTATATTCAGCCGATCCTGTTAAAGATCCTAATGCAACACTATATAAAACATTAAATTATGAAAAAGTGTTAGATGATGAATTAAAAGTCATGGATTTAGCAGCGTTTACTTTAGCTCGTGATCATAACCTGCCTATTTGTGTATTTAATATGAATAAACCAGGAGCATTACGCCGAGTCATCTTAGGTGAACAAGAAGGAACATTAATTAATAATCAGGCTACAGTTAGCTGTTAGTCATCTTTATTTTAAATAAGGTTTTTATTATGTTAAACGAGATTCAAAAAGAAGCGCAAGCGCGCATGGAAAAAAGTATTGAGGCGTTTCAAAATCATATTTCTAAAGTTAGAACCGGGCGTGCTTCACCAAGCTTATTAGACGGAATTATGGTTGAATACTATGGTAGCCCAACACCACTACGTCAATTAGCTAATGTTGTTGCTGAAGATGCAAGAACGCTGGCTATTACGGTGTTTGATAAATCATTAACGCCAATGATTGAAAAAGCAATTTTAACTTCTGATTTAGGGCTTAACCCTGCTTCAGCTGGGACAGTTATTCGAGTACCTCTTCCACCGTTAACTGAAGAACGTCGCCGTGATTTAACTAAAATAGTTCGTAATGAAGCAGAACAAGGTCGTGTGTCAATTCGTAATATTCGTCGTGATGCCAACGATCAAATCAAAGCTTTGTTAAAAGATAAAGAAATTTCAGAAGATGATGAACGTAAATCACAAGATTTAATTCAAAAAGCAACAGATGCAGCTATCAAAAAATTAGATGCAGTGCTTGCAGATAAAGAAAAAGAGTTAATGGAATTTTAATCTCTTGTCTAAAAAGCCTAGTTGATAAAACTAGGCTTTTTGATTTTTTACCTATCAATTATCAATCATTTCATTATCGCTAAAAAATACAAAATATTAGTTTTATCCGTTAGCGAGTAGATCAAAAATAAAAAATCACTCAATAAACAGCTATCCTTCTATTTAAGCGGTATAAAGTCTAACTGAGTTTATTTATAGTTGATCAATACAAATAATGCGCTTGTGCACATTTAAAAGGTAAAAGATTCTATTTGTATTAGTGCATTATTTGCCACTAAAGTTAATCAAGTTTGTCAAAATCATGGTTTCCAAGTTGATTTAGTGAATCACGTATCATAACTTCAATTAATAGGTAATGTTAAATTGCGCATTGCTTAGCTTTTTCATACCAATCACTTCAATTTGATTTAATTGTTTAAGTTTATTAAATAGTTTAGTAAATAGTTTAGTTTTTAATTATCAAAATTTAAGTATATAATGTTACGGAAATAACATTATAGGGCTATATATGTTATTTTTATAACATTACTAACATTTACTAAAAACTATTATTTACTAGACATTACTAAACACAATTAAAGGACATCATTATGGATTATGCAAAGTATATTGATCATACTTTACTGGCGATGAATGCCACAGAAGATCAAATACGTAAACTTTGTGAAGAAGCAAAGCAGTATCATTTCTATTCTGTATGTGTTAATTCAGGCTATGTGCCTTTAGTCGCTAGCTTGCTTAAAGGTAGCGATGTAAAGGTTTGTTCAGTCGTTGGCTTTCCTTTAGGTGCTATGCTGACTTCTGCTAAAGCATTTGAGACTGAAATGGCAGTCAAAGCTGGCGCAGAAGAGATCGATATGGTTATCAATGTCGGCTGGCTAAAAAGCAATGATTTAACGGCGGTTAAAGAAGATATTCAAGCAGTATTTAATGCTTGTGGTTCAGTGCCGTTAAAAGTTATTTTAGAAACTTGCTTATTAACTAAAGAAGAAATCGTTACAGTTTGTACAATTTGTAAAGAAATTGGCGTTGCTTTTGTTAAAACTTCAACCGGTTTTAGCTTATCAGGGGCAACAGTTGAAGATGTTAAATTGATGCGCGAAACAGTCGGTGATAAAATGGGTGTTAAAGCATCAGGTGGCATTAGAGATCGTCAAACTGCTGAAAAAATGGTTCAAGCTGGTGCAACACGGTTAGGCGCTAGTGCTGGTATTGCAATTGTATCAGGCGATAAAGCATCATCTAGCGGCTATTAATTCATCCTTTTATAAGCTACTGTATAGTAGCTTATTGCTATTTATGGAATGGCAATGGAAACGCAACCGCAAAAAAGAGTTAATGCACTTATTGAGCAATTAAAAACTACCGATAAAATTCATTTAAAGCAAGCAGCGCAAATGCTTGCTGTTTCTGAAATGACGATTCGTCGAGATCTTAGCAATCAATCATCATGTTTAGCTGTTTTAGGCGGTTATGTTGTTAACCAAGCACGCCATACCATATCGCAATATTTTGTTTCAGATCAAAAAGATAAACATGTAGATGAAAAGCGTTATATTGGCAAACTAGTTAGTCAATTTGTTGATGAGAACGATACTATTTTTTTTGATTGCGGTACAACCATGCAATTTATCATTGATGAAATTAGTGATGATATTGCCTTTACTGCAATCTGCTATTCACTCAATGCCTTTCTAGCGTTACAAAACAAACCAAAATGTAAAATCATTTTATGCGGTGGGCAGTATCAGCTTAATAATGCAATTTTTACCAATATTAGTTCCCATAATCCGCTCGATTTTATCTGTCCAAATAAAGCTTTTATTTCGGCAGCGGGTATTGATCTCACTCAAGGTGCAACTTGTTACCATTTTGATGAATTGAATATGAAGCATCAGGCGATGAAAAAATCTAATCAAAATATTTTAATTGCCGATCATACTAAGTTTAATCAAGTTAAACCGGCTTTTATTTGTAACCTTGATCAGTTTAATTTGGTGATGACCGATAGAGCGCCGGATTTAGGCTACGTCGCTTACTTTGAAGAAAATAACATTGGTTTAATGTATTAATTATGAAAAATATCGCAATTTTAGGTTCAACAGGATCGATCGGCTGTAGCACGTTAGCCGTCATTCGGCAAAATCCAACTTTATACAAAGCTTATGTGCTAGTAGGTGGCGCTAATGTTGCAAAAATGACAGAGCAGTGTCAGGAGTTTAAACCAAAATATGTTGCTATGGCGAGCAAACAAGCAGCGCAGCAGCTTAAAGCAAATTTAGCCAACCTAAAATTGAATATAGAAGTACTGAGTGGTGAGCAAGCTATGTGTGATTTAGCACAGCTCCCCGAAGTTAACCAAGTTATGGCTGCAATTGTTGGTGCTGCGGGATTAAGGCCGACTCTTGCTGCAATTAAAAAAGGTAAACGCATTTTACTCGCTAATAAAGAGTCATTAGTCACTTGTGGGCATTTATTTATGCAAGCGGTGAAACAATATGGCGCCGAGCTACTGCCGGTCGATAGTGAACATAATGCGATCTTTCAAAGTTTACCTACCGCAGTGCAACATGATCTTGGATTTGTTAATCTGACTGATCATGGTATCGCCAAAATTGTGTTAACCGGATCTGGCGGACCTTTTCGGGAGCTACCGTTAAATCAATTAACTTCAGTCACACCTGCGCAAGCGACTTTACATCCTAACTGGTCAATGGGTAGAAAGATTTCAGTTGATTCGGCAACGATGATGAATAAAGGCTTGGAATATATTGAAGCTCGTTGGTTGTTTAATGCTAGTTTTGAGCAAATGGAGATTATTGTACATCCTCAATCAATTATTCACTCAATGGTTCGTTATCTAGATGGCAGTATTATTGCAGAATTAGGCGTGCCAGATATGTGTACGCCAATTGCTTATTCAATGTCTTATCCATTACGTATTTCATCCGGTGTACCTGCTTTAGATTTTACTCAAATCTCATCATTAACCTTCAATCAACCCGATTTTATTCGCTATCCATGCTTAAAATTAGCCATTGAGGCTTGTGGTGAAGGGCAAGCGGCAACAACAGCGCTTAACGCTGCCAATGAAGTGGCGGTTGAAGCATTTTTACAGCATAAAATTGGTTTTATGGATATTGCCAAACAGGTTGCAACCACGTTAGATCAACTTAATTTTCCGGAACCTGCCACTATTGATGATGTGTTCATTATTGATGCATGGGCTAGAGCACAATGTAGCAAACAGATAGTTTAAATGGCATTAAAGCGTTTTATACACTCGGCATGGCGTGCCCATGGCAACGACATTTGAAGGAATATCTCGATCTACAATACTGCCAGCTGCAATAACCGTATTATCGCCGATAGTCACATTGGGTAGTACAATTACGTTACCACCAATCCAAACGTTATTACCGATCGTAATCGGTTTGGCAAACTCAAGCCCACTGTTGCGTATTTGGCTATCAAGTGGGTGACCTGAGGTATAAAAACCGCAATTGGGTGCGACAAGGACATTATCTCCGAATGTAATTTTGGCCGCATCAAGCATGATGCAGTTAAAATTAGCAAAAAAATTCTCTCCAATTTCAATATTGTAGCCATAATCACATTGAAAACCGGGCATAATTGTAAATAGCTTTCCTGTTTTTCCTAACAGGGTTTGAAATAATCGTTGGCGCTGCTCTTCAACCAGTGGTGATAGTTGATTAATTTGAAAGCAGAGATCTTGCGCATAAAGCCGTTCTTTAGCCAGTAAATTGATACAGGGATCGTATAACAAACCGGCGAGCATCTTTTCTTTTTCTGTCATTAAATTATGCCATTTGTTTAGCGGTTAAGGCTGGATTGTCGCCAATAAATGATTGTAAAAATGCGCTATCGGGTAGCGCCGTTAACGCCCCTTTTTTGGTTGTTGCTAATGCACCACAGGCACTGGCAATAGTCATCATGCTTTCTAGCATTAATTTATCTTCGGGCATTCCTGATGAAGCTATGCTACTTAACAATCCTGACACAAAAGCATCCCCAGCCCCCGTTGTATCAACACTATTGACATGATAGGAATCAAAAGAAAATCGTTTACCTTGCCATATAACAATACTGCCATCTTTTCCTTTAGTTATTAGCTTAAGCTGAGCATTATAATGTTGTGTTAATTTATTTAAGGCATGATGCCAATCATCACTTTCTGTTAACCAAAATAGCTCTTCATCAGACAGTTTAAGGATATCGGCATCATGGCTAAATTGCGTAATAACCGTGCGCATTTCGTCTTTATCTTGCCACATCTGTTCGCGCAAATTAATATCAAAGCTAATCAACCCATTTTTGGCCGTCAGATCTTCAATTGCAGTTTTTAGCGTTTGCCGGCAGGTATGCCCCACCAGTGCAAGAGAACAAAAATGTAAGATATCTTGATTAAAATTAGGCAATGCTTGTTTTGATAAAAATTGATCGGCCGAAGGAGAGACTAAAAAAGTAAAGCTACGTTCGCCATTATCACCCAAATCTACAACAACAGTACTTGTTCTATGATTATCGTCTTTTTCAAGGCTTTGACAGTCAACATGGTATTGTTTGAATGTCTTTTCCATAAAATGACCAAATGGATCGTTACCGACTCGGCCAATAAACGCTGAAGGAAGTCCCAATTTAGCAACACCAATAGCAACATTAGCCGGCGCACCACCAGCGCAAGCTTGATAATTCATATCGCCAAATGGCAATAAATCTATAACGGCATCCCCAAGCGACCAGACTTTTGTGTTATTCATTTAATTACTCTATATAATATATGGTTAATTTGGTTGAAAATATATTACTGTGTTGGCAATTTGTTGTTTAATTTAGCCAATTAGGTATAGATTAGACTTTGTTTAACAATTAGTCATTAACAATAGACTAAATGATTTCTAAAAAAATTCATTGTTAACGTTAAAAATATGTGATTAACATCACATATTTTACTGTTTATTTTGCCTATAGTTAACGTTAACAATTAAATTGATGTACCATGTTATTATATTAATCATATATAGGATGAACAAAGGGGATTTTATGTCTACTGCTATTGATAAAGCTAATCAAGCTATTAAAAAATTAGAAAGTAAAATGAATAAACAGTATTATCCGCATTTTCATTTGGCGCCACAAGCGGGTTGGATGAATGATCCTAATGGTTTGATTTACTTTAAAGGGCAGTATCACGCCTTTTATCAACATCATCCTTATGATGAAAATTGGGGGCCAATGCATTGGGGGCATGCTGTTAGTGATGATTTAGTAACATGGCGAAGATTACCGATTGCTATTGCTCCGGGTAATGAATATGACAAAAGTGGATGTTTTTCGGGTTCTGCTGTCGATAAAAATGGTGAACTGTGTTTGATTTATACCGGTCATATTTGGTTAAAAGGTGAAGGTAATGATGAACAAATCCGCCAAACCCAATGCCTTGCTACCAGTAAAGACGGTATTCATTTTGAAAAACAGGGCACAATTTTGACGCCAGAAGACGGCATTATGCATTTTCGAGATCCAAAAGTCTGGCAACAAGATGATCTATGGTGGATGGTCGTTGGCCAACGTGATAACAATGATGTGGGGCAAATTTTACTTTTTCGATCTCAGGATCTTAAAAAATGGCAATTCGATCATGTGCTGATCAGCGATATTGATCCCAATGTATATATGCTTGAATGCCCTGACTTTTTCCCTCTCGGCGATAAATGGATATTGATGTTTTCTCCGCAAGGTATGAAAGCTAAAGGTTATCAATATCGTAATCGATTCCAATCCGGCTATATTGTGGGTAACTGGCAACCGGGAAAAACATTCTCCGTAATTAAACCATTTCAAGAAATGGATTTTGGCCATGATTTTTATGCACCGCAGTCGTTTCTTGCCGCTGACGGTCGCCGCATTGTTTTTGCCTGGATGGACATGTGGGAATCTGTCATGCCTAGTAAAATGGATAAATGGATGGGTGCTTTTACCCTGCCTCGTGAACTGATTTTAGATCGTCATAATAATGTTCGTAACAGACCAATTAAAGAGCTTGAAGCATTGCGTGAAAAACCGCAATCATTATCCAATATTGTATTAAATAATGAACTTAAAAATACTTGCATAGAATCAATTAGTTGTGAGTTAAAAGTTGAAATCGATTTAACGCAAAGTAATGCTGAACGTTTTGGTTTACAACTTGCTGCAACCGAAGATGGAAAGCAGGCGACGCTTTTATATGTGGATTTACAATCAAACCGTATTGTACTTGATCGCAGTCTTTCCGGGCTTGAATTAAAAGGTTATCGTAGCGTTCGTTTACCTAAAACGAAAAAATTAACTCTGCATGTGTTTGTAGATGCTTCCTCGGTTGAGGTCTTTGTTAATGGTGATCTATATAGCTTTTCAAGCCGTATTTATCCAAAATTACCCGCTCAACGAATGATTAATCTATTTGCCGAAAATGGTCAGGCGGTAGTGACGCAATTAGATAGTTGGCAATTAAAATCGATTTATGCCTAACCAATCTTAAATCCACCACAAAAAAGTGGTGGATTTAAGATCCTGCTTATAATGATTCTCGTTGTAAAAAGGGAGATGCCACTAAGGTGGTTTTTTTCTGTGTGTTACCACCAATAATATGTAAAGCCGCTTGCTCGCCGATTTCGTAATGTGGAAGCTGTACCGTTGTTAGTGGTGGGTAGAACAATTCGCCAGTACCAACCATATTATCATAACCTAAAACTGCAATATCGTTTGGAATATTAAAGCCCTGACTAAGTAAGAATTGATAGGCAACAAAAGCAATTCGATCATTGCCACAAATCAATACATCAAATTCCGGTTTATTTTTACAATGCTGTTTTAGTATTTCCACCGTCATCATATACTCTTGTGCAAGGTCATGTTGTAATACTGTGTGATAGCTAAGCATATCATCTAAATTTCGACCCGCATCTAACCATGCTTGCTCTGCTGCTTTGCGCCGAATATTACCGGCTAATGTGTTTTCAGATAGATAGATACAAAGTGGTTTTTGATAACCTTTTTTAATAACCTGTTGCATTGCCAGATATTGACCGTTGTAATCATCAGGAATATAACAGGCAAGCTGCTCGGAATCACTGATACAGTTAGCTAATACAACATCTTTGCCTAGGAGTTTTTCAGGTAATTCTACTTTTCTTAGCCCCATTGTCGTGTAGATAATTCCGTCAGGGCGATAAGATAATAACGTGTTAATTGCATGATCGGGCTGTTTATCATCAAACAAATTAACAATAAAGGTGTTCCAGCCATGTTGTTGAGCAGTTTTTTCAATGGCTTGTAAAAGCTCGACAGAAAATGGTGTCATTGCCGTTTCTAATGCCAAAACACCAATAGCGTGTGGGGCGGTATGATCACCGCGTATTTTACGGGCGGATAAATCCGGAACATAGTTAAGTTGCTCAATTGCCTTTTTGACTCGTTTATAAGTCTCTTTATTTAGTTTTTCCGGATTATTAATTGCACGTGATACCGTCATCAATGATACCGATGCCAACTTTGCAACATCCTTAAGTGAAACCATAGTTAAACCCTTTTTGCTCAGCATTAAAAGATTAATTATTTAAATTTATTATTTTGATGATACCACAAATAAAAATGATAAAAAGTGTGAGGTAAGTAACAATTATGATAATCGATACTATCTATTTCATATTAATTATGACAATAATGTTAACCTTAACATGTTAACGTTAAACTTCAACAACATAAGAGTAATGAATATGAATATGAATATTATATATAATAGAAACTATTGGTTCTCATCAGGTTACCTTATTACTTTTTATGCAGCTTGGTCGCTTTGGTGGTCTTTTTATGCCATTTGGCTAAAAAGTAATATAGGATTATCCGGCGAACAATTGGGAATTGTTTATTCCGCTAACTCAGCTGCTGCCATGTTTTTTATGATCTTCTACGGTGTTATTCAAGATAAATTACAAATCGGAAAGGCGATAATTACCTTCCAAAGTATTGTAATGATTCTTATTGGACCATTTTTAATTTATGTGTATGAACCTTTACTCAAAAACGATTTTATTTTGGGAGCTTGCATTGGAGCACCGGTGTTAAGTGCTGGCTTTATTTCGGGTTGTGCATTAATTGATTCGTTTATCGAGCGTATTAGTCGATTATTTGGTTTTGAATTTGGACCCGCTCGATTTTGGGGATCATTTGGTTATGCGATTGCTACATTTATTGCAGGTATCTTATTTGGTATTAATCCGCATATTAACTTCTGGATGGCATCGGTTATTGCTACAACCTATTTTGTCATTAACCTTGCTTTTAAACCTAAACACGATCCAGCATCAAAAACTGATAACAGTAGTGAAGTTTTAGCTAAAACAAAATCAACGATACCAACCATGAGCGAAATATTTTCACTATTTGGTATGAAGAAGTTTTGGTTATTTGTCTTTTTTATCATTGGTACCAATAGTTTTTATACTATTTATGATCAGCAGTTATTTCCTAATTTTTATACCAGTTTTTTTGAAATACCCGAAGATAGTTATGAAACCTATGGTTATTTAAATTCCTTCCAAGTCTTTTTAGAAGCGGGCTTTATGATTTTGGCTCCTTATTTTATTAATAAAATGGGCGCTAAACGATCGCTATTAATTGCCGTATTAGTGATGATTTGTCGCATTGCGTTATCTGCCACATTGGATAATGTTTATTTAATTTCATTTGTTAAACTCTTTCATGCTATCGAAACACCGTTATTTATTTTAGCGGTATTTAAATATGTAGTTGCGAATTTTGATGCAAGGTTGTCTTCTACTCTTTATTTAGTTGGATTTAATATTTCATCAAATATTGGTGTTATTGTGCTGTCATGGATAGTCGGTAAGTTATTTGACAATAACGGGTTTACAACCACGTTTTATATTCTTGCCAGTATTGTTCTTACAATTTTACTCATTGGTATATTTACTCTATGTGATGATAAAAAAGCTAAGCTTCAATCCCATCAATCATGAAATATATAGATAAAATGGAAACAAATTGTTTCCATTTTTCTGTTTTTGATATCGGTTAATGCAGACAATACTTGCTTACTTGTTAAGTTTGAGAAACAATGTTCACTATATTGATTAATATCTATAGGTAGTTGTTGTGAACAATATAAAAACGGTTGTTAAACCCGATATGCTATGGCAAGCCATTCGGCAAGAAGCGACAGAATTAGTTGAAAGTGAACCCATGTTAGCCAGTTATTTCCATGCAACGCTATTAAATCATGAAAATTTAGGCAGTGCATTAAGTTATATTTTGGCAAATAAACTGGCAACGCAAGTTATGCCAGCTATTGAAATTCGAGAGATAGCCCGTCAAACGTATGAGGCTGATAAGGGGATTATCAAGGCTGCTATTACCGATATTTTGGCCGTTTATATTCGCGATCCGGCAACCAACTATTACACAACGCCATTACTCTATTATAAAGGTTTTTTATCTTTACAAGCATACCGAATAGCACATTGGCTTTGGATGCAAAATCGTAAATCTTTAGCCACATTCTTACAAAGTCAGATTGCTATTGTTTTTGGTGTGGATATTCACCCTGCGGCAAAAATTGGTTGTGGTGTGATGTTTGATCATGCAACTGGCATTGTAATTGGTGAAACGGTTGTGATTGAAAATGATGTTTCTATTTTACAATCAGTAACACTAGGCGGTACAGGTAAAGAAAACGGTGATCGTCATCCTAAAATTCGAGAGGGAGTAATGATTGGTGCACACTCTACTATTTTAGGAAATATTGAAATTGGCAAAGGGGCTAAAATCGGTGCCGGTTCAGTGGTATTAGAGCCAGTGTCTGCGCACACAACTGTAGCTGGCGTGCCGGCAAAAGTGGTTGGTTGCCCCGACTGTGACAAACCAGCGCTAAATATGGATCAAGACTATTTAATTTAGTGAGGTGGGTAAAATAACCTATCCGTTATTGGTTAGCAGATAGGTTATTAATCTATTTAATGGTTTGGATTAACATTGACATCCATAGTTGGATAAGGAATGTTGATGCCATTTTCAGTTAAGCTGTTTTTAATATTTTCAAGTAACTCGGCCTTGACCGATCCATAATTGGCATTAAGCGTCCAAACTAAGACATTAAAATTCATCGACGAAGCATCTAAAAGATCCAAACGAATGATGGCTTCTTTACTGGTCAAAATATTCTGAGTTTGGTTAACCGCGTGTGTTAACACTTGATAAACTTTTTGAATATCAGAATCATAACCGACATTAATTACTAAGTCTAAGCGTCTTTCCGGTAAACGAGTATAATTGATAATATTGGCACTCACTACCTGACTATTAGGTATCACCACCAATTCATTGGTTGGAGTAATAATTGTGGTAGAGAAGATTTGAATTGAGTCTATTACACCTCGTTGATTATTAATAATGACTGTTTCACCCACTTTAAATGGGCGAAAAATTATTAAAATTACCCCTGCGGCAAAGTTAGATAGTGACCCTTGTAAGGCTAAACCGACGGCTAAACCGGCTGCACCGATTACCGCGACAATTGAAGCGGTTTGTACACCTAATTGGCCTAATACGGCAACCAGCGATACAATAATAATGGCATAATAAGATAAAGCACTCACAAACTTAACCACTGTCGGATCGACCTCACGACTGGTTAAAATGCGTCTAAATTGACGACTAATAAATCTGGCAATCATCCGCCCAAGGATGAAAATAATAATGGCAAAACAAAAATGGGCGATATAATTTAGAACAACACTATCATATTTTTCAATAAATAAGATGATTTGTTCCATAGTATTTTCGAAATTCATAATGGAATCCTTGATAGTTGATCACGTAATTGATACATAAAAGTAGCTAGTTATTTTTTACACTAATTGTTTAGCTAATAATGCCCAACGTGTCTCAAAATTTATCGTCGGTAGATACTCGAATCCTGAACGAGAATAACGGGACATCATACCTTCACAGAAAGCTAATAATTGGCTCGATAAAATTCGTTCGTCGGTGGTAAATCCAACTCCTTCACGGATTTTACGCTCTCGTAAAACTTGCTTAATTTGTGTTTCTATTCGTTCAAATAGTTGGCTGATGCGTTCTTGTAATTGATCTTGTTCAAACATTAAGGCATGCCCGGTCATAATTCGGGTTAAGCCAGGATTTTTTTCTGAAAAGCCTAATATCAACGCTAAAATTAACTTCAAACGAATCATTGTGTTAGGCTCGTCTTGTAAAATAACATTGATACGAGAAAGTAAAATATCCTCAATATAGACAATTAAACTTTCAAACATTTTGGTTTTACTTGGAAAATGACGATAGAGCGCCGCCTCAGACACCCCAACGGTCGCGGCTAGTTTAGCAGTAGTAATTCGCTGTGTCCCTTCATTGGATTGAAGCATTGTTGCCAACGCTTGTAATATATCCTCTTTGCGATTTTTATTTTTATTACTCACAATCATTTTTTACCCGAATGTCCAAATCCACCTTCACCGCGCACTGACTCGGTAAATTCATCTACAATATTAAATTCAGCTTGAACAACTGGCACAATAATTAATTGCGCAATTCGATCGCCTTGTTCAATCACAAAAGGCGTTTGGCTTCTGTTCCAAATTGGTACAAACAGTTGCCCTTGATAATCAGAGTCGATTAAACCGACTAAATTACCTAATACAATCCCATTTTTAGAGCCTAAACCGGAGCGAGGTAGAACTAATGCGGCTAAATTTGGATCAGCAATATGCATTGATAAACCCGTAGGGGTTAAAATGGTTTCACCTGGCTTGATTTCGGTTGTTTTGTCAAACATTGCACGCAAATCAATACCCGCTGATCCTTCAGTGGCATAGGTTGGTAGTGGAAATGTCTCACCTAAACGTTTATCTAATATTTTAATATCGATTTTTCTTTTCATCATGACTCGCTTTATATCGTATTATCAATGCTTCAAGTAAGTGTTTGGCTAATTGCTGTTTATTATCTAATGGTAATTTTTGCTCACCATTTTGCCAGTAAAGGGTTAATGCATTTTGATCTGAATTAAAACCAATACTTTTATCGGAAACATCATTAGCACAAATTAAATCTAAATTTTTGTCAGTCAGTTTTTTAAGGGCATAAGCCTTAACATTGTTGGTTTCGGCAGCAAAACCTACTACAAAAGGGCGCTGTCTTTTTAATGCAGCAACAGTGGCAACAATATCTGGATTTTTGACTAATTTGATAATTAGCTCATTGTTGTCATCTGTTTTTTTTATTTTTTTCTTGGCGATTGTTTCAGCACGGTAATCGGCTACGGCAGCACAAGAAATAAAAATAGACGATTTTTTGGCAAACTTGATAGCTTCATTATACATTTGATTTGCACTTTTAACATCAATTCGATTGACATTATTCGGTGTATCTAAATTTACCGGTCCACTAATAAGAGTGACCGTTGCCCCCATTTCAGCTGCAGCTTTTGCAATAGCAAAGCCCATTTTACCTGAACTGTAATTGCTGATATAGCGGACTGGATCGATTTCTTCAATCGTTGGTCCGGCGGTAATAGTAATTGATGTTCCGGCAAGTAAAGATGAATCAGCGAAGTAACTATCGAGTTGGTTTATTATCGTTTGTGGCTCGAGCATTCTACCTGGACCACAATCACCGCACGCCTGAAAACCTGTATCCGGCCCTAAAATTAGGCAATTTCTGGCACTTAAAATGGAAAGGTTATGTTGCGTTGCCGCTGCTTTATACATTTGTTGATTCATCGCCGGCGCTATAGCTATTTGCGCTGGTGTAGCTAAACAAACAGTCGATAACAGATCATCAGCAATACCATTGGCTATTTTGGCAATGACGTTTGCAGTGGCGGGTACGATTAAAACTAAATCAGCCCACTTTGCCAGCTCAATATGGCTCATTGATAATTCAGCTGACGGATCAAACAGGTCGCTTGATACAGGGTTTGCTGATACTGCCTGTAGTGTTAGCGGTGTGACAAAGTGGCTCGCTGACTCAGTGAGAACCACATGTACCTGCGCCCCGGCTTTTTTTAATTGGCGAACAAGATCAGGGCATTTATAAGCTGCAATGCCTCCGGCAATCCCTAATAGAATATGTTTACCCGCTAGATTCATGATCGCGTTTCCTTTATAGCCAAATCGAAAGCGTTATATTACCACAATTCAATTAGATAATAAGTAGCTCTTTCGCATTGGCTAATGTTGCATTAGTTATTTTATCACCGCCTAAAAGCCGTGCCAGTTCGTTTATACGACCCTTTTCATCCAATTTTTGCATATCGGTTGATGTCTGTTTACCGTTGGTTTCTTTACTGACAAAATAGTGTTGATTGGCTTGACCAGCAACTTGTGGTAAATGCGTGACTGTAATAACTTGTGTTGATTGACCTAATTGTCTTAACAGTTGTCCTACCTTTGCCGCTGTAGAGCCACTGATACCGACATCGATTTCGTCAAATATTAATGCAGGTGTATCCATTTTTTGCGCAGTTAAAACTTGAATGGCAAGGGCAATACGAGATAACTCCCCGCCCGATGCAACTTTAGCCAATGGTTGTGCGAGTTGGCCGGCATTAGTTGTTACTAAAAACGTGACTTGATCGGCACCATCTTCATTTAACCGATTTTCATCATAGGCAATTTCGATACTAAATTGCCCATTTGGCATCGATAACTCATGCATAATAGCAGTCACTTTTTTCGCTAAGGTTTTACTGACGGCTAAACGTTTTTGATGTAATTTACTGGCAAGTTCTAATGTGACTTGGTGGTATTTATTAATGTCAGCTTTCAGTTGTTCGCTTTGTTCGTCTTGTTGATTAATTTGCTTAAACTCAGCTAAAAGATTTTGGTGTAATTCCGGTAAAGCTTCAGGAGCCACATGGTGTTTACGAGCTAAGGCTATTTGTTTTGAAAGTCGCTGTTCAAGTTGCATCACACGGGCAGGGTCAAGCTCTAAACTCTCACTATAATGGCGTAGTTCGTAGCTGGCTTCTTTAATTTGAATGGAAGCATCTTCAAGCAAATTACAAATATCGCTTAGAGTTGGATCTAAAGCCGATAACTCCTGTACGGTATGTTTCACGCTATTGAGTAAGTTACTGACATTATATTCTTCGGCCTCGTCCAACAGCATCACTGATTGTTGGCTAAGCTGAATTAACTGTTCACTGTTGGAAAGGCGTTTATATTCTTCATCAATTTGCTGATATTCACCTTCTATAGGGGAAAACTCATTAAGCTCTTTAAGTTGATATTGTAAAAGTTGAATATGTGCTTCACGCTCTTGTCTGGAGGTTTGATATTGCTGATAAGTTTGACAAGCTGTTTTCCACTGTTTATATGCTTGATTCATTTGACTAAGCAACGATGGCTCATTCATATAATGGTTAAGTAAAAGCTGTTGATAGTCACTACGTAAAAGTCGCTGAGGCTCATGTTGACCATGAATTTGAATCAATAGTTGTCCTAAATCTTTCAGTTGTGATATTGGTACTGCCCGACCATTAATAAAGGCTTTAGAACGTCCATCTTGGTTAATAACTCGTCGTAAAATACACTCATTACCTTCATCTAGCTGATTCTCAGTTAGCCAAGAAAAGGCAGCGGGGGTGTCATCAAGCACAAAGCAAGCTGAAATATCGACACGATCAGCGCCGGATCGGATAGATGAAGCATCGGAACGATTCCCTAAACAAAGCCCTAATGCATCGATCGCAATCGATTTACCTGCACCTGTTTCACCCGTAATTGCGGTCATCCCTGTTGTAAAATCCACTAACAGCTGATCGACGATAGCAAAATTATTGATAGTAAGTTGAGTTATCATAATATTTTTAATAAACAGTACTATTGATGATAAAAACAGTATAGCAATAAAAACACTGTAAATAAATACAGTTTTTTATATTTTATGAGTAATTTGTAATGTGTTAACTAATTGAGTATCCATTATTATTTATTTTTGCTAACAGTTAAATAATAAAGGCTTCATTGGTTTTTGATAATATATAAATGGATTGAGTGTTTTTATTTGGCTTGTTCATATTAAAACAAGTTTTATCGATTATTATAATAGATTTTTTTGTTCATTTATCTTATTTTTCCTCTTTTAACACCCATTAATATGCAATATAATTCGAAGAATTTTAACAATAATTAGGAAATTTTAAATGTTTGGAAATAAAATAAATCGTCAAATTATTATTTGGACTACTCTGATTGGTGGATTCATTAGCGCACTGGTTAAATGGGGTTCTGAAGTTAATATGCCTCCTCGTGTTCCCGGGGAAATTTCACCGCCAGCAGCACACATTGATGCATGGCTTGGTTGGTTAGGCATTAATTCTCATTCACTTGATTATGTTTACCAAACGGCAATCGTTTCGGGCGCAGTAACACTTTATCACTGGTTATTTAGTTTTGCCTTTGCCTTCGTTTATGTATTTATTGCCTACTTTTGGAATAATATTCGATTATGGTATGGTGCATTTTATGGCATTATCATTACCGTTATGATGCATGGTTTTTTAATTCCACTATTAGGTTTTCGTCATCCTGCTTATGATCCGGAAGGTACGGTAGGTTGGTTATGGAACCTAAATGGTTATGAACTTTGGAGTGAAATTTTAGGGCATATCTATTGGGGTGTGTCGATTGAAATCTGTATGATCGCTGTGCTTGCTCACTTTTCAAGACCAATCCGTGGCGAATGGCGCCAGTAGTTAATTTATTAATTTTCATATATTTCAATCCTTCTGTTGAAAAACAGAGGGATTTTTTTATACCTTTTGATATAGTTAAAAACTATATCTTTTGATAAAAAACTAGAATTATTCAATAACATTTTTTTTTGCTATCTTTTTAACCACTAAAGAAAAGTGCTAAATGCTAAATAAGGAAAAGAAAATGAATACTGCAGTTATTGGATATCCTCGTGTTGGTAAACTTCGTGAACTTAAATTTGCAACCGAAGCTTATTTTAAAGGTAATAAAACTCAAGCTGAGTTATTAAACGAAGCAAAAGCCCTACGTGCTGAACATCTACAACAACAAGCATCACATAAAATTGCTTTAATCTCCTCTAATGACTTTTCATTTTATGATGCGGTATTAGATACGGCCTGTTTACTGAATGTTATCCCAAAACGTTATCAAGATTTAGGCTTACCTGAACTCGATCGTTATTTTGCCATGGCGCGTGGTTATCAAGGTGAAAAAGGTGATGTGCGAGCGCTGGCAATGAAAAAATGGTTTAATACCAACTATCACTACTTAGTGCCGGAAATTGAAGATTCACTACAAATAAAACTAGCCAGCACCAAACCTTTTGACGAATATCAAGAAGCCAAAGCATTAGGTATTCAAACCAAACCGGTTGTGATTGGCGCATTAACCTTTTTCAAATTAGCACAGTATTTAGGTAATAAACAGCTAGTTGATTTTAAAGCCGATATTATTAAAGTCTATCAAGAAATTATTCAGAAATTTACTGCCCTTGGTGCGCAGTGGATACAAATTGATGAACCAATTTTAGTGACGGATTTAACTCATGAAGATATTGCTCTATTTAATGAGCTTTATCAGTCAATTTTATCCGTTAAAGGTACAACCAAAGTGGTTTTACAAACTTATTTTGGCGATGTGCGTGATTGTTACCAACAATTAGTGGCGTTACCATTTGACGGTATCGGACTTGATTTTGTTGAAGGTAAACAATCCTTAGCATTACTTGAAAGTCATGGTTTCCCGGCTGATAAAGTGTTATTTGCCGGTGTGGTAAATGGTAAAAATATTTGGAAAAATAATTATAAAAAAACATTGGAATTAGTCGCAAAAATTAAGCAAAAAGCGGCAAACATTGTGATTAATACTTCGTGTTCTTTACTCCACGTACCTTATACATTACAAAACGAAACTAAATTAACGATTCAACAACGAGCTTATTTTGCTTTTGCTCAAGAAAAACTACAAGAGTTAGCAGAACTTGGTGAATTAGTCAAAGACTCGAATTTTGAAAATAGTCCGGCTTACAAAGCAAATCAAACCCTATTTACACGTGAGCGTGAAGGCGCAAATCAAGCGGTACGTCAAAAAGTTGCGGCTTTAAAAGCGTCTGATTTTACCCGTCTACCGGAATTTTCAGTACGTGAAGCAGCACAGAAAAAAGCCTTTAATTTGCCATTATTACCTACAACAACGATTGGTTCATTTCCGCAAACACCTGATGTACGTTTAAACCGTGCAAAATTCAAGAAAGGTGAAATTTGTTTAAATGAATATACCGAGTTTAACAAACAAAAAATTGCAGAATGTATCAAGCTTCAAGAACAGATTGGTATTGATGTGTTAGTTCACGGCGAATTTGAACGTAATGACATGGTTGAGTATTTTGGTGAAAGCTTAAATGGTTTTGTCTTTACTGAAAAAGCATGGGTGCAATCTTATGGTACTCGTTGTGTTAAGCCACCAATTGTATGGGGTGATATTTCACGCTCTAAACCAATTACCGTTGAATATTCACAATATGCACAAAGCCTAACTGACAAACCCGTTAAAGGCATGTTAACTGGCCCAGTGACGATCCTTAACTGGTCGTTCCCTCGTGAAGATATTTCACAAAAAGAGTCAGTATTCCAAATTGGTTTAGCAATCAGTGATGAAGTGTTAGATCTTGAAGCGGCCGGCATTAAAGTCATCCAAATTGATGAAGCGGCGTTAAAAGAGAAATTACCATTACGTAAAGCTGATTGGAATAGTGAATATCTTGATTGGGCTATTCCGGCATTTAGATTAGTGCACAGCAAAGTACAAGCTGATACACAAATTCATACACATATGTGTTATAGCGAATTTGCTGACATTATCAAAGATATCGATGCCATGGATGCTGATGTGATTTCATTTGAAGCATCACGTTCTAATCTACAATTGATTGATGTACTTAAAGCCAATAACTTTAAAACTGAAGTTGGACCGGGTGTTTATGATATCCATTCACCACGTGTACCACCGGTTGCTGAAATCAAAGCAACAATTGAGAAGTTACTGGCAAAAATTGACAAGCAAAAACTTTGGATTAATCCGGATTGTGGTTTAAAAACTCGTGGTGAGAAAGAAGTTGTTGCAAGTTTAGAACATTTAGTTCAAGCAACATTAGAAGTTCGAAAAACGCTTAATTAACACTGTTGCGTTAATTAATTTGCTTTACCTTAATTTCCGCCGCCTATTTTGGCGGCGGAAATGTCAGTAAGGATAATAGTAATCACACCAATGGATGATACAGATGAAAACAAATTTACTCTTTAATAAAAAAACCGTGTTCTCTTTTGAAGTTTTTCCCCCTAAAAAAACGTCACCTTTAGAGACAATCTATAGCACATTGCGTGAACTTGGTTACTTCAAACCTGATTTTATCAGTGTTACTTATGGCGCTGGTGGTAGTTTGAATGGTCAAACCACAATTGATATCGCCCACTCTGTCAAACATACTTATGGCATTGAAAGTGTTGCTCATTTGCCGGGAATTAATTTTGATAAAGCAGAAATGCAAAAAATTCTTCATGATCTTAAATGTGCCGGTATCGATAATGTGCTTGCTTTGCGAGGCGATATTAGCCCGACAGTTACACCTAAAGATGATTTTCGCTATGCCAGCGAGCTGGTTTCATTTATTAAAGAAAATGGTGATTTTAATGTGATTGGGGCATGTTATCCTGAAGGACATCTTGAAGCATCAACGCTAAAACAAGATTTAATACATTTAAAAGAAAAGGTGAGTGCCGGAACAGATCAACTCATATCACAGCTATTTTTTGATAATGACTATTTTTATACTTTCTTAGATAAAGCCCGTGATATGGGAATTAATGTACCAATTGAAGCAGGGATTATGCCGGTAACGAACAAAAACCAAATTGAACGTATGGTATCGATGTGTGGCGTAAATCTACCGAAGAAATTCAAACAGATGATGGAGAAATACGAGCATCACCCTGATGCGTTCCGTGACGCCGGTATTGCTTATGCTATCGATCAGATTGTTGATTTAGTTTCACAAAATGTTGACGGTATCCATTTGTACACCATGAATAATAGCTATATTGCTAGAAGAATTAGTGAAGCTGTATCAACGCTACTGGCTGTACCGAAATCAGAATAGTTTATGATTAAGAATAATTTAGAATAGATTTTTGAGGAATTGGTTGCGGGGGCTGGATTTGAACCAACGACCTTCGGGTTATGAGCCCGACGAGCTACCAAGCTGCTCCACCCCGCGTCAAAGAGGTGGCTATATTATAGTAATAAAATAATAAAGCAATACCTTTTTGCTTAAGCGAGCTAATTTTAAACATTTTTAAACAAATAAATACGGTTTTTTTACTAAAACGTAGGGTATTTCTGAAACTTCTTGACAAGATTTGCTTGTTTTTTTAGTTATAATGATTTAGGTTTGAGTAAAAATTATTCATTTCAATCAAAAAGGAGTATTTATGTCAACTGAGTATCATGGGACATGTTTATGTGGCAAGGTTAAGTTGGTTATCCCTTTCAAAAACTTACATTTAAGTGCCTGTCACTGTGAAACCTGTCGGAAGTGGAGTGCCGGACCTTTTATGTCATTAATGTATAACGGTGAGCTTACCGTAGAAGGTCAAGACAATATACGTCATTATCCTTCATCACAATGGGCTGAAAGAGCATTTTGTCAGCAGTGCGGTTCTCACCTTTATTATCATTTAACCGGCACACAAAATTATTATCTTGCTGCCTGGATTTTTAATGATATTAAGAATTTGGATTTTACATCAGAGGTCTTTATTGACAAAAAACCAACTTGTTACGCTTTTGCTAATCCGACGCAGAAACTGACAGAGGCCGATATTTTAGCTATAGTTAATCAAAATTCTAAATAAATACAATTAATTAAATCGTCGACAATTTAAATAAAAATTTACTTATAATTTGGATATAGCAAATAAATAAGATGCAACATTAGTCAATGGCAAGTGATTAAGGTTTATTTAGCGTAAAGTTAATACAAGTGCGAAAAGCCTGCAAATTATCACCATTTTTAAATCAACCTTAGTACTATATTTTAATCGTACTAAGGTTCTTGTTTTGCGCAAATCTGTCAGCCGCTATGTATTTTACAGGCTTACTTTTTAGCCAATATTTATGCATAAAGTGTTTGCAATGAAACAACATATTGTGCTGGATCGCAGTCTAATGCGGCAGTTGTGGCATAGGCCGCATTCATCGTGGTATCGTAATACACTTTATATTGGATTGCGCTGCGGCGCAAAATTTTCGATGCCTCAATGGCAGCCCGTCCAGATGTGGTATTAAGAATGTAGCTATATTCGCCATTTTTAATATGGTCATGAATATTGGGGCGCCCTTCGTTCTCTTTTTTGACCATTTGGCAGGGTATGCCAGCTTGTTGTAATGTCTTAGCGGTGCCCAAAGTAGCATCAATACTAAAACCATACGCAATTAATCGTTTAGCGATCGCTAACAAGCGAGTTTTGTCTTGATCACGAACAGATAGCAGAGCTTTTCCCGATTTTTTCATACTGGATAAGCTACCAAGTTGTGCTTTGGCAAAGGCTTCGGCAAAGGTTTTACCAATTCCCATCACTTCACCGGTTGAACGCATTTCGGGCCCCAAAATTGGGTCAACGCCACTAAATTTATTAAATGGTAATACCACCTCTTTCACTGAGTAATAAGGCGGTATGACTTCTTTGGTGATATTTTGTTTAGCCAGTGATTGCCCGGTCATAACTCGTGCAGCGATTTTCGCTAATGGCAAACCGGTAGCTTTCGACACAAATGGCACGGTGCGAGCGGCTCGAGGGTTGATTTCAATCAAATAAATTTGGTTATCTTTGACGGCAAATTGCCCATTCATAAGCCCTTTTACATTAAGTTCTAACGCTAACTGTTTAGCTTGCTTGCGCAGTTGATCTAAAATTTCCGGGCTTAAAGTATATGTTGGTAATGAACAAGCTGAGTCACCCGAGTGAATACCCGCTTGTTCAATATGCTCCATAATGCCGCCAATTACGATTTGCTCGCCGTCGGCAATCACATCAATATCAACTTCAATAGCATCATCTAAAAAGTGATCAAGTAGTACTGGAGCATTATTCGATTCACTGACTGCGGTTTTAAAATAACGTCTTAAATCTTGCTCGTTATACACAATTTCCATGGCTCGACCACCAAGCACATAAGACGGTCTGACCACTAATGGATAGCCAATTTGTTCGGCTTTAATCACCGCATCTTCAATATCGGTAACCGTTGCATTAACTGGCTGTTTTAACTTTAACTTATCGACAATCGACTGAAAACGTTTGCGATCTTCAGCTTGATCTATCGCATCTGGCGAGGTACCAATAATCGGTAGCCCAGCGACTTCAAGCGCTCTGGCTAATTTTAATGGTGTTTGCCCGCCGTATTGGACAATTACGCCATTTGGTTTTTCGACGTGAGCAATTTCAAGCACATCTTCCAGTGTGACTGGCTCAAAGTAGAGTCGATCTGAGGTATCATAATCGGTAGATACCGTTTCCGGATTACAGTTAACCATAATTGTTTCATAACCGTCTTCACGGAGCGCCAGCGCTGCATGTACACAACAGTAATCAAACTCAATACCTTGCCCAATCCGATTAGGTCCACCGCCTAATATCATAATCTTCGGGCGAATGAATTGTGGTTTAGCTTCGCACTCTTGTTCATAGGTTGAGTAAAGATAAGCTGTATCGGTCGAGAACTCTGCTGCGCAGGTATCAACTCGTTTATATACAGGATGGATATCGTATTGGTTTCGTCGATCACGAACGTCTTGTTCTTCAACATTAAGCAGTTTAGCAATACGTAAATCTGAAAAACCTTTACGCTTAAGTTGCCATAATGATTCTGAATTCAGGCTAGCTAATGATTGCGATTTTAGTTGGTTTTCAAGGCTGATAAGTTCTTCAATTTGCACTAAAAACCAGCGATCGATATTCGTTAATGTGAAAATTTCTTCTAAACTAAAGCCGGCTCGAAAAGCGTCAGCAATATACCAAATTCGTTCAGCGCCCGCTTCTTGCAGTTCATAACGTATTTTGCTGAGATTTTTTTCATCATCATAATTGTCAATTTTCGGATCAAAACCACAGGCACCGACTTCAAGCCCTCGTAGCGCTTTTTGTAATGATTCTTGAAAAGTCCGCCCAATAGCCATCACTTCACCCACTGATTTCATTTGAGTTGTTAGACGATCATTACACCCGGCAAACTTTTCGAAATTAAAGCGGGGTATTTTTGTCACCACATAGTCGATCGAAGGCTCAAATGACGCTGGCGTTTTACCTCCGGTAATATCATTAGATAGCTCATCAAGGGTATAGCCAACCGCAAGTTTGGCCGCAATTTTTGCGATTGGAAAACCGGTTGCTTTAGATGCTAATGCTGATGAACGTGATACCCTTGGATTCATTTCAATCACAATCAAGCGTCCGGTTTTAGGATCAACCGAAAATTGTACATTCGAACCACCTGTTTCAACGCCAATTTCACGAAGTACCGCTATCGATGCGTTACGCATGATTTGATACTCTTTATCAGTTAGTGTTTGAGCTGGCGCAACGGTAATAGAATCCCCGGTATGAATGCCCATAGGGTCAACATTTTCAATCGAACAGACGATGATACAGTTATCATTTTTATCTCGTACCACTTCCATTTCATACTCTTTCCAACCAATTAATGACTCATCAATGAGGAGTTCATTGGTGGGCGACAGATCAAGTCCTCGGGTACAAATTTCATCAAATTCTTGAGTGTTATAAGCAATCCCGCCACCGGTTCCCCCCATAGTAAAAGAAGGGCGGATAATGCAAGGAAAGCCAACTTGTTCAAGTACGGCATAAGCCTCTTTTAATGAGTGAGCAATGCCGGAACGGGCAGTATCAAGACCAATTTTTTTCATGGCTTGATCAAAACGTTTGCGATCTTCAGCTTTATCAATTGCATCAGCGGTAGCGCCGATCATCTCGACATTAAATTGTTTTAAAATGCCTCTTTTATCCAGTTCTAACGCACAATTGAGCGCTGTTTGTCCGCCCATGGTGGGCAAAATGGCATCGGGTCTTTCTTGTTCAATAATTTTACTCACCGTTGTCCAATCAATTGGCTCAATATAGGTGGCATCCGCCATTTCCGGATCGGTCATAATGGTGGCAGGATTAGAATTGACTAAAATAACCCGATAACCTTCTTCACGCAGAGCCTTACAAGCTTGAGCGCCGGAATAATCAAATTCACAAGCTTGACCAATAACAATTGGGCCAGCGCCAATAATGAGAATGCTATTAATATCTGTTCGCTTAGGCATGTTATTGCTCCTGCTTATAAATTTTAATTAATTCGATAAAGTGATCAAATAGTGGGGCGGCATCGTGAGGCCCGGGACTCGCTTCGGGGTGACCTTGAAAGCTAAAAGCCGGTTTTTGATTATGATGAATACCTTGTAGCGAACCGTCGAACAGTGATTTATGCGTCACACGTAAGTGAGTCGGTAAACTCATTTCATCAACGGCAAAACCATGATTTTGGGCGGTAATCATAACTCGATTATTTTCAAGATCTTTAACCGGATGATTGCCACCATGATGTCCAAATTTCATTTTTATGGTTTTTGCACCACAAGCCAACGCTAACAGTTGATGACCTAAACAGATACCAAATATCGGTATGTTAGTGGCTAAAAACTGTTTAATGGCATCAATGGCATAAGTACAAGGTGCCGGATCACCGGGACCATTTGATAGGAATATACCGTCAGGATTTAATGCTAATACCTCCTGCGCAGAGGTTTTGGCCGGAACAATGGTCAATTTACAACCCCGTGCAACTAACATCCGTAAGATATTACGTTTTACGCCAAAATCATAAGCCACAACATGATAAGGCAAGGCGCTTTCCGATTTTGCCGCGGGGTGTTCTTGCTCTCTTGTCCATACACCTTGTGTCCACAAATAGCTTTTTGTACAGGTGACTTTTTGGGCTAAATCCAGTCCGGATAATCCTTTAAAATCAATCGCCATTTGTTTAGCGGTATCGGCTTTTTCAAGTAAAGTTTCTTTATCGTTTGCCGTGATAATCACGCCATGCTGAGCCCCTTTTTCACGCAAGATTCGAGTTAAACGGCGAGTATCGATATCGGCAATGGCAATAACATTATGCTGTTTTAAATAACTCGAAAGATCGAGCTCATTGCGATAATTGCTGGCTAATAGTGGTAAATCACGAATAATCAGCCCTTTTGCATAAACTTGATTAGATTCAGCATCGGCATTGTTAGTACCGACATTACCTATATGGGGATAAGTTAACGTGACTAATTGCTCGCAATATGAAGGGTCGGTGAGTATTTCTTGATAACCGGTCATTGAGGTATTAAAAACGACCTCACCAACAGTTTGTCCGTCGGCACCGATTGATTTACCGATAAATTGTGAACCGTCTTGTAATATAAGGAGGGCATAAGTTTGCATGGTTAAAAAGACCTTTTGAATAAAGAATTACTATTTATGAATAAAAATTCAAAACCACTTATCTTTCAGGATTCAATGAATGGTCATTTTATTACACTTTTTTGTACAAAAAAAGCGATATTATTAAAATTATTTCAATAATCATGTCTCATTTTTGAGACTTATTGCAAGTTACTGTAGATTATCGACGATATTATCAGGTTTAACTTGAAAATGCATAATTATTCAAATAGAATGACTTGAATTATCACATCTATCAGGAGCTTGTTATGCATGGTTTTTATCAGCGCCATTTTTTACGTTTACTGGATTTTACGCCAAATGAAATCAATCAATTAATCGATCTTTCCATTCAATTAAAGCAGGCTAAACAACAAGGCACTGAGAAAAAACATTTGGTTGGCAAAAATATTGCCTTAATTTTTGAAAAAGACTCAACCCGTACTCGTTGTGCTTTTGAAGTCGGTGCATATGATCAAGGTGCTCAAGTCACCTATTTAGGGCCAAGTGGTAGCCAAATTGGGCATAAAGAGTCGATAGCCGATACAGCTCGAGTACTCGGACGCATGTATGACGGTATTGAGTATCGAGGTTATGGGCAAGATATTGTTGATACTTTGGCAAAATATGCCGGTGTGCCGGTTTGGAATGGTTTAACGACTGAAGCGCATCCAACGCAAATTTTAGCAGATTTTATGACCATGAAAGAGCATATCGGTGAGCGCCCACTTAATAGCGTTAAATTTGCTTATTTAGGCGATGCTCGTAATAACATGGGCAATTCGTTAATGGAAGGTGCTGCCTTAATGGGTATGGAGATCCGACTCGTGGCGCCTAAAGCGTGCCAACCTGAATCAGAGCTTGTTCAAAAGTGCCAAGAGATAGCTAAAACAACAGGCGCTAAAATTGTTTTAACTGAAGATGTCGCTGAAGGTGTGAAAGGTGTTGATTTTCTTTATACCGATGTATGGGTTTCCATGGGCGAACCAAAAGAAGTGTGGGATGAGCGAGTGAAATTATTAACCCCATACCAAGTCAATCAAAATGTAGTCAAATTAACCGAGAATCCAAATGTTAAATTTATGCATTGCTTACCGGCTTTCCATGATATGAATACCACAGTAGGTCAACAAATGGCAGCCCAGTATGGTTTGAAAGATGGTTTAGAAGTGACAAATGAAGTCTTTGAATCTAAACATAGTATCGTTTTTGATGAAGCCGAAAATCGCCTGCACACGATCAAAGCAGTAATGGTTGCAACCTTAGCTAAAGACTAATAATATAGCTAAATATTATTAGTGCTGGCTAAAGTTAGCTAAGCAAATTTTTTGCCGACCTCAAGTCGGCATAATTTTATCAACCGATTATCATCAGAATGACGAAACAAGCGCGCAATAAAGATTTTAAAAAATACCTAAAACTCACTAATCCAATTCATTTTTTAGCGGTCGGATTGGGTAGTGGGCTATCACCCATTATGCCTGGTACTATGGGATCATTAATGGCGATACCACTGTGGCTTTTATTTTGGGGTTTACAACCTGCTTTATATTGGGTTTTTATTTTAGTGACGTTTGTGTTTGGTTGTTATATTTGCCAAAAAACGTCGGATGATACCCATACTCATGATTCGGGTCATATTGTTTGGGATGAATTTGTCGGTATGTGGATAACGCTGTATTTCATTCCTCAATTTTCAATACTATGGGTGACGATTGCTTTTGTCGCATTTAGATTGTTTGATATGGCCAAACCTTGGCCTATTCGTTGGTTTGATAAGCGTGTGCCGGGCGGTTTTGGTATTATGGTTGATGATGTTATTGCAGCTATTTTTTCATCAATTACGGTATGGGTATTGGCTTATTTGCTAGCAAGCTAAATATTGCGAATATTTCATCTTTTATTTTAAACTAGCATGCTTTTCAAGACTTCCACAAACTGTTGCAAAGCTTTGTTATTATCGCTTTACAACAGTTTATCTAAGCAGTTCAAAACCTTTTTTGAGACCAGCCCAATTTACTTGAAAGATTATTAAAATAGTCATAATCTTTTGAATGTATTAAATTAAATTCATACGATGAACGGCGAATAATGACATCTTGCGTTGGTTTTACCGGTAAAATGATTTGGCTATCACAGGCAATATTAAGATCAAGCGCCGTTGTTGGAAATTTAAGTCGGATAGGATTATCACTTTTAATCACCAGCGGTCTAATAGCTAATGAGTGTGGAAACATTGGTGTAATAATCAGAGCATCTAAATGAGGTGCTAAAATCGGGCCTCCGGCCGATAATGAATAGGCGGTCGATCCGGTTGGTGTGGCAATAATTAAGCCGTCGGCTCGTTGTGAAAAAGCATTACGTTCATTGATATACACATCATAGTCAATCATATGGGCAACGGTATTGGGAGTGACAACAATTTCGTTAACCGCAAAACCGGAATTAATTAAGTGACCATTATCATAAATAGAGACTTCAAGTAAAAAACGTGGATCATCATCATACTTGCCTGCAATGACAGGTGTTAACTGTTCAATCACTTGATCATGTAAAATATCAGTCAAAAAGCCAAGATTACCACGGTTAACACCAATCACTTTAATTTTATAGTGCGATAAGTAACGAGCTGAGCGTAGCATATTTCCATCACCACCAACCACAATGGCTAAATCAGCTAACTGACCAATGGTATCGAGCGAAGCATATTCGTTGGCGGGAAACTGGCAATATTCCGCTAAGCGGTCTTCGACTAAAACACGAATACCAAGCTCAACTAGCCAATCATGCAACACTTGATGGGTTTGCATTGCTTCTATTTTACGTGGAAGCCCAATCAGACCTATACATTTAAATGGTGTATCCATAAAATATCCTAGTAATTAATGATATAAATTTTTATATTTTTTAATCGAGGGTTAAAAAAATAGTTATCAGCCGATCGATAAACTTGTAATAATAAAATTTGCCCCCATAATAACCGTAATTAACTAAGTTTTCGACTACATTTGGAGTACAGTATGACAGAACAAGATAACAATATGTCAGAAAATGAGACAAATATTGAAACCACAACGGAAGAATCAACCGAGCAAAAAACTGAATCACAAGCGAATGTTGAAGAGCAATTAAAAGCCAAAGATGCCCGAATTGCTGAGCTTGAGCAAGCGCTACAACTAGCGAAAAAGAACGAAAGCGAGGCAATGATTCGTGCCCGAGCTGAAATCGATAATGTTCGCAAACGTGTTGAACAGGATGTTGATAAAGCCCGTAAATTTGCGCTGGAAAAATTCTCAAATGAGCTTTTACCGGTAATAGATAATTTAGAGCGTGCATTAGAATCGACCGATAAAAACAATCCGGAACATCAAGCAACCGTTGAAGGTTTAGAACTTACTTTAAAATCTTTTTTAGATACTGTTAAAAAGTTTGGAATAGAAGTGATTAATACTCAAGATTCTCAACTAAATCCAGATGTGCATCAAGCGATTAGTATGGTTGAATCGCCGGAACATCAATCGGGTCAAATTGTTAACACAATCCAAAAAGGCTATACCTTAAATGGTCGTTTAATTCGCCCGGCAATGGTTATTGTTGCAAAATAAAAGTATATAAAAAAACCGCCAGTAATTATGGCGGTTTTTTTATTTGTTTCTTTGTTCTTCGCGGGTTAATTTTTTCATTTTTTGCTCAATTCGTTGACGCTTTAAAGGTGAAAGATAGTCAACAAAGAGCTTCCCTTTTAAGTGATCCATCTCATGTTGAATACAGATAGCTAGTAGCTCATCAGCATCAATTTCATAAGGATTGCCATGCCGATCAAGCGCTTTAATTTTTATTTTTTCAGATCTCGGGACAAATCCACGGCAATCGGGTATCGATAAGCAACCTTCTTCAATGCCTGTTTCACCTTCTTGACTAATCACCTCAGGATTAATAATCACATAGACTTGACTCTTATCTTCAGATACATCGATCACAATAATTTGCTCATGCACATCAACTTGAGTCGACGCTAAACCTATGCCATTTTCGGCATACATGGTTTCAATCATATTATCAATGATTGTTTGTAGTTCTGGGGTAAAATTAGTAACGGGCTTAGCAACTTTGCGAAGTCGTTCATCAGGAAAACGTAATACCGGTAAAATAGCCATAAATTGTTCGATCTACTCCTCAATTATCAATATTTTTCAGATTCTCACACATTGTAAACATTTATTATCACAATGAACAGTCCTTACAGGCTATTGGTAAGATATATCTTATCAATCCATATCAGGACACTGGTTTTTAACTGTTTCATAAAGGTTTATAATGACTAAATATGAATTCTTATTAAGAATTTCAATGCTTGGGTATGGAAAACAAGCAATTTTTGACAGAATAGGACAGCTTTTTGCGTGTGGTTTACCCAACATTATACAAGATGTCTCTTTTTTGTTAGATAAATTAAGATTAAATGACGCTCAATTAGTACAGTTTTATCAAACCTCGTATCTCCATTTTGAACCCATACTTGAATGGTTAAATTCTCCAACGCCACAAAAGCATCTTATTGCTTATTGCGATAGTGACTATCCATTACTATTAAAACAAATTTGTTCCCCACCTTTATTGTTATTTGTGTTAGGTAACCGGCAATTATTAAACTCTCCCCAACTGGCAATGGTCGGTAGCCGTGAGTATAGTGACTATGGCGCTCAATGGGGAAGATACTTTGCGGGTGAATTGGCAATTAATGGTTTGACAATAACCAGTGGTTTAGCGTTGGGGATAGATGCGATATGTCATCGAGGTGCGCTGGATGTATCGGGCTATACCATTGCTGTATTGGGAAGTGGCTTAGCGCAAATAGCACCAAGAACAAATTTAAATTTGGTTAATGAAATTTTAATGAAAGATGGCGCAATTGTGTCGGAATTCTTACCTTTTGAGAAAGCAAGATCGGTCTATTTTCCTCGCCGTAATCGAATTATTAGCGGATTAAGTTTAGGGACATTTGTGATAGAAGCCTCCGAAAAAAGTGGCTCATTAATTACTGCACGCTATGCACTTGAGCAAAATCGTGATGTCTTTGCCTTACCGGGCGATATCGATAATCAAAATTGCTCAGGAACCCATGCTTTAATTAAACAAGGCGCTTATTTAGTTAGTCAGCCAACCGATATTTTAGAGCATTATAGTGGTTATTTATCAACGATTAATCGACAAGCGAGCAGAAGCAATGGCGATAGTCACAATATTTTATATCCGGATATCTTTGCGGTAATTCGTCATCAACCTACACCGGTTGATATTATTGCCTTACTTGTTGATATACCTATTCCGGAATTAACCAGTAAATTATTAGAAATGGAATTAGCCGGCTTAATTATCACCGTTACAGGCGGATATATACGAAACCGAACAATTTAAGGCATCTCAATGCTGACAAAAGTTTTCAGAATTATCCTGTGTTTGAATATAAAAACCGCCGATTGTGATCGGCGGTATAATCAATTCTATTTTTCTTCAATTTCCAGTGCAATTTCAGAAAGGATAATACCGGTATTATCTGCATAAACAAAATCACCGGAAAAGAAGGTGACGCCACCAAAATTGACACGAATATCAATTTCGCCTACGCCCTGATCGTCCGATCCGACTGGAATTGCTGCTAGTGCTTGAATACCAATTTCAGCGTCAGCTAAATAATCGACCTGCCGTACCGCACCATAAACGATAATGCCTTCCCACTGATTTTGGATAGCAATATCAATAAGTTCAGCATCTATTAATGCTCGACGAACTGAACCACCGCCATCAATCACCAAAACTTTGCCAGCACCATTTGATTGTAAAACTTCGTATAACAAGCCGTTATCTTCAAAACATTTGACTGTTACAGCTTGACCTGAAAATGATGTTACCCCACCAAAATTACTGAAAATTGGTTCAACGACGTTAACATCTTCTGGGTAGTAATCGCAAAGAATAGAAGTATCAAACTCCATTATCGAGTCTCCTTTTGCTGTAATAATGAATTGTTTCTAGTATAACGCTAATATTGAGTGACACGATATTAAATTTCATAAACGTGAGCTAGCTCAAAATAATACCCAAACAATAAAGTAAATTTGTCAATAAAGCAAGTTTGACCATTTGAATTAATAACGGTGTAGCATCTTTTGCTTGATTAAATTTAAATACTGCATAGATATGTTGGATGTATAAAGGAAAAGTTAAGATAAATAAACTGCTCCAGATTGTCTTTAAATACAGATAAGCAAATAGACCAAGTAGACTTAATGCGCTAAGGATTAAACTTAAGTGATAGTATTTACCAAATGTTTTACCCCATAACACAATCAGCGTGCGTTTATGGTGAATGCGGTCGTTATCGGCATCGCGCAAATTATTGATATTAAGTACTGCAACCGCCAGCAAACCGCTACTTATGGCAGGTAAAATAATGGATAGTGATACTATTTTGGTTTGCAAATAGTCACTCCCCATTACACCGATTATTCCAAAGAAGATAAAAACCGACAGATCGCCAAGCCCAATATACCCATAAGGTTTTTTACCTATGGTATAAGTTATCGCCGCAACGATAGATAACAGCCCTAATAGTATAAAAATTAATAATTGGTAAATATCATTGCATGCCAGCAAAAGTAAGCAAAGGCCAGAAACAATACACAGCAAAATGTTAATTGATAAACCAACTTTTAATTGCCGAAGGCTAATTAAACCTAATTGAATTCCACGTTGATGACCAATTAGATTATCTTTGTCAGTGCCTTTAATGGCATCACCATAATCATTGGCAAGATTGGATAATATTTGTAGCAATGCAGCTGTTATGATAGTAAAAATCGTAACCGGTAGGTTGAACGATTGTTGCCAAAAAGCCAGAGCATTGCCTAATAAAACAGTTGATAATGAAAGCGCTAACGTCTTAGGGCGTAAACTAATAATCCACGGATTATATTTAATGTGCATACAACATGATATTTAAATCGATAAAAATAAGCAGTCATCATAACAATAATTGATATTAAATTCACGTTATAACAACTGCCGAATTAGCGCTCTATTACTTGCTTAAGCGTTTTGATGCGTTTGGTGACATTTTGGCTTTTTTGAAAAATCGTCTCACTTTTCCGGTACGTAATGCCGCAATGAAATAACCAAGTGAACCATAAATTACACCTAGCATTAAGATCATAAAGATATTAAACCAATTATCCGATAAGCTAAGCCCCATTTGATTGACGCCAGCAATCATGTTGGTTGCCCAAGTTGAAGGTAGCATTTTCGATACAAATTGTACCCAAAGTGGCATTGCATCGAGCGGCCAGATAGTGCCGGAGAGATAAAACACCGGTGTTGTCAAAAATGCTAAGGTAAGATAAATCATCTCTGAACGGCGCAAGCATTCAGTAAGTAACTTACTTAAACCTAAAACCGCAAGCAGCAGCGGAAACGTCATTATCAAAATTTCCAATATATTCGCCAGTTGCCTATAGCCCAGCACCCAAGGCCACAAACCGAATAGCACAATGGATAAAAATAACCAAATAGGTATCAAACCACATAGCGCACCAAAAATAGCAATGAAAGGCGGTTTACCTTGAGGTAAAGAGTGCAATGTAATATTGGTACGGGTTGAAGCAATTAAAAATGAGTGTTGCAATAACATCACTAGCAATCCCGGAAATGTAATGGCGGCAAAACTGATACCGGCATTATAAAGGGGCTGAGTTTGTCCTTTTATGGGCGATAAAATAATATCGATTTGTTTATCCGAAAATCCATTGGTACGCATGATACGGGTATTAAAATCGGTTAAAATTTGCTGATAAATACCTCTAATATCAACTTGTATTAAACCATTCGCTAAACGGCTCGAAGCATCGCCATAAGCCGGTATTGTGACCTCTTGACCATTTAAGATGTTTTTTTCAAAATCTCTTGGAATGGTAAAGACGGCAAAAAGTTTACGATTATTGATATCATCATAAGCTTGCAATGAGTTCTCATAAGTCAATACTTCGATTTTAGAACTGGTGTTTAATGAACGAATCAAACTACGACTGGTTGCACTATGATCTTGATCCACAATGGCTACCGGTAAATTAGTAATGGTGCCATTAATGTATACTAAACTCATCAATGAAACGGATATAAGTAGTAGCAACCACACAGGTCGCACTAACATATACATAAACGTTTTTAAAAATGAAGAAAAAAATATTTTAAGCATCTATCTTTTTCTCCTTACTGTGCGTGTAAACGCTTAACTAAGCGTTTTCTGACTAACACGGTAATTATTATTGGATAGATCATCAAAATCCCACAAGTTTTAAATATAGAGAGATAAGTCGAGTGCCGTAAGAAAAGATCGAACAGTTTATTAAGTGCATAAGTTAACGGTTCAAGTGATGAGATAAACCTCGCTATCCACGGCATTGATAATTCGGGCACAACAACACCGGAATAGGTTAAGGCTAATCCTACCAGTAAGCCGATAAAGGTGTAAGCATCAAGTGATGTTTTTGTGAAAGTAAAAAGTAAAATGCCAATGCTTTGCGCTGCAATGACATAAAAAAATACCACAATCATCATCGCAAATGGAGAGCCAGATACTCGTGCATCTGAAAACAGCACCAACATTGCAATTTCGAATATAAGTAGCATGGTATACCAAATGGTATAAGGTGCTAATTTGCCAAGCACAAATGGATAACTAAGACGAGTTCGCTTATGCAGTTGCGATAAAATATGAATGGTTGTTGTTACAACAAAAAGTTGTAACAGATGTACGACTGCGGAAAATTGCTGGAAGTACATTGAGTTACCGCTGGCGTTAAATAACCCGTCATAATTAAAATTCACTTTAGCAAGTGTCGGTACCGGTAAACCGATGCTGGTTGCCATCGTGGTTCGATATTGGGTATTTAATTGCGCAATTAAACCCGAATAATCCATAATCGAATATAACCCGGCACTATAATATAACGCATTGTAATAGAGCATAGGCGTAGGTTGGCGACCAGCTAAAACATCTGCTTCAAAATTAGAAGGGATATATAAAATGGCGTAAATTTTGGCTTTTTGTAAATCTCGCTCAGCATCAGCAAGCGCACTATCATAATTGACTAGATCGGCATGGGCACCGGCATTGAGATTACGAACTATTTCTCGCGATAATGCACTTTTATCTAGATCAACATAGCCGACAGGCAGATCATACAGTACCCCGCGATAAAAGATACTGCTGATTAAAACAAAGATAATCAGTGGCAAAATCCACATTAACCAGTGAAAGGTAAAACGCCTAAATATAACTGGTATCTCATCGTTAAAGGCGTCTTTAAAGCGGTGCCAAAAGTCAAAGGTTAGTTGTCTAATTTCCATAATGTGCTCATACCTGCACGCAAACCTTTGACAGGTGTTAATGGATAAAGTCTAACTTCGAATGTTTTCAGATCAAAGTCACCGGTGGCACGAGTTGCCCGTTTAGTTGCATAATCACCCATTGGCGCAATATAACGAATCTCCGCTTCGATTTCTTCATTACCTAGCGCAGGTACCTCGAGTTTAATTCGATCACCTTTATGGATATTTGGCATAATGTTTTCACGAAGGTTGAAAACAAAGTAGGCTTGCGGTAATCGAATCAATGTCAGTAAAGGGCTATTAGCATTAAAAAGTTCACCAACTTCAGCAGGAATTGATCCTACCTCACCATCGACAGGCGCTTTAACGATTAAGTCGTCGTACTGAATTTGTAATTGCTTGAGCTGCTCTTGTGCTTCTTTTAATTTAGCATCATAAATTTGCCGTTGTTCAATACGGTCGCCGTTTTTAGCTTGATCTAAATTAGCTTGTGCTGATTGGACTTGTTGAAAGGCAGCATCGCGGGTTTTTAATGCACTATCTAACACCGATTGTGACACAAACCCCTTAGTAGAAAGGGCTTTATTACGGTTATACTCTCGATTTGCATTATCATAAGCAACTTTAGCCTGTTCAACTAAAGCCTCATAATAGCGCATACTTTCTTCACGGGTACCATGCTTAGAAAGTTCTACCTGCGCTTGTGCTTGATCCCGGGCTGCTTCAGCGGCTCTAACTTGCGCTAAAAGTTCGGGACTATCGAGTGTAATTAAAATATCGTTTTGCTTAACATCATCACCACGATTAACATGGATCAGTTGTACTCGCCCTTTAGCTTTTGAGGCAATGCTAACATTAGGCGCATCAACTTCGCCCTGCAATATAAGCTGGCTGTTGTGAGCACGTATTAAAATTGTCATCGAAATCAGAATAACAATTAATGCAATTATAATAAAAGTTTTTTTATTCATAAATTTGTATAAGTGACAATAATTAGATAAGGCCTAAAGAACTAGGAAAATTGTATGTAAGATTGATTCAATATACGTCAGTTATGATTATTATACCATACGAATAGTGCTTTATTTAAACAATGAAAGCTACATTTATGTGGCAAAAAAGAATATATTGGTACTATTAACATCTAATACATTTTAGTTATTCTATGTGAGCATTAAATAAATTTCAATAATTGTAAACCAACATTTTAATAGATTTTATTTATGAATATTATCAGTCAAAAGAAATAGATAAAAACCTACTTATTTAGTATGATATTTTTTAATTGAAAATTATAGGGTTTGTAATATGGAAAAAATAGTTATTATTGGTGGCGGAGCAGGCGGTTTAGAGCTAGCCACAGACCTTGGTGATAAATTAGGTAAACACAATAAAGCGCAAATTACTTTAATTGATAAAAATAGTTATCATCTTTGGAAACCTTTGTTACATGAAGTTGCAACAGGGGGGCTTGATGAGCAAGTTGATAATATTTATTATGCATCCCAAGGGCAACAACACTATTTTCAATTCACTCAAGGTACCTTCACCGATCTTGATCGTGACCATAAACAGATCAAAATTACTGATATTAACAATCAAACTGATACTATCGATTATGATATTTTAGTAGTGGCTATTGGTAGTACGTCCAATGATTTTGGTACGCCGGGCGTGAAAGAGCACTGTATCTTTTTAGATGACCAAAATGCGGCAATCAAATTACGTGAAACCTTAGTATCAAAATTCACTCGTTTTTGTTCGATCATTGATGACAAAGATTCCACTGAGCAAGAAAAAATCCGTATTGCCATTGTTGGTGGTGGGGCAACCGGTGTTGAATTAGCCTCCGAATTACCACACATGGTTGAAACTTTTGGTGCTTGTGGTCGTAATAAGATGTGTTCAGATCTTTTGGATGTATCCGTCATTGAAGCTACCGATCGCATTTTACCAGCCCTACCTGAAACTACTGCATTAAGTATCACTAAAACTTTAGAAAGCCGTGGAATTCACGTGTTAACTAAAACGATGATTACGAAGGCTGAAAGTGATGGTTTTTATCCAAAAGACGGTCAAACGATAAAAGCCGATATTATGATTTGGACAGCCGGGGTTAAAGCGCCAGATTATTTAAAAGAGATTGCAGGCTTAGAATCGAGTCGCTCTAACCAATTAGTGGTTAAACCAACATTACAAACGACCCGCGATGATAGCATTTTTGTGATTGGTGATTGTGCTTATGCAATGCAGGAAAGCGGTCGTGCTTCACCACCTACTGCGCAAGCGGCACACCAAATGGCAAAAATTTGTTATGAAAACATCGTTAATCTACTGAATAATCAACCATTAAAATCATTTAAATATACTGATAATGGTACTATTATCTCGTTGCACGATACAGCGCAAGGCGTGATTAAGCTAGGTGGCAAGAGTGAAATGAGTGTAAAAGGGTGGTTTGCGCTAATTATTCATCGATTGTTATATCGAATGCATCAAGCAAGTTTACTCGGTATTTTCAAAACGATCCGTTTTGCTCGAGCGAGTAAATTTATGTACAAAACAAAATCGACATCGATTTTCAGCAATCGGGATTAGTTATTTAAAGACGACTAACAGCTATTTAAAACTATATTTAAGTGGCTGTTTTATTTTGTATTATTATGATTAATTAAAGATTTTAAGCTGTCACTTACTAGTAGTAAAACAAAAATCAAACGAAGGCTATGGTAATAAGATAGCCTAGCAACAAACCGTCCTTTCACTCGCTTCGATGTTTCATTCACACTATTTATCACTGTTATCCGCGCAGGTAAGCTTACAGCATGAGTAGCTTTTTAATTGGCGCAAAGCTTTTTCGGTATAAGTGATTCACGCCATGCGTTTCAATTGCAACCAAATGAGATTTGGTTGGATAACCTTTATGCTGTGCCAGCCCATATTGTGGATATAATTTGTCTAATTCAACCATTTCACGATCACGAGTCACTTTCGCAAGAATCGACGCAGCGCTAATTTCAGCAACAAGTAAATCGCCTTTAACGACAGCTTGTGTTTGAATACCAAATTCAGGACAACGATTGCCATCCACTAAAACATAATTGGGTTTGATTTTTAAACCAGACACCGCCCGTTGCATAGCCAGCATAGTGGCATGAAGAATATTAAGCTTATCAATCTCATCGACTGATGCCCGAGCAACACTCCACGCTAATGCATTTTGCTTGATAATATCAAATAAAGCTTCACGTTTTTTTTCTGTCAGCTTTTTAGAATCGGTTAATCCCTCTATCGGTTTATTTGGATTTAAAATCACAGCAGCAGTAACAACATCACCACAAAGTGGGCCTCGTCCAACTTCATCAACTCCGGCAATTAAAGTGGCATCAGGGTAGGTAAATTCTAACAACAAGGGGAATCCTCTAATACATCAAGTACAGCTTGGGCTGCTTGTTCATCAGCATTACAACGAATTTGCTTATGTAAAGATAAGAATGTATTTTTCAAATCGGCATTATCGCTTTCTAAATAAGGAATAATATGGTTGGCAATATTTTCTGGGGTACAATCATGTTGTAATAGTTCCGGCACAATCTGTTTACCCGCTAAAATATTGGGTAACGAAACATAAGGTGTTTTGATCAGTTTTTTAGCTAACCAAAAAGTGAAAGGTTTCATTTTATAACCCACCACCATTGGGCACTTAGCTAGCATACACTCTAAAGCCACCGTTCCGGAGGCTAATATGGCTGCATTACTGGCAATCATCGCTTCACGAGCATGACCATCGAGTAATTGTACTTCAAGTTGTGGCGCTATTTGGGCTTTTATCTGCTCAAACTCCTGTCGCCTTTTAGCATTCACTAACGGTACAACAATATGTAGATCAGGATAACGCTCACGCAATAGCTGGGCAGCTTGTAAAAATGGGGCTGACAATAAGGTCACTTCAGTATGGCGACTACCGGGCAGTAAAGCTAAACAGCGGCCAGTAGGGGCAATACCTAATTGTTGACGCATTGCGATTTGATCTGGCTCAAGCGGGATATCATCTGCCATTTTGTGACCAATAAAGCGACAAGGCACGTCAAACTTATCATAGAAAGCTTTTTCAAAGGGTAAAAATGCCAGTATTAAATTGGTATTACGTTTAATTTTAAAAACACGTTTTTGTTTCCAAGCCCAAACTGACGGACTAACGTAATGAATTGTTTTAATGCCCGCTTGTTTTAATTTTCCTTCTAAAGAAAGATTAAAATCAGGTGCATCAATACCGATAAAGATATCCGGCTTAAGCGCAATTAATCGTTTAGTGATATCCTTGCGAATAGCTAAAATACGGCGTAATCTCCCTAATACTTCAACAATACCCATTACCGATAATTCATCCATTTCATACCATGCTTGACAGCCTTGCGCTTGCATTAAAGGGCCGGCAATACCGACGAAATGAATATTAGGATGATGTTGTTTAAGAGAACGGATTAAACCTGCACCGAGGATATCGCCAGAGGTTTCTCCGGCGACTAAAGCGATAGTTAACGGTTTATTGGTCATTAACGAATAATGCCACGTGTTGAGCGGCTAAAAAAGTCGACAAAAAGTTGCGCTTCGGGATGATGTTTGGCAATTATCTCAATTTCAGCTTTGGCATCATCAAAACTTAATCCATTTCGATAAAGTGCCTTATAGCTGTTGCGTATTGCTTGCAACGCATCTTTACTAAAACCACGACGTTTTAGACCTTCGTAATTTACGCCATGTGGTGTTGCATGATTACCTTGTGCAATGACGTAAGGGGGAACATCTTGTGCAACGCCAGAACAGCCACCCACCATAACATGTGATCCAATCACACAAAATTGATGTACAGCTGTCATACCACCAATAATTACATGATCATCTAAATGAACATGCCCACCAAGGGTGGCATTATTCGCTAAGATGCAATGATCACCAATAATACAATCGTGAGCAACATGGGCGTTAATCATCAGTAAATTATCGTTACCGATACGTGTTAATTCGCCACCTTGAACCGTGCCACGATGAATTGTCACACTTTCACGAATCAAATTACGATCGCCAATAATAGTCCGAGTTGGTTCGCCACGATATTTTAAGTCTTGGTTAACTTCGCCAATGGAAGCAAATTGATAGATTTGATTATCTTTACCAATTTGAGTATGACCATTAATAACCACATGCGATTTTAAAAAAGTCCCATCACCAATTTCAACATTTTCACCGATATAACAAAAAGGCCCAATTTTGACATTATTGCCAATTTTTGCCCCTTTTTCTATCACTGAACTTGGATGTATTTCTGCTGCCATAACCGTTCCTTAATACTGTTTTGGGATATCTTTAAATCGAAGTTATTTACGAGCACACATCATTTCGGCTTCACAAACTAACTTACCGTCAACAGTTGCAACTCCATGGAACAAGGCAATACCACGACGCTCTTTAATATATTCCACATCAAGCATAAGCTGATCACCTGGCACAACCGGGCGTTTAAAACGTGCTTTATCAATTGAAGCAAAGTAATAAAGCTGGCCTGGTGAAAGCTCTTCAATACTTTTAAAGGCTAAAATTCCGGTTGCTTGAGCCATGGCTTCTAAAATTAAAACACCCGGGAAAATAGGTTTATTTGGGAAGTGACCCTGAAAGAATGGCTCATTAACCGTAACATTTTTAATGGCTTTTAATGTTTTACCTTTTTCATAACTAATAACACGATCAACCATTAGAAATGGATAACGGTGAGGTAATAAACTGATGATTTCTTCAATATCAAGGGTATTAAGTTCGGTAGTCAAAATAGCTATCCTTATATATTATTTTCAATAAATTTTGAACATTATAACTGAGGATCCCGCTATCACTCAAGGATGATTTCAACCACAAGGCTTTGATTGATTAAATCGCTGGAAATAATATTGGTATCTGGTATTTAAATAAATGATTTGTAAATATTATTTTATAAAGTTTTAATTCATATATAATGTTGTGAATAATAACAAAAAACCATTTAACTCGGAGAAGTAAAATGAAATCATTGATTAAAATGACTTTAATAAGTAGTGCAATGGTATTTGCATTAGCCGGCTGTAATGAAAACGAAAATGCATCTACTGGCAAACTTACCATTTCGACTGATGCACAAAAAGAGTCTTATGCGTTAGGCTCCTCTTTTGCAACCTATATGAAAGATAATTTAGACCAAAACGAAATTCAAACAGATTTAGAATATTTAATCGGTGGTTTTGAAGAAACCTATCGTGGCGCATCACAACTTTCAGAAGATGAAATTAAAAAAACGTTAAACGCATTTCGTGAACGTGTTGAAAAAGAGAGCAAAGCACGTTTTGAAAAAGAAAAAACTGACAATACCGCCGCTGGTGAAAAATTCCGTCAAGAATTTGCTAAACAAAAAGGTGTAAATCAAACTAAGTCTGGATTACTTTACCAAATTATTAAAGAAGGCAATGGGCGTCATCCAACCGCTGATGATAGCGTAATTGTTCACTATGTAGGAACATTAACCAACGGTCAGAAATTTGATAGTTCTTATGATCATGGCGAAACGGCAACATTCCCATTAAAAGCGGTAATTAGTGGTTGGACTGAAGGCATTCAATTAATTGGCGTTGGCGGTAAAATTAAGTTAGTTGTTCCACCTGAATTAGCTTATGGCGATCAAAAACGGGGTGGTCAAGGAGACAAACCGGGTATCGGACCAGCATCGACACTTGTATTTGAAGTTGAATTACTCGGCATTGATGGCGATGATTCTCAGCAAAGCATTCAACCGTTAGGGCATGAAGAAAAAGTAAAACCTTCAGCTGAACCACAACAATAACCCGTGGTTAACGAATTTGGTTAACGCTTTAAACTATACACTTGTCATTTTGGGTCCTGCTTATGGGACCCAATCAGCTTATTGTGCTTATCAATTTGCACAAGCTCTACTGGCTCATACTCCACACCGCATTGAAAATATCTTTTTTTATGCAGATGGTTGTTACAACGCAAACCGTTGTACCGATCCAGCTAGTGATGAGTTTGATTTAGTTAACGCATGGCAACAATTAGCAAAAAAATACGCTATTCGATTAACGGTTTGTGTTGCTGCTGCACAACGGCGAGGTATTACTGAAGATAATCTTGCTGACTATTTTGAATTAACCGGACTTGGCGAACTGGGCGAATCAATAGCCGAATCAGATCGTATGATTCAATTTTAGGTTAAGGTCATATTCAATGAAAAACGTTGCAATCATTATTAGCTCGCCACCTCATGGTAACGCTAAAGGCAGAGAAGCACTTGATGCCGCCTTAGCCCTGTCTGCAATTAACCATATATCGGTTATATTTATCGATAGTGGTATCTTTCATTTATTGACAAATCAATCGCCTGAACAAATTTTGATGCGTGATTATATTGCGACATTTAATATGCTTGAACTTTATGATATTGAAGATGTTTATGTAGACCAATCTTCACTTAAAGCAGAGCATCTAACTGATATTACGTTAAATATTCCCACTCAAATTATTGATAGGTCAACGTTAAATCAACTACTTGCTAAGCAAGATATGATTTTACGTTTCTAATTGATATTTATATTGAAAACCGGATTTGATCTGCAACCTCTATACTGACTAAATAAATTAAAACAGTCGCAAGCGATTTTACCAACGGTAAATATTTACAAAGGTACAATGAATTTTTGTGGGCTGGTTAGATAAAAAAGCCCACCCTATTTAAAGTTAAGCGAATAGAGTGGGCAAAATCAATCAAATGTTATAGTTATAATAAATTAAACTAGTTGTTTCATCTGATCGGCAATTTTCTCTGCTTGCTGACCAACAACGATTTGTACGCCGGTTTTACCTAGCTTAATCACCGCCATTGCACCAAGCGCTTTTGCCGCTTGTTCGTCGACTAAATCTGAGTCATGAACATTCAAACGTAAACGTGTGATACAAGCATCAATATTAGTTAGATTTTCTTTACCACCAACGATAGCTAAATATTGTTCAGCAAGCTTAGAAGTGTCGCCTACAGCTGGTACATTCTCTTCAGCTGAAGTATCGCTCACATCGTCTTCACGCCCCGGAGTTTTAAGATTGAATTTAACAATAACAAAACGGAACACAATATAATATACAAAGAAAAATACGATGCCTTGAAGAATAAGCATATACCAATGTATAGCTAAAGGATTGCGGCTGGATAACAGCATATCGATTAAACCTGCACTAAAGCCAAAGCCAGCTATCCATTGCATGGTTGCAGCGATAAATAGTGAAATTCCAGTTAAAATAGCATGGATCACATAAAGTACAGGTGCTACAAACATAAAAGCAAATTCTAAAGGTTCAGTAACCCCAGTGAAAAATGCTGCAAATGAAGCGGCTAACATGATCGATGCGGTTTTATCTTTATTGCCTTTTTTAGCTGTATGATACATGGCTAATGCTGCGCCCGGTAAACCAAACATCATAATTGGGAAAAATCCTGCTTGATAGCGACCGGTGATACCAATGGTTGCTAATCCAGCATCAATTGATTTTTGTCCACCAAGGAAAGTTGGTATATCATTGATGCCAGCCACATCAAACCAAAATACCGAGTTAAGTGCGTGGTGTAAGCCGACCGGAATTAACAAACGGTTAAAGAAGCCATAAATACCCGCCCCAATAGAGCCTAAATCTTTAATGTATTTACCAAAAGCAACTAATGCATCATAAATAGATGGCCATATAAAATATAAAACAGCAGAAACTAATAGCATAACGATAGAAACAATAATGGGAACTAATCGTTTACCACTAAAAAAAGCTAACGCTTTATGTAATTCAACAGAACTGAATCGGTTATATAATTCAGCTGCAATAATACCAACTAAAATACCAACAAACTGATTATTAATTTTTTTAAATGCAGGGGGGATTTGTGATTCCCAACCATCAATACTAGTATCAATACCATTAAATAATGCAATAGAACTTGGTGAAAGTAATGTTGTGACAACTAAAAAACCGACTAATCCAGATAATGCAGCTGCACCATCTTTATCTTTAGACATACCATAAGCAACACCTATTGCAAATAGGATTGGCATGTTTTCAATAATTGCACCACCAGATTTTATTAAAAAGGCAGCAATAATACTATTTTGTCCCCAGCCATTTGGATCAATCCAATATCCAATGCCTAATAGTATTGCGGCGGCAGGTAATACTGCGACAGGCACCATTAATGAGCGCCCGATACGTTGCAAATAAGCTAAAATTCCCATATTTTTACCTCATATATTTATTTGGGAGTTACTTGAAAAATAATGAAATTTCACTTTTTTCAGTAATTGTAGTAAATCATTTACTATTTGACTCTATATTATTTTACTTCGCAAATTAATTATTCATTTTTTGTGATTTTTGTCACGATTTTTTTTGCTTAAATACATTAATATAGTAGAATACAGACAACATATTTTACATTAAAAAAAAAGAAGTTATTTAATTATATCAAAAGAGGTATTCCCCCATGAGACTCATTCCTTTAGAAAATGCCCAAGAAGTAGGCGCTTGGGTTGCTCAGCGTATTGTTAATAAAATTAACCAATTCAACCCGACAGCAGATCGTCCGTTTTTGTTAGGTTTGCCAACCGGAAGCTCTCCTTTGGTCATGTATCAACAATTAATTAAACAGTATCAAGCAGGTAAAGTGAGTTTCAAACACGTTGTGACTTTTAATATGGATGAATATGTGGGCTTGCCAGAAGATCATCCACAAAGTTATCATACTTTTATGCATGAAAATTTCTTTGACCATATTGATATTGATAAAAACAACATTCATATATTAAACGGAAATGCACCAGATATCGATGCCGAATGTCGTCAATATGAAGAAAAAATTAAAGCCTATGGTAAAATTAATATCTTTGTTGGTGGTGTTGGTCAAGATGGGCATATTGCATTTAATGAACCCGGCTCTTCACTTTGCTCCCGTACCCGTATCAAAACCTTAACAGATGATACTCGCATTGCGAATTCGCGTTTCTTTGATAATGACAAAGATCAAGTGCCTAAACATGCGCTAACAATTGGTGTTGCAACGTTAATGGATGCGCAAGAGGTCATTTTATTAGTTTGTGGACATAATAAAAGCTTAGCTTTACAAGCGGGTGTTGAAGGATCAATTAACCACTTGTGGACAGTCACCGCACTACAAATGCATCCTGCATCAATCATTGTTTGTGATGAGCCAAGCACTGATGATCTTAAAGTCAAGACACTAAAATATTTTAAACAAATGGAAGCTGATAATCTTAAAGTGACCGTTTTATAAAGGATAACTCAATGTACGCATTAACCAATTGTCGTATTTATACTGGTTATGAGATTCTTGAAAATCACGCCGTTGTTATCGACGGCGATAAGATTGCCAAAGTCTGTAAACAAAATGAACTACCTACCGATATTACTGTTGAAAATCTACAAGGCGCAATTGTTGCACCCGGTTTTATTGATATCCAAGTAAATGGTTGTGGGGGAGTCCAATTTAATGAAACGCTTGATGCCTTAAGCGTTGAAACATTAGAAGCGATGCAAGCGACCAACCTTGTTTATGGTTGCACAAGCTATTTACCGACACTGATCACTTCAACTGATGAGTTTATGATTAAAGCGGTTAAAGTTATGCGGGAATATTTAGCCACGCATCCGAATCAAGCGTTAGGATTACACCTTGAAGGCCCTTATATCAATCCTGAAAAGAAAGGGATTCATGACCAAAATATTATTCGTAAACCTTCACAGCAAATGATAGATTTTCTTTGTGAAAATGCCGATGTTATTAAAGTCATTACTTTAGCGCCGGAACGGGTTGAAAGTCATTTTATCAAGCAACTTGTTAAAGCTGGTATTCATGTATCGGTTGGGCACTCAAATGGACATTATGATGACTGTCGTCGTGGTTTTAATGACGGTATTCGTTTAGGCACCCATTTATTTAATGCTATGCCTTATATTACCGGGCGTGAACCGGGCGTTGTTGGTGCAATTTATGATGAACCTGAAGTGTATGTTGGGATTATCGCTGATGGTCAACATGTGAGTTGGGCAAACATTCGTAATAGCCATAAAATCAAACAAGATCACTTAATATTAATTACCGATGCGATGTTGCTTGCCGGTTCAAACTTAGAATCGGGCGTATTTGCCGGTAAAACGATTTATTATAAAGACGGTCGCTGTATTGATGAAAATGGTACGCTAGGTGGCTCGGCCTTAACCATGATTGAAGCGGTAAAAAATGCGGTGCAGTATGTCGGTATCGCATTGGATGAAGCATTAAGAATGGCAACCCTTTATCCTGCTAAAGCAATAGGTGTTGATAAACAACTCGGTACCATAACTGAAAGCAAAATTGCCAACTTAGTTATTTTTAATCCGGATTTTACTGTACTTAAAACGGTTGTTAATGGAGAGATGAGCCGTTAGAATATCAGATAATTAAGAAAATATTGAGATAATATATGACATTTAATTATCTGAACTTAGTGGGTAATGCTGAGCTAATCAAACAGTTAAATTATGCAATTATTTATCGTTTGATTGTTCAGCAAGCACCACTATCACGCATTCAATTAGCCGAAGTCAGTCAGCTGGCACCCGCAAGTATTACCAAAATTACTCGTCAACTTCTTAAAAATAAACTGATCAAAGAAGTTGATGCGCAACAATCAACTGGTGGACGCCCGGCTGTTTCGATACAGGCAAAATTTAGTTACTATCAAACAATCGGTGTGCAGTTAAGCCGTTCGCATATCACCATTGAACTTTATGACTTAGGTGGCCGCTCGTTGATGTCAGAAGTGCATCCGCTGACAATTTTCACAGAGCAAGAAGTACAACAATATTTAATTAGCTTACTTAAACAGTTTATTGAAAACCACAGTAAAAAAATTAAACGACTGGTTGCTATATCAGTTGTATTACCTGGCTTGATTGACTCACAGCGAGGCATCGTTCGTTATACCCCTCATATTCAAGTTAAAGCATGGCCGCTAGCTGAAGTGTTGCGAAAAGAGTTTAATGTGACCATTTATTTAGGCAACGATATTCAAAGCTTAGCACTGGCAGAAAGCTACTTTGGTTCAACTCAAGATGTTGAAGACTCAATATTGATTCGTGTTCATCGCGGTGTGGGTTCGGGCGTTATTGTTAATCAACAACTTTTAACCAACCATAATCAGAGCGCTTGTGAAGTTGGTCATATTCAAGTTGATGCATTGGGTGAGCGTTGTCATTGTGGTAATTTCGGTTGTCTGGAAAATCGAGTTGTAAACGATGCGATCGAACGCCGTGCCATACAGATGATAGAACAAGGTTATCCAACCAAACTCACTCTTGATGCGTGTCATATTGCTAACATTTGTCAGTGTGCTAATCAAGGCGATGAGCTGGCAATAAAATTAGTCAAAGATGCCGGCGAAAATCTTGGTCGAGCTGTGGCAATTATGGTGAATATTTTTAATCCACAACGCATAGTGTTAGCCGGTGAGCTAACCAAATCACCGCAAATCCTTTTAAGTGCCGTCAATAGTGCTTTAAATGCGCTAAGTTTAGAGGATTTAAGAAAGAATCTTACCATTAACTGCTCATCGCTCAATGACCGATCGGCTATTGGTGCATTTGCCTTAATTCAACAAGCGCTGTTTAATGGTTCGTTATTAATGACGTTGTTTGATGACTATAATTAAATAGATTTTGGTGACTAAAAAGCCCGATGATTCGGGCTTTGTCAATTAGGCTAAAATGCGTAACATTCTTCTTAACGGCTCAGCGGCGCCCCATAATAGCTGATCGCCAACGGTAAAGGCAGATAAGAAATCTTTGCCCATATTCAATTTACGTAAACGACCAACCGGCGTTGTTAATGTTCCGGTAACAGCAGCCGGAGTGAGTTCTTGCATCGATAACTGGCGATCATTTGGTACCACTTTCACCCAATCATTATGCCCAGCGAGTAATTGTTCAATTTCAGGCACGCTGATATCTTTCTTCAGCTTGATTGTAAAGGCTTGGCTATGGCAGCGTAATGCGCCGATACGAACGCACAAGCCGTCAACCGGAATAATTTGGCTGGTGCCTAAAATCTTGTTGGTTTCAGCTTGACCTTTCCACTCTTCTTTACTTTGACCATTGTCTAACGCTTTATCAATCCATGGGATTAAACTGCCGGCTAACGGCACACCAAAGTTATCGGTCGGTAAGCTGCCGTCACGCATTTTTTGCGTCACTTTACGTTCAATCTCTAAAATTGATGAATTAGGATCTTGTAACTCTTTCGCAACTTCAGCATGTAACATGCCCATTTGTGTTAACAGTTCACGCATATGGCGAGCACCACCGCCGGAAGCGGCTTGATAAGTTGAAACAGAAATCCAATCAACTAAATTTTCAGCAAATAAGCCACCGAGCGACATAAGCATTAAGCTGACAGTACAGTTACCACCAACAAAAGTTTTGAAGCCCTGATCCAATGCTGTATGAATGTTAGCTTTATTTACCGGATCAAGCACAATGATGGCATCATCTTCCATTCGAAGTGTTGAAGCGGCATCAATCCAATAGCCTTGCCAACCGGTTGCACGAAGTTTGGCGTAAATCTCTGAGGTGTAATCACCACCTTGACAGGTAACAATAATATCTAATGCTTTTAGCGCATCAATATTATCGGCACTTTGTAATGTCCCGGTTTTACCTCCAAATGTAGGTGCAGCTTGACCTGCTTGAGATGTAGAAAAGAAAACCGGATTGATATAATCAAAATCATGCTCTTCAACCATACGTTGCATCAGAACAGATCCCACCATTCCACGCCAACCGACAAAACCAACATTTTTCATAATTTATTTCCAAAAAGTAGATGTTATATTGAGATATATTTTTTACTATTAAAACAAAATATCTTGATAAAACAAAGTAAGATAAGAATTATTTCTACAGGGTATAACAAAATAACATGGCGTTATATTAAACAGCTAAATCAATGAGTTTATTAAGTGCTTGATAAGCAAGGCAGCGGTTTTGAGTGTTTTAAAACCAGTTTGCCTTACTTATATAGACGACTTATCTTGAGCGATAGCTATGTGCTAAAAATCCTCATCTTGATCGGAATTGGTTGTCATTGATGCGATATTAATTTGCTCAATACCTTCCATTGATGCTTTGATTACTTCCGGTAATAAATCATCTAGCTGCAATTGTTCTCTGAGCATAAAAGTCGCTAATAACATAGGGATATTCACACCCGTGATAATTTCGAGATTGGGATAACTTGCCATAAGCTGCGCTGTGGTATTAAAAGGCGTTCCGCCTTTTAAATCCACCAAACACAATATGGCCTCGCCTTGTTGGGCAAAGCTTGCTAAATGATTTTCAATCTGCTGTTGAAAATCATCTAACGATTGCCCCATTAAAAAGGGCACTGCTTCACATAAGGTTTGTTTACCACAAATCATCTCGGCACTTACGATCAAGCTTTGCGCCGTTGGTCCATGAGTACTAATTAATACTGCAACCATTGTTGCACTCCTTAATAATCCAGACAACGATAATAGCGACGAATAGTCATTGGATGTCGATTTAAGTGTTCAACATAAGCATCAATTCGGTTATTTATCGTTCTAAACACAAACGGTGATAAATGGCCACGATATTTTTCTGATATACCCGGTAATGGATAGTCTTTGGTATCAATAATGGTGTAGTTTCCACAAATTTGCGGTAAGAATTTTGCCACTCTTTCACTTAATGGACGTTGACTATCTTCACCAACATAAACGGTTACAGCCGTATCACGGTCGATCACTTCTAATGTGCCATGGAAAAATTCAGCAGACTCGATCGATTTTGAACGTAGCCAGTGCTGCTCTTCCCAGTAGCACATCGCATGGGAATACGTCGCTCCCCATTGGTTGCCAGCGCCGACAAAATAGTGCATCGCATCGTTATGATGTTTCAATGCGACTTCTTGCCCGAATGCATCAGCTTTTTTCGCCACTTCGACGATATTTTTAGCAAAATGTTGATCCATTTGTTGATAAAATTCATCATAGTCAGGGTATTCGCCGGCCAAATACATTAAGCGATCAGCGGCCATAAAGAATTTTAATTGTTCATTCATTGGGTAAGAAATCACATGGTGCGCCATTTTACCTAATGGTGAATCGGCTTTATCTAAAAAGGCTAAGACCGTTGCACCGACCTCTTGTTGAATTTTATCAATAGCCGCAACGACTTCTTGGGTAGAGCCTGTAACAGATGAGATGATAATTAAGGTGTCTTTGGTTATACGCTTATTGCCGGTTACCAGATATTCCGCAGCATGTTGAATAAAGGTTTCAATGGCTGATTTTTCTTTCATATGAACAACTGCTTGCATCGATGAAGCGTAAGTTCCGCCAATACCTAACCAGCACACATTGCTGTAACCACGAGAATGAATTTTATCGATAAATTCATTGATTTGTGGACGAAGTGCCAATGCACCATTCATGCTCTCGAGTTCTTTTTTTTCATCGTATTTTCTCATGCTCTAACCCTCTTAATTTTAGATTTAGTAATTTCATCAAATTCCGGATATGTTGATTTTTCCAGATTGTGACCTTTTAACTGTGATACTTGATAGCTAAGTAAGTGAATAGGAATTGTCATAAACAGCGAAGTTAATCGCTCATCACAACTGACACCTAGACATAAGTCATTTTCTGTTAGGTTGTCTTGTTGATGTGCATAAATTGTTACAACATTTTTCACATACTGATTTAAGAATACTTTTAAGGAATCAGCTCTTTGCGCCAGTTTCCCTTGCGGTTCAATAAAAATGATATGATCATCGCTATGCAAACCCAGATAAGGGCCATGCATATACTCTTCGAGCTCTTTACCCAACGCTGTGTTGCGCACGGTTTCGGTAAATTTAGTTTCTCCTTCCCTTGCAACCCCGTAGGTAGCACCGTAACCGATCAATATTACCCGTTGAGCTTGATTATATTGATCTTCAAGGCGATTAACCCACGCCTGTGAACGCTCAATAACTAGTGGTAATAATTGGGTAATCGTTTTAATCTGATTCATATAGTCATCAAATTTGGTTTGATTAATGGTTTCGGTTTTTTGCCCAATAATGAGGCTAATTAAGATCAAATCTAAAATGGTGATACTATAACCGGCACTGACATAAGGCATTTCCTCAATCGGCATCCCCATAGATAAAACGTGATTGCTAACTTGATACAAAGGACTTTGCGGATTGCTGGTCAGGCTATATATCGTCTTGTTATGGTGAATAAATTGTTCAACTAAATGAATGGTTGAGTAGCTCTCTCCACCTTGTGAAATGGCAAAATAGAGTGTATTTGGATCGTTATAGTGCAGGTAATTAGCCGCCATTGAAGGATCTTCAATATAGACAGGAATCTTCAACAGTTCGCTCATTATCGGTCTTGCACCATAAGCAGCATTAGCACTGGAGCCGGTGGCAAAAATGACAATGGCATTAAGCTGTTTTATTTGACTTAAATCGATATGATCGGCAAATAACGTCTGATAATTATCTAAAACAGCTTGATAATATTTCGGCTCTAATGCGACATAATCAGCAATACTTTTCATTGTTTTATCCCTCAATTTCCTAATAACCCAGTCCAGGCACCGAAAATGCCTATAGCGGCGATAAGTAGAAGGATCCAATGTGCTTTAACACCTTTTTTCACCAATACAAACATAAATAGCGTAAAGAGTAACGGTAGGATCTGTGGCACAATGCCGTCAAAAATATCTTGTAAGGATGCCGAATCATCACCGGTACCTATTTTCAATGGCATATTGAGTGTCACCATGGTGGCAACCATAGCCCCGACCACACAGAGCCCGAGTACTGAAGCGCCATAGGACAATTTATCCATTAAGCCCGTTTTTTGCACTTTTTCAATAAAGGAAGCGCCAATGTTGTAGCCAATTAATAAGCCAAAATATCGTGCTAAAATCGCCGGCACATTAAAGATAAGCAAGAATAGCAATGGACCTAAAATATTACCTTCCAGCGCTAAAGAGGTGCCAATGCCGGTGGCAATAACACGTAATGTTCCCCAGAAGAAAGAGTCACCTAAACCACTTAACGGCCCCATTAACGCAATTTTGACATCATTAATCGAACTTTTATCAAACTCACTATCGGTGGCATTTTGTTCTTCCATGGCAATACAGATGCCTAGAGGGAAGGTAATTAGCCAAGGGGTAACATTATAAAATTCTAAGTGGCGTTGATAGGCATCGGTAAGGTCCACTTGATTATCACTATAAATTTTATCTAAAGCCGGGCGCATGGCATAGGCATAGCCTAAGTTCATTTGCCGTTCATAATTCCATGACCATTCAGCGGTGAAAGAGCGCCAAAAGGTTCGGGTTAATTCTTTATTGGTTATTAATTTAGAATTCTTCGTTTTCATAATCGATCTCCTGTGCACCTAAAACGTTGCCAGTGTTAGTTGTTAGCTTCTGACTGTCTTGTTCTGTTACGCCTTTTTTTCCATTAAATGAGGAGTAACCGGTCAAGATAAGTGCTAGGCAGGCACCAAAAATGGCCACGCCAGTAACAGGCACTTTCATATACACGGCTAAAGCAAAGCCTAGAACAAAAAAGGTAGCATTGGTTTTTTTAATCATAATTTTCATTAACATGGCAAAACCGAACGCCGGTAATAAGCCGGTTGCAATACCTAAACCATCGATAATAAAGCGAGGAATCATTTCTAATAAGCCATTGACCGCTGAACTACCGAATAAGTAGGAGAATCCAACCACTAAACCAATTGGCAGATTGATTGAAAAGAAACCACCGAGTATGTTCATTCGATCCATTCCTTTGCCGTTGCCTTCGCTGGCGTATTTATCGGCTTTGTGAACAAAGTAAGGAAGAATAAAAAGAAAACATAAATTTTTGACTAATAAAACCAGTGATGCAATTGGAATGCCCAGTGCTAAGGCGATTTCGGTACTTTTACCGGCACCAATGGCAAAAGCGGTACCTAAAACACTGCCGGAAATTATTTCCGGTGGAATGGATGCGCCGATTGAAAACGATCCGACAAACGCTAATTCTAACGTTGCCCCAATAATAATGCCTTGTGTGATATCACCCATGACTAAACCGGCTAAGGTACAAGTCACTAACGGTCTGGATAACATTGATGAACCTAAAAAGTATTCACCATTTGCTAACATCGCAATCAAAGCTAACAGTACTGCGGTTAATTCGATACTCATTTTGTACCTCTCAACTATTTCTCAAATTTCTGCTTTGATTCGCTTGGAATTTGCTGAATGTAGATATCAATACCGTCTTGTTGTAATTTGGTCAGTAAATCTGCTTCAAGATCGGTTAAATTAATGGTTTTAGAGTAGTTTTTTGTGCCTTCACGTGGCTTAGTACCGCCTAAATTAAGGCTGGTTATTTTGCCTTGCGTGCCACGGATTAATTTTTCAGCATCTGCTACTGATTCAACGACAATTAGCATCTGATATTTATCCGTAACGCCTGAGTTAATGGCCTCAATACTGTCATCGATAGATTTCATCACTAATTTTGCATGCTCTGGCTTAGCCAAACGAATCGCAGATTTACGTAGTTCGTCAGTGGCGACAACGTCATTAGCAACTAATATCGTGTTTGCATCCATACTTTCGAACCATGAAACAACAACTTGACCATGCAATAAGCGATGATCAACACGTAACAATTTAATCATTGGTGTACCTCCTAAGTGAAATCGACCACATATTTGGTATTACTAGCAAACTTATACTCAAGGGCAATCGGTTCGCTATTAGTATCAAAATAGTGATTAGAAATTTTAAATAATGGGTCGTTAATCTGGATTCGAAGTTGTTTGGCGAGCTCTGAGTTGGCTACAATCAGTTGCAAATCTTGTTCTAATTTATCGACTTTTTTCTTGCCTGAATTGATGATTTCGAGCGCAGATAACACTTTGATAATTGAAATTTGAAAATCGGGAAAGTTATTTAATGGCAGCACAAAGATCGCTTTTACGATACTGTTTTTTGCCACTTCAAGGAAGCTAATGTAATAGACCAGTTCAGCCGGTTTTATTTTTAGTAATTGGCTGTAATATGCGCCTGCTTGCCTTAAGTAAGCTTCTTTGATGACTTTTTTATGATTGGGGTAGATGTAAGGTTTAATGATGCCTGTCATCTCTAAAATATTTTGGGTCGAAAGCGTTGGCGCAACAAACAGCCCCACTCCTTTTTTCCTCACCACCATATTTTGATCGACTAATCGATCTATTGCTTTACGGACAGTTGTTCGGCTTACATTGTAATCTTTTTGCAATTGTCCTTCGGGTGGTAACTCAGCACCAACGCCATATCGTCCGGTATTTATCTGCTCAAGTAATTGAGCGGCAATTTTTTCAAATAGCTTCATTTATGTTTTTCCTCATAATTGAAGATATTTTTGGCCGATAAGTGATAGCGAAATCGGTTGCCAATCAAATATTGATCGGTATGTTCAAATGGCTGGAAATTATTATCGTAACTGTAACTTGATACTTTATAGATAGGTGTTCCTTCGGCAATAGCTAAATACTGTGCTTTATCTTCGGTCGCTGCTTCGTAAGTGATCTCTTCCCGACCATGGCTTGGGGTAAAATGATAATGCTCTTTAAGGTATTCATAGAGCGAAACGTTATTTAAGTCCTGTTTTTCTAAATCGGTAAATTTTTCTGAAGGGAGATAATTGATTTCATAAGAAAGCGGAGTGTTGCCCAATAAACGTTGTCGGATAATTCGAATTAATTGCTGGTTGGATCCAAAAAAGCTACGCAATTGTGCGGGCATTTTTATAATTTGGTTGGACAATACTTTTATTTCAATTTGAACATTTTCTTCTTTTTGGATCTCTTCACTAAACGAAGACATTTTTAGCATATTGATTTCAAAAACGTTGTGATTCGGAATGTGGTTATCGGCTTGAAAAATATAACTTTCCATCGCTAAATCATGCAAGGCTTTCCTGACGGTTGTTCGGCTTACCTTAAAAAATTCCGCAAGCCCTCGCTCAGTCGATTTTTCCTTAATAATTTTAGGATTTGCTCTTATTTGTTCTTCTACATCGGTTTTAGACGCAATATCACGATATTCCAAAGATCACACTCCAATTACTGGGCTTTTTTAATTCCCAGATATATCTTAAATCACATAATATAGTTCAAAAAATAGATAAAAAAATACATGTTGTCAATTTTAAGTACCAAAAGTGTAAGGGAGATCACAAATTTTATGAGAAATATAATAAAATCAATTAAATGAATATTAATTAGGGTTGGCAGTGGGGTAAAATAGCAGCAGATAGTGCGTTAAATAAATACGATAAAGCGACAGTTTATAAGCTATTGCGGAGAATAACAGAGCTAAAGCGGATAATAAAAAAGCCTACTCGTTGAGCAGGCTTTTTTATATAAAATTGGTCGGCGAGAGAGGATTCGAACCTCCGACCCACTGGTCCCAAACCAGTTGCGCTACCAAGCTGCGCTACTCGCCGTTAGATGTTTTTGCTTCGTATAAATGGGGTGGCTAATGGGACTCGAACCCACGACAACTGGAATCACAATCCAGGGCTCTACCAACTGAGCTATAGCCACCATAAGAAGCAGGACGAAATATTACGCATAAAAAATAACATTGTCCAGCATATTTTTTAAAAAATGTGCTGATTGATTATATTAAAAGCGCTAAAAGTTTAATCTTTTAGCAATAACCAAATTATTTAAGCTTTATGCGACATAATATCAATAATTTGGCTGTCGATAACTTTCATGCTATTGCTAACTATTGCACCTAAATTATTGATAGATGTTTCCACACTATCACAGACAATGCCTTCTTTACCGGTGACTCGGGTTTGATTTAACGCCATTAAAACGGCTTTAAAACCCGATGATACCGAAGTTGAAACTTTCATCGCACAGCTATTGGATGCGCCGTCACAAATGATGCCCGATAGATCACCAATCATATTACAAATCGTCATATCAACCGGTTCATATTGCCCTTTACCCAGTAACCAAGCCATACCTGCTGCCGACCCCATGGCAGCGGTTGACGCTGCACAAAGTGCCGATAAAGGTGGGAACTTGCTATGAATATAGATCGCAATCGTATGCGATAACATCAAGGCTCGAGCTAGCTGTTCAGGCGTTGCATTTGAATAATCAGCAACCACAACGACTGGCATTGTGGCGGTGATGCCTTGATTACCCGAACCGGAGTTACTCATCGCCGGCAGTGTTGCTCCGCCCATTCGTGCATCCGAGGCGGCGGTTGTGCGAATTATCACTTTAGAAAGTAGATCATCTGCCAGTAAACCGGTTTTGGTTTGTTGATGTAAAGTTGTGGCAATACTTAAACCATAGGCTTTTGATAACCCTTCTTGTGATAAAGCATCATTTAATTTTGCTGAATCTAAGATAAATTTGATATCGTCAAAGTTAGCCTGACTGGCAAATTCATAAATGAGCCTCACCGACATATTTTTAAGAATGATATCGTTTTTTGACTCACATCGGCGGGTGTTATCGGCTTGAAAAATTGTTTCACCATTTTTTTCAATTAACGTCACATTAGTATGCTGATCTTCAATGCAGACTTTAACATGGTCAGAGTGGGTATAGATATTCGCTTCAGAGTAGATAGCTTTATTGCTTTTGGCAATTTGTACCGTGATTTTGTTGTCTGCTAACATATTTTTGGCTTGAGTGATTTGGTTATCTGTAATATTTTTTAATACCTCAAGTCCGGCATCAGCATCGCCACCAATCGCACCTATTGCAGCGGCAATGGGTAATCCAATCATACCGGTACCGGGTACGGTTACGCCCATACCGTTTTTCATTAAATTGGGGGAAACAAAAGCGTCGATTTTTTCAATACTGTTTTTATCAATATGCCGAGCTGCGCAAGCGGCGGCTAAAGCAAGTGAAATCGGCTCAGTACAACCAAGTGCCGGCAAAACTTCATGTTTCACCAGTTTAATTAATTGTTGCAACATTACTTGTTGTTTCATTTTTTATCTCCATATAGTCATAAGTAATGTTAGATGGTGAAGAACATTTAACAGACAATGAACGTACTATTTTAGTCTATGTTGATCAAGAATTGAATAATGTCAATATATTATCAATAGTGGTTAATATTTAATGACTAATTTATCGATGTTATTTAGTCATAAATAGACTAAAACGTACATTAAATCTTAAACTTATTTGCATTATTTCAAGGTAAATTAAATCGTCGGCAATCGTTCAAATTATGTAATATTTTAGTAAAACCGACTGACTTTTTTTTTATTATTGCAATAATGTAAATACCTAAAATTAAATAATAATGGCGATATATGATAAATATTTTATTAATTGATGATGATATTGAATTATCACAGATGCTTAGTGAATATTTGACCAATGAAGGTTTTAATATCAAAAGTGTTTATTTGGGTAAAGATGGTATTGATGAAGCACTTTCAGGTAAATATCGTGCAGCAATTTTAGATGTTATGTTACCGGATGTTAATGGTATTGATGTCCTTAAAAGTATTCGTCAACAATGTAATATGCCAGTTATTATGTTAACGGCTAAAGGTGATAATATTGATCGCGTTTTGGGACTGGAGTTAGGCGCTGATGATTACATCCCTAAACCATGTTATCCACGTGAATTATTAGCCAGATTGCGTGCTGTGTTACGTCGTTTTGATGAACGTTCAGTCGAATTGGTTGATGACAAAAAATATCATTTTAATGGCTTAACGTTAGATTTACCTCAACGACTTTGTACCTGGAATGGTAAAGTCATTGATTTGACCTCAACCGAGTTTAATTTGTTGGTTTTATTGGTCAAACATAGTGAGCGAGTGGTTACTAAAGAAGAGCTTTCAGAAATTGGACTTGGACGAGCACGTGAGCTCTATGATCGTAGTGTCGATGTTCATATCAGTAACATTCGTCAAAAATTACATCAAGTCGCCCAAAATGATGTCACAATTGAAACGATTCGGGCTGTTGGTTATCGTATTCGTTAATTTGCAATTAGGCTTGCTATGAATCGTCGATTATTCACAAAAATACTCATTATATTTGGGGTCATTTTTTATCTTACTTTCCAATTTACTTGGATTGCTTTTTCTTACTATATAGAAAGTAAAAATCAACGATTTTTAAATCATATGCCGACAAAAGTCGACATGATAGCGCAATTATTGCATGTTGCTGGCGAAGATGAAACACTTAATTTTATCGCCCATTTACCGGAGCGTGAACGGGCGTTGTTGTCGATAAAGTTAGTTTCTCCGCAAAATGATCAAGTCAATATTCTGACTGATGAATTAGAACCGCCAACTTATGTTTATCAACGCACCACTATCGCGCCAGACGGCACGCTCTATACGGTGTCATTTAAAGAAGATAAAGATAAGGATGATCACGTTAAAAAAGCACTGTTTAACATGCCTCTACCTATTGTATTAATGGGTATTTGTGTTGGGCTGCTATTTAGTCTGTTTTTAGCGTGGAACTTAACCAGACCGATGAAGCTACTAAGGGAAGGCTTTTTTCGAGTCTCTCAAGGCGATCTATCTGTACGATTATTTGAGAAACTAAAAGCTCGACGTGACGAATTAAGCGAACTGGGTAAAGATTTTGATATGATGGTTGAGCAGCTCAACATCTTAATTTCAGATCGTCAAGCCCTATTGCATGATGTGTCACATGAACTTAGAACGCCATTAGCTCGCTTGCAATTAGCCATTGGACTAGCCCAGCAAAATAAACAAAATATTGACACCGCATTAGCCCGTATTGAGTTAGAATCAGAACGATTAGATCAGCTTATTGGTGAAATCCTAAACTACTCTCGTGCTGAGATGAATAATCGTACCGATGAATATTTTGATCTTAAAGAGTTACTTGGCGTTGTAATAAGCGATGCGAATTACGAAGCCAATCATCAATTGATTAATGTCTATTTTAATTTATCGCCTATTTCTCATTCAATTGTGAAAGGTAATTCAGAACAGATCCGTCGGGCAGTTGAAAATATCATCCGTAATGCGATTCGTTTTTCCAAACCCGGGCAAGCGGTTGAAGTGACGTTAAAAGAGTCAGGTAAGTGCTTACAAATTGAAGTGAAAGATCGGGGACCCGGCGTTGAATCCAGTAAACTATCGAGTATCTTTGAACCGTTTGTTCGTATTCAATCTGCTCAGTTAGGTAAAGGTTATGGGCTGGGGCTTGCCATTGCCAGAAAGACCGTTATTATGCATAACGGTACTATTCAAGCAAATAATCGTGATGGTGGTGGGTTAGTGGTGACAATTAAATTACCTTACTGGCGTAAACACTAATAGCAGTCTTGATTAACTGTTAGCACATACTCTTTAATGAGTCGTTGTAATTCAATTTTGTCATGGCCGATAAAATTGAGCGATTGCATTATAGATTGCGGATTGGTTTCTAATGTCGCTTTATATTGTGCAATATATTGGCTGGCAATCGGTTTATAAGACCAGTGCCACTCTTCGGGTTGATAGCCACCTTTACGCCCTTCATTAAATGCCTGACAAAATCCATATTTAGCTAAATTATCTTGTAACCATTTATATAAAATGATGCCTTTTTTATCATTTTTAAAATAGTCTGATGAAACACTGGTGATATCAATATCGGTACCCCAATGGTGTCTTGATGTGCCGGGCATGGAAGAGAATTTCAAAATCTCTTGGGCAATTTTTTGTGGATCATTTATCTTTTTTGCCAGCGCATCCCATTTACGTTGCCAAATGCCATTTTGATAGGTGTAATTGCGTGTTGCGCTAACCACAATAAAAGGAATATCGGGATGTGCTGCCTTAAAATCGTTATAAGCTTTAATCAGTTGCTCTGTCGGCTCCTTTTGTAGATACATGCCTTTTTTATTAACCGGTAAGATTGTTGAATCTAAAGCAACAAAATTACTGTCTTGTTTTTCATCGAACTGACCGATAAGTTTGTTTAGTGGTATTGTTTGTGCCATAGTGAAAGTTGTGTATAAAAGTGGGGTTAATGTTGAAAGTGAAGTAAAAATTATTTTTATAACTCTCGCCTTCTTAATCATTTTATATTATCCATTATATTCTATTAGCCACAATAGGTGAAAAACAGTATAATCCTTTCCCTGAAATTTGAAATAGCCATAATGTGTAAAAACGAGGCCTTATGTTAACAACTGCAACATCTAATACGTCTGTAAATTGTTCAGACACAACCAAAACCCTTGATCTCAATCCAACGCCTGAAAAAATCAATTTGCTCAATTTTACCCGGCAGCAATTGCGTGAGTTTTTTATCTCGTTAGGAGAAAAACCGTTTAGAGCTGACCAAGTGATGAAATGGATCTATCATTTTGGTATTGATGATTTTGATCAAATGACCGATATCAATAAAAAATTACGTGAACAGTTAAAAACGCTGGCAGAAATTAAAGCGCCAACTATTGCAATGGAGCAACGATCATCTGACGGCACCATTAAATGGGCGCTTGATGTTGGTAATAACCAAATGATTGAATCCGTGTATATCCCTGAGCGTGATAGAGCGACACTGTGCGTTTCATCACAAGTGGGTTGTGCGTTAGAGTGTAAATTCTGCTCAACCGCTCAGCAAGGTTTTAACCGTAATTTAACCGTTTCTGAAATTATTGGCCAAGTTTGGCGAGCGTCAAATGCTATTGGAGTAACCGGTAAATTGGCCGATCGTCCGATTACCAATGTGGTGATGATGGGTATGGGCGAACCGTTACTGAATTTATCGAATGTGGCACCAGCAATGGAAATCATGCTTGATGATTTTGGCTATGGTTTATCAAAACGTCGAGTCACGCTTTCTACGTCCGGCGTTGTTCCGGCTTTAGATAAATTAGCTGGTATGATTGATGTGGCATTAGCCATTTCCCTGCATGCGCCTAATGATGCTATCCGTAGCGAAATTATGCCAATCAACCAAAAATATAATATGGCGATGCTGCGAGATTCTATCTTACGCTATCTGGCGACTTCCAATGCCAACCATGGCAAGGTCACCATAGAGTATGTATTACTTAACCAAATTAATGACAGTGTTGAGCATGCGCATGAACTGGCTAAGTTCCTAAAAAATGTGCCGAGTAAAATTAATTTAATCCCATGGAATCCGTTCCCCGGTGCGCCTTATTCCCGTTGTTCCAATACCCGCATCGACCGTTTTATGAAAACGTTAATGGGCTATGGTTTTACCGTTATTGTCCGTAAAACACGGGGTGATGATATTGATGCGGCGTGTGGTCAGTTAGCCGGTGAAGTTGTTGATCGCACGAAAAGAACGCTTTATAAAAAGCAAAATCTTGCTCAACAAACGGCATAACAAAGCAGAATATAAGGAATTGAACATGAAAAAACTAGTGCCGATATTAAGTTGCTTAATGGTCATGCTATTAGCGGGTTGTCAAAATACAAATGATGAAGAGTTTGATCCTGAAAAAGCGGCGCTAGCCCGAATGCGTTTAGGCTTGGGGTATTTGGCCAAAGCCGATGAATCAGAAGATAACGTCAAAGCCGCACATTATAATCTGAAATTAGCCGCACAATACTCGCCGAATAATCCGCAGGTTATGCTGGCTATGGCAATGTTTGATCAGCATGTTGGTGAATATAACGAAGCAGAGATGATTTATAAACGCATTACCTTAATGCAACCGGGTAATGGCTTATATCATGTTCATTATGGCTCGTTTTTATGTGGTCGTAATCGTTATCAAGAAGCCAAGCAACAGTTTCAGCAAGGGCTTGATTTCGACCGGCACAGTTGGAAAGCGGATGTTTATGAGCAATATGGATATTGTGCGATTCAAAATGGCGATAAAAAAACGGCTGACTCAATGTTTCAGCAACTGTTTAAATACGATGCTAGCCGTCGAGATAGCGTAATAAAAACCGCAGAACTCTACCGAACAAAAGGGGATGCGAAAGTGGCGAATTACCTATTTTCAGTAACCAAAAAATAGTTTTGATTAAACAATAAAAATTAAATATAAAATATATCATTTGAAGCAGAGTATATGTCATGAGTTTCTGGGCTATTTTGTTATTGGCGTTAGCCATGTCTACAGATGCATTTGCCGTAGCGGTATGTCGTGGCACATCTTACCAATCAACGCCTTTTATTGGCGCATTAAAAGTTGGACTATTATTTGGTGTCATTGAAGCCATTACCCCCTTATTGGGTTGGTTAATCGGCTATATTGCTCTGCAATATATTGAAAAGTGGGATCATTGGGTCGTTTTTGCCGTCATGTTATTTTTAGGTATTAGCATGATTTATAATAGTTTTAAGGAAGATGATGAAAATTGTGATGAGTCAGTCACCCAATCGTCAAAAAAATCTTTCTTAATGCTTATTTTTACCGCTATCTCAACCAGTATTGATGCCTTTGCCGTGGGGGTTGGATTAGCGCTTGCCAGTGTTAATATCTATCTTGCCGCTGGAATGATTGGTCTGGCGACCTGTATTATGGTGACAATTGGTTTATTGTTAGGTCGAAAAATCGGTTGTTTTATTGGAAAAAAAGCTGAGCTAATCGGCGGAATAGTCCTTATCTTAATTGGTGTGATAACGCTTTATCAGCATCTATCCTAATGAGAAAAACCGTCTACCGTTGAAGTGACGGTTTTTTATTGACGGCAGATTATTATCTGCCGTTACTATTTTTATACTAAAACATAGGTATTTTCTGAAACTTCTTGTCAAACGTTAATCGATTAAACGACAAACCAAATCATACATTGCTAGTTTTGTCAGGATGATTGGATTTTGCAGTGATCATGTTGTTAAGTATTTCAAAAAAGCAAAGATTCGTGTTTTATACTAAAACGTGGGTATTTTCTGAAACTTCTTGTCAAAACATTTATCGCTTTAACTACAAACTAAATCATACATTGCTCGTTTTGTCGGGATGATTGGATTTTGCCGTGATCCTATTGTTAAGTACCTCAAAAAAAGCAAAGATTCGTGTTTTATACTAAAACGTGGGTATTTTCTGAAACTTCTTGTCAAGATTTTATTGCTTTGTTTAAAAGTCAAATTGATGATTAATCTTTTATTTAAAGGATACCAGATGGATAAGGAAATAAAAAAGGGGGCATATAGCCCCCTTTGCTTAAGTATGATTTAGCAATAAATCAACCTATTTGCTCAAAGTAAAATACCGTATTATTTTTTACTAAATTCGATATCAAAACTATGCGTCTGTTGATTATAAATCGCTTTAAATACGCCCTGATCATGAGGGTTTTGTAAAATATGATTCACAATAAATGGTCTTATATTGGCTTTAATATAACCCGGTAAACCTCGTGCACCACGAATAATGTCATAGTGTTCATGACAAAATGCGCTGATACAAGTATCTTGCATTTCAATGCTATAGCCTCGTGGCTGATAAGCTTGATTCAATTTATCGATTTCACGGCGAATAATTTTTTCGATAATTTGCATCGGCAAGCGTTTAAAGTGAAGAATATTTTCTCGGCCGTTAAAGCGGTTAAGCAATTCTGAACGGTAAGTATTATTGAGTTCATTTGTTGCCAATTGACAAGCTACTTCATCGGACAGTTCCGGATCTAAATAGTAAGATTGTCCGATGTTAGATGTCATGATGATCATGATATCGGAAAAATCAACGGTTCGACCAACGTTGTCGGTTAATCTTCCGTCCGATAAGATCTGTAAAAAGATATTAAATACATCCGGATGTGCTTTTTCGATTTCATCGAAAAGATAAATACCAACAGGTTTTGCTCTAACTGAATTGGTTAAAATTCCACCTGCTTCAAAGCCTTCATAACCTGGTGGTGCACCGATCAATTTGGCCACAGCATGTTTTTCCATATATTCAGACATGTCAAAACGTATTAACGATTTTTCGTCTCCGTATACATAGAGCGCAAGCGCTTTGGCCATTTCGGTTTTACCTACACCGGACGGACCTAGGAATAAGTAAGACATGGCTGGACCCGACTCTTCAAGCGCATCCACTTTCGCAACTTTTACCGAATTGGCGACATGCTTAACAATATTATCTTGCCCAAAGATGCGTGATAATAGGTGATCTTCAAGATGAATTAAGTTTTCGATTTCATTTTCATCGAGTTTATTGGCCGAAATACCCGAAATTTTACTAAATTCACTGATCACTTGCTGGCGCTTAAGCTGTAAATCTTTGTTAGCTAATGTGACCAGTTTTTTATGTTGTTGGTTATTTTGTTCAATTTCGGCATCGATTTGTCGAATTTTTTCTTTTAATTTGGTCACTGCGGGTGAATCAAATCCACCAGAAGTTAACTGGGCAAAGGTTTTTATAGCAGAAGATTCTGAATTTTTGTTATTCTCTTCTTCTTGTTCTAACTGAGTGATCTCATCTTGCAACTTAAAGCGCATTGTTTCAGCATCACGTTGATATTGGTAAGTTTTGCTAATCTCTGATTTAAGTTCTTGCCAATCTTGTTGCCACTGGTCAAGTTGCTTTTGCAGCTCTTGCTTTTCTGATTCATTAGAACTACGGCTGATTTTTTCCATTAATTCCGTAATTTTAGGGTGCTGTTTATGGGTTAATTGGCGGTAGCTGGCAAAAGCACGATCGAGTAATGAAATTGCTCGTTGTGGTTGTGCGCCACCTAAACCTAAACTGTCACGATATTTACTTGTTAAATGGATCGCCTCGATGACGGCTTTTTCATCCACTGCGATTTTATGGTGCTCTGATAACTCTTGTGCAACAACACTAACAATTGCATTTAAATCATCTCCAGCCGGCTCTTTGACATCATAAAGGGTGTAAAGCTCAGACATATTGGTGCTGGCTTTTAAAACACTGCTTAATTTATCATCACGCACTTCTAAAATAACTTGGAAATTATCTGATTTATCCGCATTATTTAAAGCGTTGATAAAGTGTGAGTTGCCGGTGTTGTGTGCTGCTTCAAGAAAATTAGCCGTGTCGGTTATGATTAAAACCGATTCCGGTGTTTGCATTAATTTTTTTAAAATTCGTTGAAACTCGTTATTAATTTTTGCGCTATCACCACTGGCAAAAAGTGCATCACTATTTAACCAAAACAGTTTTTTGACAATTAAGTCAAATGGTGTGTCCGGATTATTTTTTGCCGCTTGTAAACCAAGGGTAAGCGCCGAAACGCCTACACCTGCTGGACCCGTTAATAATAGTGAGTTTGAAGTTTTTCGTATAAGAATCGATGATATTCTTTCTAAATCATGCTCCCTTCCCACTAAAGCAAAATTGGGATATTGCGCTAAATATTCGCGTCCTCTAACTAAATACATTGATAATTCCTTTGTTATAGTTTAAAGGGCGAAGTTGTACCCGTGCTCTCTTTTTTGGTTTCGGTTTTTTCTGATAAAACGTCACCGGTTACTGCAATAAAGTCACGGGTGTTTTCTTGAACATCTTTAGACATTTTTTCGATTTCTTCCAAATTAGCACGCATTGTTTCAAGTGCTGAACGGGTGATTTCAGTCGCTTCACGTTGGGTATCACCAAATTCTGCTAAGTTTTGTAACATGGCTTCTAAATCATTATTGATTTCATCACGGCCAGTTGCGATGCGGATTGCTTCATTTTTCGCAATATCGTTGGTAACACGTGTCATTTCAGCGAGGGTATTGCCTGCCATGGATTGTGCTTCATTGATCGCCGCTGAGTTAACCGCTGTGACCACGACACTTAGTTGTGATGCAACCGATGCAATACCGCGAGAGTGCATTGCTCTTGCGCTTTCAACTTGCTTTTTGGTTGCCGCTTGCATATTACGTATTTTGATTGCTTCAGTGGTTAATTCACCATAAGTTTGCATGGTATCAACGGTTGCTGTTGATACGGTATCAATATGCTCATCTAAATTACGTCTTGCTTCATCAAGTTTCATTGACTCAAGTAAATTGTCGCCGACGTCTTTGTTTTCAAGCTCTGCTCTGCGTTCACGGTGAACTTTTTCAACTTGTTTGGTCGCTTCGTTCATAATGGCGTAGATTTGGATCATATTGCCATTATTATCACTTAATCCCTCAATTTGCTTGACCATTTTTTCCAGATGATTGCGGATAGCACCAAAACGCTCTTTGCCTTGATTGACAAATTTTAGTGCTGATTGAACCATATCGGCTTGGCGTAAGGTGTGTTGATCGGAAGTTAAATTCAGTAATTCTTTAAGCTTTTCAACATCAATTGATTGCGTGCGCTGCTGATGATTCTGTTTGACTTCAGCTACGATCTCGCCAATTTGCTTACGCTTGTTTTCGATAGCTTGTTTTAAAAATGCTATTGTTTGTTCATTAGCGGTGATTTTCGCTTTTGCTGCCGGTTTGGTTTGACCTAGCCCGAAGAACGATCTCTCTTTTTCAAGCTCAATATTGTCAGCTTCAAGTTTTTTGATTTGTATTTGATTGTCATGAATTTCGTTGTTTAATTGCGCTTGTTGCGCCTCTTTTTCTGCATCCCATTGTTGATCAGCTTTAATTTTTGCTAATGCATTACGCGTTTCACCATTTTGGCGCAAGTTATAAAGTGCATCAGTGATTTCGGTAAGCGGTTTTATTTTTTCAATAAAATCATTAAGATCATCATTAAAATCAGAATAAACACGTTGTAATTCAGCAAACACTTCTGTATCGGTCATTTCGATACGCTGTTTTGACATCTCTTCTGAGATAGATTGTAAGTATTCCTTAAACGCATCAAATTCTTGAATTTTGGCACGATCATTTTCTTTGTTGTCAGTGAAAGCTAATATGCGGGTGACTTCTTCTACTTTTTGCTCTAAAGAGAGGCTATCTGAAAAAATGACATTAAAAAAGGTATTGTCCTTAATATTTGCTTGCGGGTTTTCTGCTTTAGTATTTTTTTCACGTTGTCTTGCAGAATAATCTCTTTGTTCAGTGGTGGCTAATTTTTTCTTTGAAGCTACGCTCATTGTTTTTTCCTTTTTAAAATCTATCCTTTTATTTAAAAACAGGATAATTAATTCCATTACTTGAAAAAGATAAGTCTCATCTTTTCAGCGCGTTATTATCTAATCAACCTCTCTTTTTGACAATATAATTATTATAAATTATAAAATTCATCTGCTTGATAGGTTATCTCGGTAAGATATCGTGAGGGTATTGTATGTGGGGTTGTAGCTGTTTTTTCTATCAAAATGAGATCCGCATCAAGCGAAAACTTTGTTTTACACCTTTAAAAACAATTAAAAAATAACCAAAAAAAATCACCCGCACGATGCGGGTGATTCGAGTTAATGCTTTTAGTATGTAGATGAGAGGAATTACATCATTCCGCCCATTCCACCCATGCCGCCCATACCTGCAGCAGCACCTAAATCAGCTTTATCATCTTTAGGTAGATCAGTAACCATACATTCAGTTGTGATCATAAGACCAGCAACAGATGCCGCATATTGTAATGCGCTACGAGTTACTTTAGTTGGATCTAAGATACCCATTGCGATCATATCGCCGTACTCTTCAGTTGAAGCATTGTAACCATAGTTACCTTTGCCACCTTTAACTGCGTTAACCACAACAGATGCTTCTTCACCACAGTTAGTTACGATTTGACGTAATGGCGCTTCCATTGCACGAAGGGCAACTTTAATACCAACGTTTTGATCTTCGTTTGCACCTTTAAGGTCTAAAATTGCAGATGCAGCACGAACTAACGCAACACCACCACCGGCAACCACACCTTCTTCAACAGCTGCGCGAGTTGCATGTAATGCATCTTCAACACGTGCTTTTTTCTCTTTCATTTCAACTTCAGTTGCTGCACCAACTTTAATTACTGCAACACCACCCGCTAATTTAGCTACACGTTCTTGAAGTTTTTCTTTATCGTAATCAGAAGTTGATTCTTCGATTTGTTTACGGATTTGTTCAACACGTGCACTGATTAAAGACTCTTCACCAACGCCGTCGATGATAGTGGTGTTGTCTTTATTGATAACAACACGTTTAGCTTGACCTAGATCTTCTAAAGTCGCTTTTTCAAGCTCTAAACCGATTTCTTCTGAAATTACAGTACCAGCTGTTAAAATAGCGATGTCTTGTAACATAGCTTTACGACGATCACCAAAACCAGGTGCTTTAACTGCTGCAACTTTAACAATACCACGCATAGTATTAACAACTAGTGTTGCTAATGCTTCGCCTTCAACATCTTCAGCAATGATTAATAGTGATTTACCTGCTTTAGCAACCGCTTCTAATACCGGTAATAATTCACGGATATTAGAGATTTTTTTATCAACTAATAAGATATATGGGCTATCTAATTCAACTGTTGCGGTTTCTGGTTTATTGATGAAGTATGGTGATAAATAACCACGATCGAACTGCATACCTTCAACTACATCAAGTTCGTCTTGTAAACCTGTGCCGTCTTCAACAGTGATAACACCTTCTTTACCCACTTTTTCCATTGCTTGTGCAATTAAAGTACCAACAGTTTCATCTGAGTTAGCAGAGATTGTACCTACTTGAGCAATCGCTTTAGAATCTGCACAAGGTGAAGATAATTTTTTAAGCTCTTCAACCGCGGCAACAACTGCTTTATCGATACCACGTTTTAAATCCATTGGATTCATGCCAGCCGCGACCGCTTTTAAACCTTCGTTAACAATTGCTTGTGCAAGTACTGTTGCGGTAGTTGTACCGTCACCAGCGGCATCGTTTGCTTTTGAAGCCACTTCTTTAACCATTTGTGCACCCATGTTTTCGAATTTATCTTCTAATTCGATTTCACGAGCAACAGACACACCGTCTTTAGTAATGGTTGGTGCACCAAATGATTTATCTAAAACGACATTACGTCCTTTTGGACCTAATGTTACTTTAACTGCATCAGCTAATACATTAACGCCTTTTAGCATTTTAATGCGAGCGTCATTACCAAATTTTACATCTTTAGCTGCCATTTTGTATTTCTCCTAAATTCTGTATATAAATAAAATTATTTGCCAATTACGCTTCAACAATGGCTAAAATATCGCTTTCAGATAAGATAAGCACTTCTTCATTATCAATTTTTTCTGTTTTAACGCCATATCCTTCATTGAAAATAACGATATCACCAACTTTAACGTCTAATGGTTGAACTTGACCATTTTCTAAAATGCGACCATTACCAACAGCTAAAACTTCACCACGTGTTGATTTACCCGCAGCTGAACCCGTTAAAACAATACCGCCAGCTGATTTTGATTCTACTTCTTTGCGTTTAATGATCACACGATCATGCAATGGACGAATTTTCATTAGTTATCTCCTAGCACTAATTTGTAAACAAATGATTATTAACAATAAATCATAATTTAATGATTTTAAAATATAGTGTGCTTTACATGGGGATATTTTTATATTCTTCAAGAGAAAGATTCCAAAAAAATAACCGATTGATTATTTATTCATCATCTTTACGACTAAATTCACCTTCAATATATTCATCAAACTGATTAACGGTTGTTGTTTTTGATGAAACAACAACCGTTTTACTAAATACTTTTTCTAAAATTGATTTGGTTATATACCTTTTTACGTACGGAATTAATAAAATCCCCCCAAATATATCACTTACAAAACCAGGAAGGGTGACAAGACAAACACCAACTGTTGTTAAAATATTTGAAAGTGTTTCAATTTTTAAACTCTCCAGTTTCATACCCTTTAGATTCGTCTCATCCTGTTGCATAAATCGATCATTTTTTATAATTTGTTTTTTAGCGAATTGAGAACAAAGAATGAATTTAGCAATCACAAAAATTAGGGTTGGCCATACACCGATTAAAGAAATCACCAGTTTAAATAAACTAATTTCGCAATAAAAATAAAATATAATAAGAAAAAGAATAAAATAGGCTAAAAATCGCATTAGTCATTACCTAGAAACAACATGATACAGTCAGAATATTTGTAGTAATATAAACCCAATCAGTTATTTTTCAACCAAACAGTTTATTTTTTTTAAAATATATCACAAAAAGAATTGACGAATTATCACAGATCGTGTTTAATGTGCATCCATTGTTGCCCGGATAGCTCAGTCGGTAGAGCAGGGGATTGAAAATCCCCGTGTCCGTGGTTCGATTCCGCGTCCGGGCACCAATTCTAAAAGAACACCAGCGAAAGCTGGTTTTTTTGTTTCTGAAATTCTCCTTCTCTCTTATTACAACCTACTTAAAGCATTGAAGTGCTATTAGCTTAAATCAATTAAGGCAGCGATTTTTTATTATTATTTTGATGATTATTTTATCTGCACTAATTATAATACATTCAATAAAAATCAAACAGTAAGCGAAAAATCATCTAATCAGTCGAGTGACATAGATAACTTAAACTTATCAAAAAAATGTGTTGATTAGTTGTTTTTTATATTTTTGTTTAGCATGGTTTTGATTGAAAAATGGCACTATTTTTGCAAGTTCTTTTGTTACACAACACTAATAGCCTTGTGTTATAGGTTTTTTCAATTAAAAATGGAATATTATTATAAATTTCAATGTGATATTGAACTTTTAATGATAATGCAATTTGCACTATTGCTGTGCAAGATTTGATGAAAAAAGATTTTAATAAAATAAATTGTTCTGAAAATCAAAATTCAGACTATTTATACAGGCTTTATTTAAAAGATGTTAGTAATACAACGTCTTTAACTTTGTTTAAGTAATATAAAAATAGATTTACAATTCAATAATTGGAGTAATTATCATGAATAATTTAAGGAAATATAAGCGTAAATTTTTGTTAGGTGTTGGGTTGCTGACGATGCTTGCTAGTGCACAGCTTCATGCTGCCCAAACACTAGTCTATTGTGCTGAAGCTTCACCTGAAACATTCAATCCACAGTTAGTGACAAGTGGAATTTCAATGGATGCTAGCGCTGTGCCTGTTTATAACCGTTTGGTCGAGTTTAAATTAGGTACGACCGAAATTGAACCTTCTTTAGCTAAATCCTGGGATATTAGCCAAGATGGTTTAACTTATACCTTTCATTTACGTGATGATGTGAAATGGCATAACACTAAAGAATTTAAACCAACACGAAATTTAAATGCTGATGATGTTATTTTCACATTTATGCGACAAAAAGATAAAAATCATCCTTATAACAAAGTTTCTGGTGGTCAATATGAATATTTTGAAAGTATGGGATTAGCAGATTTAATTAAAGAGATTAAAAAAGTTGATGATCATACTGTTGTGTTTGAATTAAAACGGCCAGAAGCCCCTTTTTTAGCTGATTTAGCGATGTCATTTGCTTCAATTTTATCTGCTGAATATGCCGATGCTATGCTTAAAAATGGCACCCCCGAAAAAGTCGATTTAGTACCTGTCGGTACGGGGCCATTCACTTTTGTTCAATATCAAAAAGATTCAAAAATCCTTTATAAAGCTAATCCGGAATATTTTGGTCCAAAAGCTAAACTTGATCGTTTAGTTTTTTCAATTACACCAGATGCTGCAATTCGTTATGCTAAATTGCAAAAAGGAGAATGTCATGCTATGCCATTTCCAAATGTGGCCGATGTTGAACGAATGAAATCAGACAATAATATTGTAGTGAAAGAAATGGCTGGGGTTAACATTGGCTATTTAGCCTACAATATGGATAAGCCACCACTTGATAATTTAAAAGTTCGACAAGCATTAAATATGGCAGTGAATAAAGAAGCGATTATAAAGGCTGTTTTTCAAGGTGCCGCTGAACCGGCTAAAAACTTTATTCCTCCTTCAATGTGGGGTTATAACGATGAAGTAAAAGATTACCCTTATGATCCAGCACAAGCAAAAGAATTATTAAAATCAGCTGGCCTAGAAAACGGATTTACTATCACTTTATGGGCAATGCCAGTACAACGCCCATATAATCCAAATGCGCGCCGTATGGCTGAAATGATTCAAGAAGATTGGGCTAAGATTGGTGTAACCGCTAAAATTGTTAGTTATGAATGGGGAGAGTATTTATCCCGTATTCGTGACGGTGAACATGATGCGGTGTTAATGGGTTGGTCTGGAGATAATGGTGATCCGGATAATTTTTATTCTGTTTTGATGAGTTGTGATGCGGTTAAAGCAGGTTCTAACTATTCACATTGGTGCTATAAACCATTTGATGATTTATTACAACAAGCTCGCATTGAGCCTGATCATGAAAAAAGGGTTAAGCTATACAAACAAGCGCAAGTTGAAATGCGTGATCAAGCGCCTGCGCTAATGATTGCTCATTCTATGGTTTATATGCCATTACGTAAAGAGCTTAAAGGCTACATCATGGATCCTTTAGCATTACATAATTTTAACCAAGTTACTCTTGAAAAATAGCATCAATGCAATTAACCACCTTTTTGTGGTTAATTGCGGCATTAGCTTTTTTAGGGTTGAAATAGTAAATATTATTTTTATAAAAAATTATCTATCATATAAACAATACGTTAGAAGCAATATTTAAGAGCAACTATATGTTCCAATTTATTTTAAAGCGGTTAGGTATACTGATTACGACGTTTATTTGTATCACACTGCTTACTTTTATTTTTGTCCATCTTATCCCAGGGGATCCTATTACAGTGCTTGCTGGAGAGCGAGGCTTATCCCCAGAACGCCATGCTGAATTGATGACTCAACTGGGTTTAGATAAACCACTTTATCATCAATATTTTCAATATATTATCAATATGTTTCATGGCGATTTTGGAATCTCTTTTAAAAGCCAAATTCCAGTATGGGACGAATTTGTACCCCGATTTAAAGCAACGTTTGAGTTAGGATTTTGCGCAATGTTGTTTGCTGTCAGTTTCGGCATTCCAATCGGTGTTCTTGCCGCAGTGAAACGTGGTTCAATATTTGATCATACAGCGATAGGCCTGTCTCTAACCGGTTATTCCATGCCAATTTTTTGGTGGGGAATGATGCTAATAATGTTAGTCTCTGTACATTTAAACTTAACCCCAGTGTCCGGACGTGTCAGTGATATGCTATTTTTGGATGAAAGTAATCCTTTAACTGGATTTATGCTAATTGATACTTTTTTATGGGGTGAAACAGAAGATTTTATTGATGCTGTAACTCATTTAATTTTACCGGCTATTGTGTTAGGTACCATTCCATTAGCGGTCATTGTCCGTATGACCCGTTCTTCAATGTTAGAAGTATTGAGTGAAGATTACATCCGAACAGCACGTGCTAAAGGCGTTAGCCGAATTCGTATTATCCTTGTTCATGCGTTACGCAATGCGATGATTCCAGTGATTACTGTTATCGGTTTACAAGTTGGTTCAATGCTAGCTGGAGCTATATTGACCGAAACGGTTTTCTCATGGCCTGGAATTGGACGTTGGCTTATTGAAGCGCTACAACGCCGAGATTACCCTGTCGTGCAAAGTGGCGTGTTAATCGTTGCGGGTATGATCATTTTAGTGAATTTATTAGTTGATATGTTGTATGGCGTTATCAATCCACGTATTAGACATAAATAAGAGTATGTATACAGATGAATAAACAGGATATTGCTGAAAAAACCAATACACAGCCGGATGCTAGTTTGGTTGCACCTAAACCCTTAACGCCCTTAGGAGAGTTTTGGTTCTATTTTTCAAAAAATAAAGGGGCTGTTGTTGGTTTAATTTTTATTGTTATCGTTGTATTGCTAGCTGTTTTTGCTAATTTTATTGCGCCACATTCTCCTTCTGAACAATTTAGAGAAGCATTATTAGCTCCTCCTGTCTGGATGAAAGATGGCAGTTGGCAATTTATTTTGGGAACCGATGATGTAGGTAGAGATATTTTATCTCGCCTTATTTATGGTGCTCGACTATCCTTATTGGTCGGTTGTTTGGTTGTCATCATCTCACTTATTTTGGGCATTACCCTAGGTTTGATTGCTGGTTATGTTGGTGGCTTCGTCGATAACATCATTATGCGAGCTGTTGATATTATGCTTGCTTTACCGAGTTTACTGCTTGCACTGGTTTTAGTTGCAATTTTCGGCCCATCTATTACTAACGCCTCTATCGCTTTAGCTTTTGTTGCATTACCACACTATGTTCGTTTAACTCGAGGCGCGACGCTTGCTGAAATTAATAAAGATTATGTGATTGCTTCCCGAGTTGCCGGTGCCGGAGCCTTACGGCAGATGTTTATAAATATTTTGCCAAATTGTTTAGCGCCACTGATTGTTCAAGCCTCGTTAGGATTTTCAAATGCAATTTTAGATATGGCCGCCTTAGGATTTTTAGGTATGGGCGCACAACCGCCAACACCTGAATGGGGAACAATGCTTGCTGACGTATTGCAATTTGCACAGTCTGCATGGTGGGTTGTTACCTTTCCTGGCTTAATTATTTTAATGACAGTGTTAGCTTTCAACTTAATGGGAGATGGTTTGCGTGACGCACTTGATCCTAAATTGAAGCAGTAATGGAGATACAGTCATGGCACTATTAGAAGTAAAAGAATTATCAGTTGAATTTAACGGATTCAAAGCCGTAGATCATATTAGTTATGACGTCGAACAAGGACAAGTAGTTGGTATAGTTGGAGAATCTGGCTCAGGTAAATCAGTTAGTTCGCTGGCAATAATGGGATTAATTGATTTTCCCGGCAAAGTTACTGCCGAAGCATTACATTTTGATACTAAAAACCTTCAACAGCTTACAAGCAAAATGCGTCGTAAGATTGTAGGTGCAGATGTGGCGATGATCTTTCAAGATCCAATGACTAGCTTGAATCCTTGTTTCACTATAGGTTACCAAATTATTGAAACATTAAAAATTCACCAAGGTGGCAGTAAAAGAGCACTTAAAGCAAGGGCGATTGAATTGCTTAAATTAGTGGGTATTCCAGATGCTGAGAATCGTTTAAGTGTTTATCCACACCAGTTGTCAGGTGGGATGAGTCAACGGGTCATGATCGCAATCGCAATTGCGTGCAATCCTAAACTCTTAATTGCTGATGAGCCGACAACCGCATTAGATGTTACCATTCAAGGGCAAATTATTGAGTTATTGCTTGAGTTACAACGCAAAAATAACATGGCATTAGTTCTTATTACCCATGATTTAGCGTTAGTTTCTGAAGCAGCACAAAAAATTATTGTGATGTATGCCGGGCAAGTTGTGGAGATTGGCGATGCTGAAATTATCTTTAAAACGCCGTTACATCCTTACACTCAAGCATTATTACGATCACTTCCTGAGTTTACTCAAGATAAAGAACGGTTAGAATCGTTATCTGGTGTTGTACCGGGTAAATACGATAGACCAGTGGGCTGCTTACTTAATCCTCGTTGTCCTTATGCAACTGAGCGTTGTAATACCGAGGAGCCTACATTAATTAGCTATTCCAAAAACAGGAAAGTCAAATGTCATTATCCATTATCGCGCGAAGGGACACCTCAATATGAACAACAATAATATGGAAAATAGTGAATTACTGTTTGATGCCAGAAACTTGACAAAATATTATTCGGTAAAAACCGGTTTTTTTTCGGAAAAAAAACAAGTCAAAGCGGTTGATGGTGTTTCTTTTACATTAGGTAAAGGCAAAACCCTTGCGATTGTTGGCGAATCAGGGTGTGGTAAATCTTCATTAGCCCGATTATTAACAATGATTGAAAAACCGACATCCGGTGAAATATATTTTAAAAATCAGAACCTATTAAATGATGATCCACAAGCGCAAAAATTACGTCGTCAAAAAATACAAATCGTTTTCCAAAACCCCTATTCATCATTAAATCCACGAAAAAAAATCGGCTCGATATTAGAAGAACCTCTCATTATCAATACTGATTTAACGGCAAGTGACCGTAAAGCAAAAGTACTATCAATGATGCAAAAAGTTGGGTTAAAAGAAGAGTTTTATAATCGTTATCCTCATATGTTTTCGGGTGGACAACGCCAGCGTATTGCTATCGCAAGAGGTTTAATGCTTGATCCCGAAGTGGTGGTTGCTGATGAACCGGTTTCAGCATTGGATGTTTCTGTGCGAGCACAAGTACTTAATTTGATGATGGATTTGCAACAAGATCTTGGGTTATCTTATATATTTATTTCTCATGACCTTTCAGTCGTTGAGCATATTGCTGATGAAGTAATGGTAATGTATTTGGGGCGTTGTGTTGAACAAGGGAGAAAAGATGAAATCTATCGTAATCCTCAACACCCATACACGCAGGCACTTTTATCCGCAACACCAAGATTAAATCCCGATCTTAGGCGTGATAGAATAAAGTTAGAAGGGGAATTACCAAGCCCTTTGAACCCGCCTTTAGGTTGTGCTTTTCATGCTCGCTGTCGTTGGGCATTTTCACGTTGTGCGTTTCAGCAGCCAAAGCTGATTAATAATAATGAACATAAAATTGCTTGTTTTTGCACAGAAGAGAAAATTAATAACAGTGGCAGTTAATGCTGCCACTAAACTGCCATTATATGAGACAGTTTTACGGAATTTTTATCAACAAAACTTCTGGGCTTACTTTTTGAACGATTGAGTGGTAATGAAGAAGTATGTAATAAGGTTATGGGTGATGTAGAATTAAAAGAAGTGATTAAATGACTTGCCAAACAAATATATGAGCGAGTAAAGTGCTAAAATAATATATAAACACTATTTTTAATAAATACCATCTCCAATTAGCATAGGTAATTTATGACTTACTATACCAATATATTTTCCCCTGAAACCTATTTATCTTTGGATTTTTATTTACTCACCTAGGGGGATAAGTCCCTCAAATTTAGAGCATTCTTCACCAAATGCATATGCAGGTATGCCTATACCCCCTGACAAATTCCATATCTGCTTAAGCCAATCAATGCTTACTTTAACAATTAGATCATTGACTGAAAATGGAGTTTCATAAGGATCAAATAAAGGCACTTCCAATTGTAATTTAGCATCAATGAATTTTATGCCAAACAGTTCACGATAAGGTTCTATCATTTTATTAAGTACGTATAGATCTGGTCCGATAAGGTGAATCATAATAGAAAATATACCTTCCTCATCTTGGGTCGGATGAATACCAACCTTAACCGATCTAGCTTTTTCTGGCAGAATCTGTTTAATACGATTAATCTTCGCAATCGCATCTTGCGTGTGCCTATTAAGAATATCTTTCAGTATTATCATATATTGAGTTTTTGTCATAACTTTCTTCTCGTTAGTTTGTTTTCCTTGCTTTATACGCAATAAACGACAGTTTTTTGTCTGATTCTTGTTTGGCAGTGTACATAATATAGTCATTCACAAGATGTTTGCCCGCTTGAATAATTAATTCATTGCTGGTTGTAATTGTAGTTAAAAAAATTGTTTATTGACCTGAAATTTAAAATAACCTTCATATTAGAATAAAAAATAACCATGTTAATAAAATATAAATTATAATCCTCATCGCAATTCCAACAGAAAAGGCTTGAAAGGTATAATCAAATGATTGGTTTAAAAAATTCGTTGTTATTAACACTACTATGTTTACCTGTTGTTAGTCATGCAGATTGTGAAAAGTGGATTGATATATTGCTCAATGAGCGACACCATTCTCGTGATAGCAAAATGGCAATTTGCGATGTTTGGCAAGCAGATAAAAGCAAATCTATTGTTGTTTTACCCTTACTACAAAAAGGCGGTATAGTTGACACCTATGACCTTGATGTTTTATTAATTGATAATCAATCAGGTCAAGTCATTGCTAATAGTTGGCAACCTAATGCACTTGAAAGTGATGCCAAAGAATTAATTGGTTTTGAAATTGATAAAGATAGTTATCAACTTAATCCTGAAACTTTGGCTTTTGGTGTACGTATTCAATATAGAATCAGATCAACTTCCTCTCCTTATAGCGGAGAATATATTAATCTCTACGTTAAACAAAATGATAAATTAAACCCCGTTGTTAATAATCTCCCCATGTTTGAACTTTCAGGTGAGAATGATCAAAGGTGCGCACATGACATTCGTATCTATGATCGTAATATAATATTAGGAACTTGTATGACTAATGGTTATGTCGACCTAATTGTTTTTGAAAAAAATGTAAATGAAATAGCTGTGGTAGATGATTATGGCGAATGTCTTGCGCGAGAAATTGCCTTACCTAATAAAACATTTTATATGCATTACAATGGTTTAGAATATCCAGTAATAGAGATTGAGGAATAAGCAATAACTGAGGAATGCAGGAATTGAAAAATTTATAAATATGTTTTATCAAGAAATAATAATTTTTCGACACGTTATATAAACGTTCTGTAAGAACGAGTATGCAATAAAAAAAATTTGTAATCTAATTTAGTATCCAAAAAAATAAAGCCAGCGATTGCTGGCTTTTTATCAAATACGATTTGGAAGTAAATACTCTCATTTTCTCTATAATAAAATTATTTTTTTCAGTGTGTTTCAAATTTTTGTGAGCTAGATCACAAAAATATTCCTATATTTGTAATAATGTCCCGATTTTTACATTAGGTTAATGAAAATAATGGGTATCAAACAATTACAACATAAAATCATCGATATCATCATTTGGAAAAAAGGTGAACAACGAGCACAACATGTGCCTTTTTTGTATGTATTATCAAAATATAAACATGATCATACGCGTTTATTTAATTATAAGACTGAGGTTGAGCAATCATTGCTTAATTTATTAAAACGTTTAAGCCCCCAGTGTAAATATCACAATTCTAATATGCCTTTGGGGCGATTGGGATAAGCGTTTAGGAAATGCATATGATGACTCCAGTTGACAATAAAATTAAACAATTAATACCTGGTGCAGTTTTAAATAACCAACAATTATGTGATATTTTTAAATGTAGTCCACAAGGTGGAATGCGAAAATCTAATACCACTCAAACTCTAGTTCTAATAACAAATCATGTAGAGTCAGTTTATTCTGATGTTTGGGATGATGATGTACTACATTATACTGGAATGGGGCAAAGAGGTGATCAAAGTTTGGAATTTATGCAAAATAAAACACTTAATGAGATTGAGTTTAATGGTATTAGTGTACATTACTTTGAAGTGTTTAAGGACAAAGAATATACATATTCAGGACGTTTAATTAAAGCAGCTTCTCCCTATCAAACACAGCAATACGATGCTAATCAATTATTACGTAAAGTTTGGGTTTTTCCTTTAAAACTTATTGATAATAAGTTGCCCAATAGTGTTTTTACTGATTATAAAAAAGCGCAAGAAGAACAAGTCCATAAGTACAAAGTAGATAAATTACTCAATAAAATAATAAAGCAAAATAAAAAACCAGGTAAACGAGACATTGTTACGCCTCAATATATAAGAAGTGCTGAGTTAGCTGAGTTTATAAAACGCCTAGCTGATGGGAAATGCGATTTATGTGAAAATCGAGCTCCTTTTTTTACCAGCGGAAATATTCCTTATTTAGAATGTCATCATATTCTTTGGTTGTCTGAGGGCGGGGAGGATTCTATAGAAAATACGGTTGCATTATGTCCAAATTGTCATCGTAAAATGCATTTTGTTAAAGATGAGAAAGACATAAATAAATTGAAGGCAATTGCAAGTTTAAGAGCTAAAGAGGTTTCTAAAAAAGATGAATAAATTCGTTCATGTTGTTGCAGCTGTAATTATCAAGGATGGAAGATTTCTTTGTGCACAACGAGGTAATACGAAATATCAAGCTTATAAATGGGAATTCCCTGGCGGTAAAGTTGAATCAGGTGAACAATTAGAAACAGCGCTAATGCGTGAAATTAAAGAAGAACTCGGTTGTAAAATATCAATTAAGAATCATTTATTAACCACTTCACATAACTATGATTTTGGCACAGTAAAAATTAATGCTTTTGTGTGTGAACTTGTAGATGAACAACCACAATGTTTAGAACATAATGAGATTTGTTGGTTAAAAAGTGATGAGATCGGAAATCTTGATTGGGCGGAGGCAGATTTGCCGATTGTTTCATATTTGGAAAAGATGTAATAAAGACGATGTAAAAAAGAGATAATTTAATAATAAAGGATAGATATTAACAATATAGGTTTTGTTAAGATGATTTATTTGAATCTATATACTAGAATAGGATCTAAGGTTTATATTAACTACTCTGAACTTTATAACAATCAATGTAATAGATGAATATTTATAATTAGTTATAATAATTGACTATTTGTAGAAAAAATAGCTTTCTATACATGTGTGCAATGAATGATAATAATATAGGTTATCGCACTCTAACTAACACTGTACTTTTTTAAGAAACCATTAAATATGACAATTGAATCAAATCAAGATCCACAGCATTCTAAATTAGTTACACTCGTCTGGAGTATTGCTAATCTTCTTCGAGGTCCATATCGCCCGCCTCAATATCGTCGGGTTATGTTACCGCTTATTGTTTTAGGTCGTTTTGATGCGATATTAAGTCCTTATACTCAACAAATTAAAAAATTTTATGATGCAGAAATAGAGAAGCCCGAAAGTAAACAATTAACCCGTGACTTTTTGGAAAAAGCATTAACTAAGATTACTGGTTCAGATCGTCAACAAGCATTATACAATATTAGCGGATTTAATTTAGAAACATTATTAGCGGATTCTGACCATTTTACTGGAAATTTACTGAAATACATTGATGGATTTTCCGATAAGGCAAAGGATATCTTTGCTAAATTTGAGTTTGAAAAAGAAATCGAAAAATTAGATGATGCTAATCGTTTATATCTGATTTTTAAAAATTTTAATGAGGAATTAAAAAAATCGGGTTTAGATTTATCACCGAAAAGTATTTCAAATTTACAAATGGGATATTTATTTGAAGAATTAGTCCGCAAATTTAATGAACAAGCCAATGAAGAAGCGGGCGATCACTTTACTCCAAGAGAAGTCATTAATCTTATGGTTAATGTCATCTTTGCTGAAGATAGTAAAGAATTAAGTAAACCAGCTAAACACTGCTTAATTTATGATCCTACTGCCGGTACCGGTGGTATGTTATCCGAATCAGAAAAATATCTTAAAGCCTATAATAATAAAATTAGTTTAGGATTATATGGGCAAGAATATAATCCTGAATCCTATGCTATTTGCTGTTCTGATCTATTGATAAAAGATGAGCCTGCTGAAAACATTATTTACGGTGATACCTTAGGGATAAAAAATGCCAAGGCAAAAGATGGCTATATCCCTCATGATGGTCATCAAGATAAACGTTTTGATTATATGTTTTCTAATCCGCCATTTGGTGTGGAATGGAAACCAGAAAAAGAATTTGTTGAGGCTGAAGCTAAATTTGGTTTTTCAGGTCGATTTGGTGCCGGTTTACCACGTATTAATGATGGTTCATTGTTATTTTTGCAGCATATGATTTCCAAAATGAAATCAGCCCCAAAAGAAGGCGGTGAAGGCTCACGTATTGCTGTCGTATTTAATGGTTCGCCATTATTTACCGGCGATGCCGGCAGTGGTGAAAGTAATATTCGTCGGTGGATTATTGAAAATGACTGGCTAGAAGCTATTATCGCATTACCTGACCAAATGTTTTATAACACGGGTATTTATACTTATATCTGGATTGTATCGAATAAGAAATCAACAAAACGCCAAGGTAAAATTCAACTAATTGATGGTACCACACATTATCAGAAAATGGTTAAAAGCTTAGGTAATAAACGCAATGAACTTTCTGCCGACCATATTGCTGAGTTAACCCAATTTTATTCAAACTTTATTGATCTGGAAAAAAGTCCAACTATAAAAAATCAATTAGGTGATTTTAAAGTTTGTAGTAAAATATTTACTAATCAGGAATTTGGCTATCTTAAATTGGTGGTTGAAAGACCTTTACGTTTAAATTTTCAAGCATCTCCGGAACGTATTGCCCGTTTAGATAATCAAAGCGCATTTATCAATTTAGCGGTAAGTAAAAAGGTTAAGGATGAAAAACGCATTGCCGAAGAAGAACAAATTGGAATGGATCAGCAGCAGGCGATTAAAAATGCACTTGCAAAAATAGACAGCCATACCATTTGGAAAAATCGGAAGTCATTTTTAAAAATTCTTGATGCTCATCTAAAAAAATTAACCTTTAAAATTTCCGCTTCAGTAAAAAAAGCGATAGTAGAGGCATTATCTGAACGTGATCCCGATGCCGATATTTGCTTAGATAGTAAAGGTTGTCCAGAACCCGATCCACAGTTAAGAGATACTGAATTAGTTCCACTTCCATCTGATATTTCGTTACCATTGCCATTACAATATGATAATGAAACGGGTTTAGATTTATTATTAAAATTAGTCCATGCACATTGCGAAACATATATGCAAGCAGAAGTTTTACCACATGTGCCCGATGCATGGGTCGATTACAGCAAAACTAAAGTTGGTTACGAAATTCCGATTAATCGTCATTTTTATGTCTATCAACCACCACGACCATTAGCAGAAATTAAAGCAGATATTGAGCAACTGGAACAAGAAATTATGCAACTGCTTGGGGAGTTATCTGCATGAGCGATTTACCAAAGTACGCGCACTATAAAGAAAGTGGTGTTGAGTGGTTGGGAGAAATACCCAATCTTTGGGAAATTAATCGATTAAAATTTTTATTAGTTGATAAATTAAAATATGGGGCTAATGAATCTGCTGAATCTGAAGATAGGAGTCAACCTAGATATATTAGAATTACTGATATTGATGAAATAGGAAACCTAAGAGATGAAACATTTAAATCATTGGAGTTTGAAAAAGCAAAAAGCTATTTATTAGAAGATCTTGATATTTTACTCGCAAGAAGTGGAGCTACTGTGGGTAAAAGTTATTTATATTATAAAAAAATAGTTGGTAATGCATGTTATGCTGGATATTTAATTAGAGCGAGATTAGATCTTCAGAAGTTTAATGCTGAATTTGTTAATTATTTTTTACAATCTAAAATATACTGGGATTGGGTTAAAGCTATAAATATCCAAGCAACTATACAAAATATAAGTGCAGAAAAATACAGTGATTTAATTTTATCAATTCCACCATTAGAAGAACAAAACGCAATCGTTAGCTTTTTAGATAAAAAAATCGCCCAAATAGATACGCTAATCTCTAAACAAGAAATGTTACTTGAAAAACTAGCAGAACAGCGTATTGCATTAATTTCGCATGCCGTAACGAAGGGAATTAATCCTGATGTTGAGATGAAAGAGAGTGGTATTGAGTGGTTGGGGGATATTCCGAGTCATTGGAATGTTTGGAAAATTGTTCATGCCACAGATAGTATAGGTAGCGGTACTACTCCAAAAAGTGACAATAATGAATATTATGATGGTGATATTCTCTGGGTTACAACATCTGAATTAAGAGAAACAGTGATTGAAGATACCAAACAACATGTTTCCTCATTAGCCATAAATACTTATAGTGCTTTAAAAAAATTTCCTAAAAATAGTGTAGCAATTGCTATGTATGGTGCAACTATTGGACGATTAGGTATATTAGGTAAAGAAGCAACATTTAATCAAGCATGTTGTATTTTTTGTTGCTCGAATATTTTAAATTATAAATTTTTATATTATTGGTTATGGATGCGTCGGCCAATTCTCATTTCTTTGTCTAATGGGGGGGGGCAACCAAACCTAAATCAGGATGATTTAAAAAAAATTAAATTAGCATTACCTCCAATACATGAGCAAGAATTGATAGTTAGAAATTTGGAAAAAGAAATAAAAAGAACAGATACTTTACAAGATAAAATTAATAGAATTATTATCAATTTAAAAGAATACCGCTCAGCTCTTATTACTCAAGCGATAACCGGTAAAATTGATGTTAGGAATTTGAATCAATAACTATAAAAAATATTTTAAGGAGTGGTTGGTATGCATAGCGAATACTATTTTGAACAGGAAGTGGAGCGAAGCCTAATTACAGATGGTGGTTATGTAAAAGGCTCACCGAAAGCCTATGATATTCAACGAGCTTTAATCCCGCAAGATGTGATTAACTTTATTCAAGCCACACAACCTAAAATTTGGGAAAGGATTACTTCCGCTTATAAGGGTGATGCAGCTGAATATATTCTTAATGATCTTACTCACGCACTTGATAGTTTTGGATCTTTAGCTGTATTACGGCAAGGTTTTAAAAGTTTTGGTAAAAAAATTAAAATGGCTTACTTTGCACCGAATACCAATATTAATAAAACTACGCAACAACAATATAATGCCAATATTTTAACTTGTACTCGCCAAATTAACACTGAAGATAAACAAATTCCTGATATTGCTTTGTCATTAAATGGCATCCCAATTATCACTATGGAGCTAAAAAATGAGCTATCGGCAACAGGCTGGAATGTCCATGATGCGATAAATCAATATAAATATCAGCGCAATCCACAAGGTCGATTATATGAGTTTAAAAAGCGTACCTTGGTTCATTTTGCAGTAGATACCTGTGAAATATATATGACAACTCAGTTAAATGGTGAAAAAACACATTTTCTTCCTTTTAATAAAGGTTTTCACAATGGAGCAGGCAATCCCCCAGTTAAGGATAATGTACGTACTTGTTTCCTTTGGCAAGAAATCTTAGTGAAAGATAGTTTAATGGATATTATTGGGCGTTTTTTACATTTAAGTACTGAATCAAAAAAAGTGCGCACAGATGTCGGCTTTATTTATCAAACCAAAGAAATGATGATCTTTCCACGTTATCATCAACTCGATGCCGTACGAAAACTAATCAAACACAGTAAATCACATGGTGCGGGACATAATTATCTTATTCAACATTCAGCTGGTTCAGGAAAATCCAATACCATTGCTTGGTTAGCTCATCATTTAGCTTCTATGCACAACGACAGTGATGAAAAAGTGTTCCATTCCATTATTGTAATTACTGATAGAGTAGTGTTAGATCGTCAGTTACAAGAAACGATTGTGCAATTTGAACATAAAGATGGCGTAGTCCAGAAAATAGATGAAAATACTTTGCAGTTAACTCATGCGCTGGCAGCAAATGTGCCTATTATTATTACTACGATTCAAAAATTTCCCTATGTCATGAAATCAATTCGTACTCAAGCTAAAAAAGGTATTGATATTAACTTATCAACAACCGATAAGCGTTTTGCCATCATAGTGGATGAAGCACATAGTTCGCAAGGTGGTGAAACAGCAATGGAGCTGCGTAAAATTTTGAACAAAGATGGCATCGAAGCAGCAATTGCTCAAGAATTTTTAGATGACGAAGACGATGATAATTTAAGTGATGAGGCTAGAAAGAGATTGTTTATTGAGGCAGCTAAACGTAGCCGACAACCTAATTTAAGTTTTTTTGCTTTCACTGCTACGCCAAAATGGAAAACGTTAGCTTGTTTTGATGAGCCTTCGGAAAATGGATTTGCTCCTTTTCACTATTACAGTATGAAACAAGCCATTGAAGAAGGTTTTATTCTTAATGTACTGGCTAACTATACTACCTATAAACAATATTTTAAATTATTAAAAATTGCTAGTGAAGATAAAGAACTCGCAAAAAACAAAACCAAAGCATTAATGATGCGTTTTGTTTCCATGCATCCAAGTGTTATTCAACAAAAAGTCGAAATAATAGTTGAGCATTTCCGAACGGTCACAATCCATAAAATAGGTGGTCGAGCAAAGGCAATGGTGGTAACTAGTTCTCGGGAACACGCAGTGCGCTATAAATTAGCTTTTGATGAATATATCAAAGAGAAAGGCTACAGGGGCATTAAATCATTAGTTGCTTTTTCAGGAAAATTAGAAGTTGATGCTGTTGAATATACCGAATCTAGCATGAATGGTTTTAAAGAAACCGAATTACCTGAGCAATTTGATACTGATAATTATCAAGTATTATTAGTTGCTGAAAAATATCAAACAGGCTTTGACCAACCATTATTGCATACAATGTTTGTTGATAAAAAGCTTTCTGGTATTCATGCGGTGCAAACGCTATCTCGATTAAATCGTTGTACTTATGGTAAAGAAGATACTTTTGTATTAGATTTTGTTAATACTCATGATGATATTTATAAGGCCTTTAAACCTTTCTATGAAGTAACACAACTTGGCGATATTCCTAATGCACAAAAATTAAATGAATTAGGATTTGATCTTGACAGTTGGAAATTATATTTTGAAAACGATATTAATGAATTTGCTAATATTTGGTTTAAAGATAGAAGTCGATTAACAGGTCAGGAACATCGCCAATTGAATAGTATTATTGACCGTGCAGTAGAAAAATATAAAGCGATACATATAGATGATCCTATTCACCAACAAGAACAACAAAAACTATTTAAGAGTCAATTACAAAGTTACTTAAATTTATATTTATTTGTTTCTCAAATTCTGGATTTTACCGACTCAGAACATGAAAAACGTTATGCTTATTTAAAGGTATTACTCCAGAAATTACCTAAAGGTACGAAAGAAATTGAAATTGATTTATCAAAAATTGTCGTATTACAATTCTATCGTTTACAGAAATTAAGTGAACAAGGTATAGATTTAGGAAATGGTGAGGCGAATGAGTTGAAAGGTTCAACTGATGTTGGTACTGGTCGAGCTGATTCTACTGAAAATCTTTCACATTTAGTTAGTGAATTAAATGAAGCATTTGGTACCGATTTTACTGTTGCAGACCAATTATTTTTTGATCAAATCGAAGAAGCAGCACTTTCGGATGAATCAATTAAAGACGCGGTTAAAGCTAATTCTTTAGAAAGTTTTACTGAATTTTTATCAACAAAACTTCTGGATCTATTTTTAGAACGATTAAGCGGTAATGAAGAAGTATGTAATAAGGTTATGAGTAATTTAGAATTGAAAAAAAGAGTAGTTAAACGACTTGCCAAACAAATATATGAGCGAGTAAAGCGCTAAAATAATATATAAACACTATTTTTAATAAATACTATCTTCAAATTAGCATAGGTAATTTATGACTTACTATACCAATATATTTTCACCCGAAACCTATCATGCTTTCACGCATTCCGATAAATCAATATCCGGTTTTCGTATTCGGCAAGAAGGGCTCGCTAATAAGCTTAAGCCTGGTGATATTTTAATTTGTTATATAACACGATTATCTCGTTGGTGTGGTTTGCTTGAGGTGATCGATGGTCCGTTTCACGATTCTACACCTATCTTTTTAGATGAAGATGATCCTTTTACAGTTCGTTTTCATGTTAGTACTAAAGTTTGGTTACCGTTGGCTGAAACAATTCCTATTCATGTTGATGAACTTTGGCAACAACTTTCGTTTACCAAATCACATGATAAAAAAAGCAGTGCATGGACAGGCTTACTACGAAACAGTTTAAATAAACTTAATGATAAAGATGGTAAATTATTAGCAACTACATTATTAAAGCAATCAAATGATGCGATACCCTATCCTTTAGATGAATTGGATAAGAAAAAATTAAAAACACATACAGTTAACCGAGCGGATAAAGTGATTGAGGTTTCTGTACCTAATGATGATCAATCATTTGATGATGAAGCGCAAACACAAAATCAGGACGTGCGAGAATCAATAAAAATGCAGGCATTAATTGCTCAAATTGGGGCTTGTATGGGACTTAAAATTTGGCTGCCTAAAGCAGATCGCAGTAGAGTTTTAAAAGAATGGAAAAATAACACCGAAGTTCTATTAGATAGATTGCCGCTTAATTACGATGAGGCAACATTAAGTACCATTGAACAAATAGACGTAATTTGGTTAAAAGGTCGCTCAATTGTTCGAGCTTTTGAAGTAGAACATACTACATCTGTTTACTCGGGTTTATTACGTATGGCTGACTTATTAGCATTACAACCGAATATGAATATTAATTTACATATCGTGGCGCCCGATAATCGACAAGAAAAAGTCTTTCAAGAAATCCGACGACCAGTATTTTCTCTTCTTGAAAAAGGCCCTTTATCAGAAAGTTGTAGTTATATCTCATACAGTAGTCTAAAGGAGCTTAGTAAACAAAAACACTTAGATCGGATGACTGATGACGTATTAGATGATTATGCTGAATATCAAGAATAATATAGACAGTAATAGTATGCCTTTATGAAAAGCTAAATAGGTGTAATGAATATAAAAAGATATCATACCATCTTTTAAAACCAATTACACCGGCCTCTTCAATTTTATCTTTGGATTTTTATTTACTCACCTAGGGGGATAAGTCCCTCAAATTTAGAGTATTCTTCACCAAATGCATATGCAGGTATGCCTATACCCCCTGACAAATTCCATATCTGCTTAAGCCAGTCAATGCTTACTTCAACAATTAAATCATTGACTGAAAATGGAGTTTCATAAGGATCAAATAAAGGCACTTCTGGTTGTAATTTAGCATCAATGAATTTTATGCCAAACAGTTCACGATAAGGTTCTATCATTTTATTAAGTACGTATAGATCTGGTCCGATAAGGTGAATCATAATAGAAAATATACCTTCCTCATCTTGGGTGGGATGAATACCAACCTCAACCGATCTAGCTTTTTCGGGCAGAATCTGTTTAATATGATTAATCTTCGCAATCGCATCTTGCGTGTGCCTATTAAGAATAGCTTTCAGTATTATCATATATTGAGTTTTTGTCATAACTTTCTTCTCGTTAGTTTGTTTTCCTTGCTTTATACGCAATAAACGACAGTTTTTTGTCTGATTCTTGTTTGGCAGTGTACATAATACAGTCTTTCACAAGATGTTTGTCCGCTTGAATAATTAATTCATTGCCGGTTGTAATTGTAGTTAAAAAAGTTGTTTATTTATTTTTCAATCATTCTGTGTAATTTCTTGTTTCTCATGTCTACCATTTGGATTAATGTATTTGTTGAAATACATATTTCAAATTTATAATGATTATAGATTAGTTAAAATATTCAGTTTTTTAACTAAATAAATTTTTTTAACGGTATTGATTAAATAATAATAGATATTTTTGTAAAGAGTTTCAGGAATAATTTAGTCAAAAGTTCCTCTAAATGTTCATTAACATATAGCGTACTAGATACAATATTATTATTTAATAATCCGTTACTGGAATATACTCATCTTTTTATATTAGTAAGATTATATTAAAATTAAGTTAGATATGATTATAGTATTATTCTAATTATAGAATTAATTAGTTGTTAGCTTAGGGTAAAACAATGTCCAATTATCAAACGCCAATCACAATCAAAGATGCATTAACTCATATACAACAAAGAGAATACTTGTTACCATCGATTCAACGTGAATTTGTTTGGGGACAAAGTCAAATTGAGGTTTTATTTGATTCCTTAATGAGAGGATATCCGATTGGTACATTTTTATTTTGGCGGGTTGATAAAGATGGTATAAATAATTTTCAGTTTTATGAGTTCCTAAAACATTATCATGATCGTGATCAGTTTCATAATGATAAGGTAGAAAATTTAGACAAAGAATCTATTACAGCTATCTTAGATGGGCAGCAGCGGTTAACTGCCTTATATATAGGTCTTATGGGAACATATGCAGCCAAATTACCCTATTATCGCGTAGATAATGATCATGCTTATCCTAAGAAACAATTATATTTAAACTTATTCTATAGGCTTACAGATGAATTAGAAATGAAATATGAGTTCAAATTTCTAACTCAATCAGAAGCTACAAAAGAATCAGAAGATTGTTTTTGGTTTCCTTGTCACCAAATACTAGAATTAGCTGATATGAGTAAGATTTCAATGTTTTTGATGAAACAAGGGCTGATGGATACATCTAAATATACAGAAAGTCAGTCTGAATACGCTATAAAAACTTTAAATGAATTTTATAATATCATTCATCAAAAAGGTACAATTAGTGCATATGTGGAAAGTGATAATAAACTTGATAAAGTTTTACAAATATTTATTCGGATTAATAGTGGAGGAACTAAATTAAGTTATTCAGATCTTTTATTATCCATTGCAACAGCTCAATGGATGGAAAAAGATGCTCGAGAAGAGATACATTGTTTAGTTGATGATTTAAACCAAATAGGCACATCCATAAATTCTATCCCTTTTCATTTTAACAAAGATTTTATATTGAAATCTTGCCTAGTTTTATCTGATTTAGATGTGAAATTTCAGGTGGATAATTTCACTAAAGAAAATATGAAAATCATAGAAGGAAATTGGGAAAAAATTCGTAATGCTATAATTCTTTCTGTTAAATTAATTTCAAACTTTGGTTTTAATGGTGATAGCTTAACGACATATAATGCTGTGATACCTATTGCTAATTATATTTATTATAATAATTATGACAATAAGTTTCTGATTTCAAGTCATTATCAAGGTGATCGACAAAAAATTAAAGAGTGGTTGGCTAAAGTTATACTTAAAGGTATTTTTGGTGGTACACCTGATGCGATTTATCCTGTTATAAGGCGATTGATAAAAGAGTCTCCTTTCTCATTTCCGTTAGAATCCATAACAGAACATTATAGAGGTCGACAGCGCTCTATCATATTTGATATGGACGAATTAGATGCTTTATTAGAATTGAAATACAATGATAAAAAGACATACTCTTTACTAATGTTGCTATATCCATCGATTAATCAAACTTTTATTTATCACAAAGATCATTTACATCCTCGATCTCACTTTAATAAAGTTAATTATCGTCTTTTAGGACTTACAGTTGAAGATACTATTTTCTATGATAATTATAAAGACCGTATTGCTAATATTCGGTTATTACCAAATACACAAAATCTTGAAAAAAGAGATATGACACTACAAGCATGGGTTGAACAAAATTTTGATAACCAAAATGCTATTCATCATTTTTTAAAACAACATCATTTATCTGAGAATGTATCTCTTGATTTTAAAAATTTCAAAGAATTTGTTTTAGAACGTGAAAAATATATTAAGCAGGATTTACTTGATATATTGAATATTAAGCCGAGTCTTTAAATTCAATAAATTATTAATTTTATATCCAGTAAAATTTTAGCGGTTTTAGGTAAATATAAATGTACTTTAATTTTTATATTCAGAATTTAAACTTATAAATAAAATACTGGATACATTCCTTTAATTATAATCTTTACCCCACCTTTTCAGATAACAAATTGTGAAATCACTCATTTTATGCTAGTTTCATCGTTATCACTTACATAAAATATTGGTTAAACCAAGGTTGCTTATGTCAAATTCATCGGCTAAAAAAGTCGCTTTCGCTGCTTTTATCGGTACCACCATTGAATGGTATGATTTTTATATCTATGCGTTAGCATCGGTATTGATTTTTGGTCAGCTATTTTTTCCGTCTGATAACGAGTTTGTACAAATTTTAGGGGCATTTGCTACCTTTGCAGTAGGTTTTTTATCCCGTCCTTTAGGTGCAATGTTATTTGGGCATATTGGTGACCGTTTAGGGCGTAAAAAATCACTTATTATCACTTTGCTTTTAATGGGGACGGCGACCACTTTTGTTGGGTTATTACCGTCTTATCAACAAGCAGGTATTTTGGCACCAACGTTATTGGTTGCGTTGCGAGTTTTACAAGGTGTTGCTGTTGGTGGTGAGTGGGGTGGTGCCGTATTGATGACTAATGAACATGCGCCGAAAGGATTGAAAAACTTCTTTTCATCCTTTGCTCAGTGGGGAAGCCCAGCAGGCAATATTTTAGCATTACTGGTTTTTTCTTATATTATTCGTTTACCTGTTAATGAACTGATTGATAGCGGTTATTGGCGTATTCCTTTTTTAGCCAGTGCGATTTTGTTAATTATTGGCATTATTGCTAGAGTGACGTTAACCGAATCGCCGGTTTTTGTTGAAGCATCTAAAAAACAAGCGGACTTAAAGCAAGAGTCAGCACCGATTATTGAAGTATTTAAAAAAGCATTGCCATTATTAATATTAGCGATTGGTGCTAATGTGCTGTCATTTAGCGGTATCTTTTCCAATACCTTAATGATTGGTTATACTACTTTGGTACTTGGTGTCGAAAAATCAGTGATAGTTGATGCACTGTTTTGGATCGCTATTGTCCATTTTGTTGCTCAACCGTTTATCTCTTATTGGTCAGAAAAATTCTCGGCAACACGCTTTTTGATTTGTACAGCAATATTGGCAATGGCATCGGTATTCTTGTTATTCCCGATTATAAATTCAGGCACAAAAACCAGTTTTATTATTGGGATTTCGCTAAATGTGATTTGCTACAGCGGCTTTTATGGTGTAATAGCTGGGTATTTGAGCCGTATTTTCCCTGCCAGAATGCGCTATACTGGGTTATCAATGAGTTATCAAGGATGTGCGGCTATTTTTGGTAGCTTAATTCCAATGATAGGTGGTTATGTTATTTATACCTTCAAAAGTTTTTGGTTACCCTTAGCCTTATTTTATTGCGGTTTAGCACTGATATCCATTATCTGCATCTACTTGTTAAGCAAATATCGTTATTATGATGAATAATAAGGTCTATATATGAAAACTGTTTTATCAATTCAGTCCAATGTTGTTTATGGTTATGCCGGTAATAAAGTGGCGACACTAGCGATGCAATTGCAAGGTGTCGAAGTGATGCCAATTCACACCGTTCAGTTATCGAGTAATACGGTTTATCCACATTATGACGGCATTGTGCTGGGCGCTCAGCAAATTACTCGAATCGTCAATAGTTTGGAAAAAATTGGCGTATTGTCATCCATTGACGCCATTATTTCGGGCTATATTGGACTTGCCGAACAAGGTGAAGAGATCCTTGAGGCCGTAAAAAAGATAAAATTTTATAATCCTAATGCGATTTATGTTTGCGATCCGGTGATGGGGGGCGACATCAATAAAGGCAGTTCCTTACCACAAAATATTATTGATTTCTTCACTAAGCAAGCAATCAAATACGCTGACTATATCACGCCAAATTTATTGGAGTTACAGATATTATCGAATCTGGAAATCAAAACCTTTAACGATGTGCTTAACGCGATAAAAACACTGCAAAATAAGCCGATTCAAGCCATATTGGTTAAAAATCTGCTGCATGCCGGTAAAACGACTGAATTATTTGAAATGATTTTAGCCACACCATCACAAAGCTATCATCTGGCTCGACCATTATATGATTTTCCACACCGTCCATTAGGCGTGGGCGATTTAATTTGTAGCCTGTTTACTGCCCATTTAGTCAATGGACAATCCCAATTAACCGCCTTTGAACTCGCTGCCAATGCCGCTAATCACGTTCTCGACATCACCAAACAACAAAATGCTCGAGAGCTGGCGATTATTGATGCCCAGCAGTGGATTAAACAGCCGGATTTGAAGTATAGGGGCGAGTCGTTAGGGTTATTTAGGTGATACGATCTATCTTTTCGTTTTTATTGCTTTTATTTAAATAACTATTATTTAATTTTATTTCCTAATTATAATGTGTTAGTGTATTTAGAGTAATAGTTTCACAAACAATATTCCTAAAAGTATAATACAGATAGAATTAGGATTACTAACAGGAGATTGAATGGCATTACCATCTGAATTTAGAACAGATAAAATGATTTTTCTTGAAGAAAAATTCAGAAATTTTCAAGTGGATGAACTTGAAAATTTAACAAATGAAGATTTTAGATTATTAGGTATGTATATACAAACTTATAATTTTATAGATTTAAATATTCAGCGTTGTATTATCCTACTTAAAAATAAAGCATTGTTAATCTTTGATAAAAAAGAAAGACAAGACATTCCTAATTTGATTGATAAATTTATCAATTGTTTAGATCAACTCAATTTGGAAGAAGAACAAAAATTTGAAGCTACAGAAAATTTGACCGAAATAAAGTTGCGTAGAACTATTAGAAATGTTTTTGCTCATTTTGCATGTAAAAGAATTCCTAATCAAGATGCATTTGTATTTATGACAAATACACCTAAAGATATAAAAAAGGTCTATGGGCACACACAAATACCTGATGATTACATTTTATATGCAATTTTTGATATTGCGAATGTTAGAGGACTAATTGGACATGTTTTAAAATATGAAAATTGGTTAGCTAAATTTACTTCATTAATAATTAAAAAACTCAATTCAAATCAATAAAAAAACAAATTAATAACCACCACACTAGGTATATAAACTATATTTGTGTGTATTTATTTTGCCTTAGAACTAATCACCATGATGATTGTAATCAGCTTATTAGACATTATTGTCAAAATTGGAATTGATTTTGCAAAAAATTAAAAGATTGTAAATAACTAAGTATCACTTACCATATTGTCCTTATAAGCGCTGTATTATTCTACATATTACTTATTTTCAAAGTAAACAATACTCAGTTGATATCTATTTATTTATTTAATAAACATAAAATATTCAATAACAACAAGGTAAATCATTGGGTCTCACTAATATTTAAAGTGATTGAAGATTTTTTGTTAGTAAGTTCGGACAATTAATTATTGCTTCAACACAATCTTACTTAATATTTTTTGTATCCCACCGATAGAATAATGACAGCATAATAAAATTGCCGGATAGATTATAAAATTAAGGGTTATCATTGATGTGATACCTAACATCCCCATAATAAAATCTAGATTAAAAGCAAATTTATTCGTATCTTCCATTACTAACATTGGGACAATAGGCGGCATTGCGGGAATTATAATACCAATTGGCACGCCGAAAATCACTAAAGTCATCGGTCTTTTTATTTTATTTAAAAGAAAGATTGAAATCAGAATAAAACAGAAATAACACAAACCATAACATATCAAATAATATAATTCTGGTGGTAAACGATGATGTTTTCTTATAATTATTGAATAACACCATTGGTAACTTAGATAGGCACCGATAAAATTAAATAAAACGATAATTACTAAATTAATTATTTTCACTAACTTGTCCTTTTTTATCTTCAATCTCTTTTACCGCTTCTTCTAAAGAGCCAGGCATATAATAAAGTCCTTGTAGACCATATTCATCTAAAACAGATGAAATGGCATATGCATCATATGGGAAATAAAAAGGAGCAATTGCATAATTACCATTAATCATTCTTTTTTTAATATTCAGCGCTTGATCTTGTGTTAATGTGATTTCTGGTTGAGAAACATAAACAACATTTTGTGTGTGGTATTTTACACATTGTTCTATTGAATAGGATGCGTCCATCATCATAAAAAATTCTCCTTGTCCTCGATATTGTCGCATATACTTTCTATTAAGATCAAAAATTATGAGTTGATGGCTAGAGTGGATTTTATTTTAAATACAACACTTTAATGCTAAAAAAAGTTACAGCCCGTTTTTGGTTAAAATGATTTCAGATTTGAAGCTTTTTATCATAAATAGTCATGGTTAATTAATTGATTATCAATGATAATGAATAAAGTGTGTCAAAATTAAGGAATAGTTAAAATGGAACGGCGAATAAAACAAAAAATTACTGAATTAGAAAAACAATATCATATCCATATTTTATACGCTTGTGAGTCGGGTAGTCGGGCGTGGGGATTTCCCTCGCCAAATAGTGATTATGATGTGCGTTTTATTTACGTTCATCCGTTGGATAAGTATTTAGCTATTGATAATCCTTCATCACATTTAACTTTTCCTGTAGATGATGAATTGGATTTACAAGGTTGGGATCTGAAAAAGACGTTACAGTTAATACGTAAGTCCAACACCACACCATTTGAATGGCTACAATCTCCAATTATTTATCATCAAAATGAAGCCATTGCAGGTCAACTGTGGCAACTGTGTGCCCACTTTTTTAATGCGCGTGGTAATATTTATCACTATTTAGGTATTGCCAAAAGTGCCTTACAAAATCTTGATGGGCAGCAGATTGGCATAAAAAAACTGTTTTATGTGCTAAGACCACTATTGTGTGCTGAATGGTGCCTAGAAAAACGGCAAATTGCGCCCATGTCAATCATTCCGTTATTAACGTTGTTACCGGACAGTTTGCGCCAGCAAATTAATGATATTATTACATTAAAAGCAACCATGGTGGAATCAGCGCCGATTACCATTGCGCCAGAAATCTTGTTGTTTATTGAACAATCAATGATTGATATCTCTGAACAAGTTCAATCTATCTGCGAACAACATTTTAATGCAGATAAATTAGATCAATTTTTTAGGCAAACATTAATGACTTTAAAATAGCGTTGAGGGAGACTTAATGACAATTGATGATTTAAAAGCCCAAAATCTTATTTTGTTTGAAGTGATTAGTGGTAGTCGTTCATTCGGATTAGCTACCGAAACATCGGATACGGATATCAAAGGAGTGTTTTATTTACCTAAAGATAAATTTTATGGACTGGAGTATATTCCGCTAATTAGTAATGAAACCAATGATATTGTCTATTATGAATTAGGACGCTTTGTCGAGTTATTACTAAAAAATAATCCGAATATTTTAGAAGTATTGGCTTCTGCACCAGACTGTATTTTATATCAACATCCGATAATGCAGCAGTTAACCCTTGATCTATTTCTATCTCAGCAAACTAAACAAACCTTTGCTCACTATGCCATGTCACAAATTAAAAAAGCCAAAGGATTGAATAAAAAAATTAATAATCCCGTTGAGGTGAAACGTAAAACAGTCCTTGATTTTTGTTATATCATTCAAGGTCAGCATGCTTATCCTCTCACCAATTGGTTAAATGAAAAGCATCTTGATCAACACTTATGTGGTTTAGTGAATGTGCCACATAGTCGAGATTTATATGCACTTTTTTATGATGCATCGGGAGATTGCGGTTATCATGGCATTATTCAGCATGATGATTCGACTGAACTGTGCTTGTCGTTGGTGAAAGAAGGCACCCCAGTAAATGCTTACTTAAGTTTTAATCGTGATGGTTTTTCATCGCATTGTCGTGATTATAAGGCTTACTGGCAATGGGTTGCCGAACGTAATGAGCAGCGTTATCGTAGCAATATTGAAAATGGTAATGATTTTGATGCTAAAAATATGATGCATACCATTCGCTTATTACAAGTTGCTCACGAAATAATGACCAAAGGCACCATTACCAATAAATGCGCTAATCGTGATGAACTGCTCGCCATTAAAAATGGTCAATTAAGCTATGATGAGATTATAAATATGGCCGAATCATTACTGGCTGACATTGAAACCGCATCACTAATATCATCACTACCTGAACAACCTGATTCAGCTAAGGTATTACAGATTTTGGTTAACATGCGAGAGTCGTTGTATCAATATTAGTCGGTATGATGAGATTAAACAGCGTAATCTTTATTGATTACGCTGTTACAGACTTTTATTAAAAGCCAATAGTTAAAATTATTAATCTTCGTTCAATAGAAAATACATCGCTTCGTAAGGTTGCAATGTTAATTCCGATTTTAACGTTGTTTCATTTTGGTAATTACTCAACAACTTTTGCCAAGAACTATTTTCTAATGCTTTAGACAATTGCCATTTAACCCTATTTTCGGTCAGATTGGCTATCACAAGTAACGTTTGATTATTCCAATGTCTGATATAATACCAACAATCAGCATTATCAGGCGTTAGATCTTGATAGTCACCGAAAATAAAGATCGGGTATGTTTTGCGTAATTTGATTAAAGTTTGATAGCAATAAAAAATGGAATTAGGATCGTCAAGTGCTGCCTTCACATTGATTTTCGCGTAATTGTTTGCCACCTCAATCCAAGGTTTACCTTGACTAAATCCGGCGTGGGCGGTGTTGTCCCATTGCATTGGTGTTCGGCTATTGTCCCGTGATTTACTGGCAAGAATCGCTAACATATCAGACTCTGACACACCTTCGGCAATTTTTTCTTGATAGATGTTAAGACTTTCCACATCTTTATATTGCGAAATATGGGTAAAATGGGGATTGGTCATCCCAATCTCTTCACCTTGATAAAGATACGGCGTGCCTTGTAGTCCATAAAGAATCATTGCCAGCATTTTGGCCGATTCGCTGTGGTATTGGTCTTCATTACCTAAACGTGACACAATGCGAGGTTGATCGTGATTACACCAGAAAATCGCATTCCACGCTTTACCGTGCATACCCACTTGCCAATAGCCAAGTATCTTTTTGAGTTCAAGTAAATCAGGTTTAGCCAGCGTCCATTTTTCCCCATTTGGATAATCAATTTTTAAATGATGAAAATTAAACGTCATGGTCAACTCTTTGCCATCCAATGCGGCATATTTTTGACAGTTTGCAAGCGTAGTAGACGACATTTCCCCCACTGTTTTTAAACCATTAGGTTGAAAAACCTCTCGGCTTATCTCTTGCAAAAATTCGTGTATTTTCGGGCCGTCCGTATAATATATTCTTCCGTCACCTTGCACGTCATCCGGAAAGTCTTGCTGTTTAGAGACTAAATTAATCACATCAAGCCTTAATGCATCGACGCCTTTATCCGCCCAAAATTGACAGACATTTTTAATCTCTTGGCGAACGGTTGGATTTTCCCAATTGAGATCGGCTTGCTGTTTTGCAAACAGGTGTAAATAGTATTGTTTAGATTGCTCATGCCACTGCCAGGCTTTGCCGCCAAATTTTGACCGCCAATTGTTAGGTTCTGAGCCGTCAGCTTTGGCGTCTTTCCAAATATAAAACGATCGAAATGGACTGTTTTTATCTAAAGCCGATTTAAACCAAGGATGCTGTGTTGAAGTATGGTTAAATACCATATCCATCATAATCCGGATATCACGTTCATGCGCCTGCTTCACCAATAATTCAAAGTCGTGCATCGTGCCATAAGCTGGATCGATATCATAATAATCTGATACATCATAACCATTATCAACTTGCGGAGAAGGATAAATTGGCGTTAACCAAATCGCACTAATTCCCAGATTTTTAAGATAATCTAATCGACTTATAATACCTAATAAATCCCCCGTTGAACTTGCACCACTGGCTTGAAAGCTTTTGGGATAGATTTGATAAATAGTACCATTTTGCCACCAAGGGATTTCGTTCGTATTCATTGTTTGCTCTTTATGTTTAATCTGACATGAATTAACCATTCAGTAATCGAATGGTTAACGGTTATTAAATCGTGTTTAGCGAATCTCTAATGTGCCTTTTTTCAATTTCAATTTATAAACAGCTGCTGTTAAAATAATTGGCACAACTATTGCCACCAACATAGCTAAGGCATAAATTCCCCAATAAACGGGTTGAATCGATAAGATGCCAGGTAATCCGCCGACACCAATACCATTTGATAACACACCATATAAACCACAGATTAACCCAGCACTAGCAGCTCCAATCATGGCGCAGAACATTGGGAATTTATAGCGTAAATTGATACCGTACATAGCTGGCTCAGTTACACCTAGGTAACCTGATATTGCCGCAGGTATGGAAACTTCGCGCTCATTATGTTTTTTACTGATTAGAATGATGCCAACAACGGCTGAGGCTTGAGCAATATTAGATAAGGCAATGATTGGCCAAATCGGTGTACCGCCCATACTTTCTGTCATCTGCATATCGATAGCTAATGTAGTATGGTGAATTCCAGTAATAACCAACGGAGCATAAAAGAATCCAAAAATTGCCGAGCCAATGAAGGCATAATCACCAGTCATTAAATATTTAACCACATAAGCAATACCATTGCCTAACATTCGTCCGATTGGTCCTAAAAGAAAATGTGCAAGGACGACGGCTAATAGTAGTGATACGATTGGGACAATCACTAAAGTTAGGTAATTAGGGACAATTCTACGTAATCGAGTTTCAATCCATCCTAACGCTAAACCGGCAAAAATTGACGGTATAACTTGTGCCTGATAACCAACTTTAGCAATAGTAAACCAACCAAAATCCCACACTTCGGGAACGATTTTCCCTAGATTATAAGCAGTCATCAGTTGTGGGGAAACCAATGTTATCCCTAAAACGATCCCTAACACAGGGGAACCGCCCATTTTTTTGACTGTAGACCAACATATGGCTACCGGTAGAAAATTGAAAATCGCTTCACACAGTAACCAAAGAAAACTATGAATAGGTACCAACCAAGTATAAGTGTCAGTAAGCGGTTTATCGTTGATAGTTGGCATGTCACCAATCACATTACGCAAGCCAAGTAATAAGCCGCCCGCAATCAGTGCGGGTAATAATGGGACAAAAATTTCAGCTAAATTTGAGATTAACCGTTCAAACCATGACATATTTTGCTTAGCTGCAGCCTTTGTTTGCTCTTTGTTGGCTTCATCTAAATTTAATTGTTCAATAAGCACTTTGTAATAGCTATCAACATTTGTGCCGATAATGACTTGAAATTGTCCGGCATTACTAAAACAGCCTTTCACAAAAGGCAGCTCTTCAATTGCTTCGATATTGGCTAATTTAGGATCTGCTAAAGCAAATCTGAGCCGAGTTAAACAATGGCTAACACTGGCAACATTATGTTTCCCACCAACAAATTCAATTAACTGCATAATTGATTCTGTTGTGATATTGGAATCTTTAGCCATAGCAGGCCTCCTTTTCTTTTGCACTTGTACATTTTTAATGTGATCAATAATGTGGCTATTTTATGATAGGGTTTAAGCATAAAATGAATTTGATAACTAATAAATGGGAACGTTCCCTTTTTGTGATTCAATTCACATTTTTATTAATATTTGGGGGAGATAAGTCTATTTTGACGTGTTAAATAAACAAGATGTCACAGTAATGGTTTTATATTCAACTTTACCTTTTAACATAGCCAGTAATTCTTGCGCAGCATAAGTGCCTGCTTTATCAAACCCTAGCTCAACCACTAAAGTATTAGCAAATAAGAATTGAAGTAGTTCACTATTACCAACACTCGCAACGACAATATGTTTTAACTGATTTTCGGCTAAATATTTGTTTAAACCTAAAGCAATACTGTCTGTCGCACAAATAATAGCGCACGGTGATTTTTTTAACACGGATGCGGCAAGATCATAACCGGAGCGGTAACTCAATTTGCTTAAAGCGGCATTAGGTAAAAGTTGCTGTTTATGGCAAAAATCAAGATAAGCTTGGTAACGTAATGCGCCTGTAGTTTGATCTTGTTGCTCGACACCAATAAAAGCAATGTCTTTAAATTTTTTTTCAAAATATAAATGGTTAAGTAGCTTAATTACTGCACCCGTATCATCATAACAAATACAATTATAGTTAGAAAAAGATCTTGCTATGATGACACATTTGCGTTGCCAAAATGATAATAATGAGTGTTCAAGCCCGTTGAAAGCAAAAATGATTACTCCGTCAGCTTGTTTCTCATTTAACATGGAAAGATGTTCCGATACCTTTGTAACACAAAATTGGCTTTCAATGATTATTGGGTCATAGCCAGATTGGTAAAAAATAGGTAGCATACTTCGAACAGCTTGATTTTCAGACATTGAATCAAGCCGAGTGACAATAATACCAATCACTTTATTACCATAACCTCGCATTGCTCTAGCTGATTTGGAGGGCGTAAATTGATACTGTTCAATAATGGCATTGACTTTATTACGTGTTGCCTCTTTCACCATAGGATCATGGTTAATTACTCTTGAAACCGTTGATTTGCTTACACCACTAAGTTTAGCAATATCTTTAATGGTTAAATGGCTCAATGACTTGCTCATAATAAATTTACTGAATAAAGATCAATTAAATTATAGTAATATAGTTTTAACAAAATTGCGATATGGTGGCAGGTTGGTTGATATTTAAATATATGCAATATTGCTTATATTTTATTTAAATTCAGTGGTAGAATTAGATTAAAGTTTGACAAGTTCTTGGTAATACAATTTAACTCAATCTGTAACTTTACTAAAAGCCATTAGACATGAAAAAATTACATTTACTTTTGACTTACACTTCCGCTCTGTTTTTGTTGAGTTTATCTGGATATGCCTCTAGTGATGACACGAAGAATACAACCATAACAGAACAATTTAGATCAGCTTTATTATGTCAGTTAAAGCCTTTTGCCATAGAAGATAAAAAGATCATCGCTGAACTTGAAAAACAAAAAATTACTATAAAAAACAAAAAACAAGATAGTATAACTGAAATCGAATACCATTTTGAGCAACCTATCAAAGTCAAGAATGTATGGGTGAATATGATTCGTTATGAAAGCGATAATTTCATCACTTCTTTTTATGCTAAAGCCAAAGGTGATATGCACAAGTTCGCTAAATTGATTGAGGTTAACCCTATATTACGCAGCTGTGAAGAACCTATTCCTTTGAATGATACAGACATATTCCGAAAGGAAATTACCCCTATTACCGACAACAATCTTTACCCAGATACAATCGTTATTGGTCAGGATAAAGACTCAAAACCGGATGAATTTTATTTCATTTGTTCTAAATTTGATGCTAATTAGCCATCATTTTTTGCTTAATGAAAATCATGCTATCAATTTGCTAACATTACTTATGCATAGATAGAAAAAACTTTTTATCACTAAAACCTACTTTTTACCCTGTTTTAATTGATAAGCACTTCCCCACGCCAACATAGCGTCATGCACTTGTTTTAAACTTTGCCCGACATCGGTCAATGTGTATTCAACTTTAGGTGGTACTTGGGCATAGACTTTGCGGCTGACTAAGCCGTTTTTTTCCATTGTTCTTAGATGTTGAGTTAATACTTTCTGTGACACACCATTAAGTGATTTTTTTAATTCACCAAAGCGTTTTGTACCTGTTAATAAATCACGAACAATTAAGACTTTCCATTTATCGCCCATTAGCATTAATGTGGTTTCAACCGGGCAGGGTGGTAAATTTTCATTACTTAACACGCTGATAATTTCCTTAAAATTCAACAATAGTTACTAAATAGATACTATATTACTATATGGTACCTACTTTACAATGGAAACTTTGAATATTAATCTAAATATATTCGTTTTTTGATCAACATGTTAAGTCAAAAAGTGTTAACCAAAATTTTATTTTGATAATATTAAAGGAGTAGACCATGAAAATTGCGGTCATTGGTGCGAGTGGTAAATCAGGTAGTTTAATCGTTAAAGAAGCAATTGCGCGTGGGCATGATGTGACGGCGATTGTTCGTAATCCAAATGCGCATGTCGATCCTAATGCAAAAGTTCTCGTTAAAGATCTGTTCGAACTTACTTATGAAGATTTGAAACCTTTTGATGTGATTGTTGATGCATTTGCCACATGGAGTCTTGAATCACTGCCTCAACATCAAACCAGTTTAAAACATCTTACTGATATTTTAAGCGGTAAACCTAATCGTTTATTAGTCGTTGGCGGTGCCGGTAGTTTATATGTTAATCCACAACACACTATTCGTTTAGTTGATACCCCAGAATTTCCCGAAGAATTTAAACCGTTAGCCAATAATATGGCCAAAGCACTAGATGAGCTTAAAAAATGTCAGGATGTAAACTGGACTTACTTAAGCCCTGCGATTGAGTTTATTGCCGACGGAGCAAGAACAGGTCACTATAAAGCCGGTAATGAGCAGGTCTTGTTCAATTCGCAAGGACAAAGCCGGATCAGTTATGCCGATTATGCTATTGCCATGATCGATGAAGCTGAAAATGCCAAACATATTAAGCAACGTTTTACGGTAGTGGCTGAGTAATATATAGGGTAAACCTTACATTCAATATTGTTTCATTTTATGTAAGGTTTTAACAGATAATTTATTAACTATCATCCCCAAGTTGCGTTGTCATTTTAATCTCTCTATTATCCGTAATTTCTAAATTTGATAATACCGCTAGCTGTGGAAAGCTTGGTCTTAAAAATTGCGATAGCATTGGTCTTAATGTGTGATTAACTAATAATACCGGCGGAGCACCGATTGCTTCTTGTTGATTAATTGCTTGCTGGACTTGTTGAATAATATGTTCGGCTAATCCCGGTTCAACGTTGTTAGTGTTTTGCATTGCTTGTAATAACAAACGTTCTAAATTGACATTCAGTCCAATGACATTAATTGGATCTGTACCGGGAAACCATTGTTGAGTAATAACTCTTCCTAAAGCGATTCTAACAATGCTCAGTAACTGATAAGCATCATTTTGGTTTGGTGCATGTTCACTTATTGTTTCAATAATTGTTCGCATGTCACGAATTGATACTTTTTCCGCTATTAGATTTTGTAGAACTTTGTGAAATGTCGTTAAAGACACCACGCCCGGAATAAAGTCTTCGATAAGTTTGGGCACTTCTTGTTTTATGCGTTCAAGTAATTCTTGAGTTTCTAAACGCCCGAGTAGTTCACTGGCAAATTGTTGTAATAAATGATTGAAATGAGTTGCAATCATGGTGCTAGTATCCACTACGGTATAACCTAAAATTTGGGCATTTTCTTTATTGTTTTCATCTATCCAAATTGCCGGTAATCCAAAAGCAGGTTCAGTGGTTGCGATACCTTCGATGCTATCTGTAACATTACCGGGATTGATCGCAAGCCATTTATTATTCATTATCTCCCCTTTACCGATTTCTCCGCCTTTGATAAATATTTTATATTGATAAGGAGCTAAAGAAAGATTGTCACGGATATGGACTTGTGGCGGCAAAAAGCCAAATGTTTGGGCAAACTTTTTGCGTAGGCTACGGATTCGTCCTAATAATTCACCATTTTGTGTTTGATCAACCATTGGAATCAGCCCATAACCGACTTCCATTGCCAATGTATCCTCAATATTGACATCAGACCAACTTGCTTCGTTATTTGCTGGCGTTGTAGCTGGTGCATCAGTGTTTAAGGTGGTACTTTTCGGTTTTGCCTTTTGCTGTTTAGTTAACCACCATGCAATAAGTGATAAAAATGCAGTGAAGATTAAAAAAACCATATTTGGCATGCCGGGAATTAATCCAAGTAAACCAATCACAACCGCTGTTAAGATTAAAACTTGTGGATTATTAAATAGTTGATTGAGCATCTGTTCACTGATATTTTCTTGTGATGAAACACGTGTAACAATCACACCCGCTGCGGTTGAAATAATCAGCGACGGTATTTGGGCAACCAGACCATCACCAATGGTTAATAATACATAAGTTTTACTGGCGTCAGATAGCGTCATATCGTGTTGCATAACACCAACGAGTAGGCCACCAATAATGGTGATTGCCATGATGAGTAGGCCAGCAATCGCATCACCACGGACAAATTTACTTGCCCCATCCATTGAGCCATAAAAATCGGCTTCTTGAGTTACCTCAGCTCGTCGGGATTTGGCTTCGTCTTCGTTAATTAAGCCGGCATTGAGATCGGCATCTATCGCCATTTGTTTACCCGGCATACCGTCTAAGGCAAAACGCGCCCCAACCTCTGCTATACGACCAGCGCCTTTGGTAATAACCATAAAGTTAATTATGACTAAAATAATAAAGACAACAATACCGATTGCAAAATTACCGCCTACTAAAAAATGCCCGAATGCCTCAATGACCCGCCCAGCAGCTGCACTACCGGTATGTCCTTTTAATAATACAACACGAGTTGAGGCAACGTTTAAAGATAAACGTAATAAAGTGGCAAATAATAAAACAGTGGGGAACGCCGCAAAATCAAGAACACGCTTAGTAAATAGCGCCACAATTAAAATAATAATGGATAAAGCGATATTAAAGGTAAAAAATAGATCCAAAATAAAGGCTGGTAAAGGCAGTACCATCATCGACAGGATCAATAAAATAAGCATCGGCCCGGCTAATATTTGGTAGTGACCATTTTTTAGAGTATTAATTGATAATAAATTCTGTAGTTTTGATTTCAACATAACAAAAGTGATTGCCTTATTTATTCACGGTGAATGATTCAGGTATTGGTAGATTATTCGGTGCTATAGGTTTATTACCACCATATTTATACCAATGTTTTAATTGATAGACCCATGCCAAAATTTGAGCAACGGCGGTATATAACTCAGCTGGTATGGTTTCACCAATTTCGCCGTGTCGGTATAGCGCACGTGCCAGTGGTGGCGCTTCTAATTGTGGGATGTTATGCTCGTTTGCAATTTCTTTAATCCGCAAAGCAATTTTATTCGTGCCTTTAGCCAATAATTTAGGTGCAGCCATGGTTTTTTCGTCGTATTGTAATGCGACAGCATAATGGGTTGGGTTAGTAACAATGACATTTGCTTTCGCCACATCTTTCATCATTCGTCGTCTTGCTACTGCCTGTTGCATTTGGCGAATACGCCCCTTGATTTGTGGGTTGCCCTCTTGCTCTTTAAATTCGTCTTTGATCTCTTGTTTAGACATTTTCAATTTTTTCAGATTGCTCCAGAGCTGATAAAAAATGTCAAAACTAACCATTGGAATTAAAGATAAAACCGCCAATATCCCACAAATTATTAAAAGTTGTACTACCTTTGCTAAGGCATTATTTAGATACATATTGGGCAGTGCCAACATGTCAGGAAAGTGGTGTAATAAAAACAGCGCAGAAGTGATAGAAATTAAAATAACTTTCAAGACACTTTTGAGTAATTCAGAGAAAATTCTGCCACTAAATAATCGTTTAAATCCGGCAATGGGATTCAATTTTTTAAAATTAGGTTTAATAGATTGCAGACTAAACAGTAAACCACCAACTCCAGTTGGAGCAATGATTGCAACGATAACTAAAGCACAAAAAATAGGTAAAATAGCCCAAAAACCGGCGGTCAATAGATTGACTAAATTAAATATCATTAGCTTATCGTCGTCGACTCGATAAGATACCTTCATTGCCGTTTGGATAATGGTTATTAAGTTTCTGACTAAATTTGTCCCCATACTCCAAAATAACATAATGCCAACGAGTAGTATAATTAACGATGTTAATTCACGAGAACGAGGAATCTGTCCCTTTTCTTTAGCTTTTTTTATTTTGCTATCGGTGGGTTGTTCACTTTTATCTAAGTCACTATCGTCAGCCATTTTGGAATTAAATACCGATTTATGGTCTAATTAGGGTTTTTGGTCGTAATAGTATGAACGCAACTTGGAAAAGTTGTTGGCTTGAAAAGACCATAATTTACAGGGTATTTATCTCGTTTACAGATTAACTATTCAAAGGTGAACTAAACTTTAGCTCGTTTTGATGAAATCGTTTCGTTTTGTTGGTAACCATTATTGGTATAAACAACGGGATTATTTAAGCTTCTTAAATGATTTATGGTTTGCTCTGTGATATTTAAGCGATTTTGAATAATCATGCCATTATCACGATTGATTTGAGCAAGCTGTTTGGTTGTCTCAGTGATTTTTTGCCACTTTTTAGCGAGCTCAGGAACTTGGCTATAGGGTGTTTGAATCTCAAATTGTTTGCTTACTTTGATGCGTTGCTCATCGAGTAATTTTAGCTCGATAAGGAGTTTACTTTTTTGATTGATTATTTCATTTAGCTGATTAATTGAACTTTTATTAGTCAATATTTGTTGTTCAGTTTGTAGGATATCTGAAAGTGTATGCAACATGACTGTTACTTTAGTTAAGATGTTATCTAATTCTAACATTTTTATTTTCCTTCAAACCTAAATTAGCATTTCATATCTTCAATTGTTTGTTTAATCAGCTCGTCGGCAATTTTGTCGGGGTTTATCACTAAGCTTCCATTTGTTATCGCTTGTTTGATGTTGTTAACTTTTTCCATATCAATGTCACTTTGGGTAGATTGTAAAAGTGTCATTGTATTTTTGCTTAAACTTACGTTAGTACTTTGTGATGCGTTGTCTTTGGTTTGCACCGATGCATTTTTATTTTTATGCTGTTCAACTGATACATCTCGGCTAAGTACCCCAGATATTGTTGTCACTAATTTAGTCGCCTCTATACTCATAAAAATTCCTTTGATTTATGTTGAGGTTTAAATAATCTGTTTAGTTCAATTATCGGCAAAAATCAGAAAATCATTAATTTTATTTGTTAAGAATTGTTATACCTTGCTCGGTAACCAGACCTTCAACAATATTACCTGATTGAAGTTTAATGTTAATAAGATCATCTAAAGCCCCATTACTTAATGCTTTACCATTAGTTGCAATTAAATATCCATCACCATTGATCATCACTTTTACTATCTGTCCAGCTTTAATGCGCCAATTTTTTTGTAGCATTGCCGATTTGAGTGGCTCTTCATTATTGATATTGCGTATGGCTATTTTATTTATAATTTCAGCTTTATCGATAATAACACTAGCCGGTAACTGATCTAATTGACCAGATCGCATTTTAATATGATCTTCCGTAATTTGTGTACCGGCGCTTATTGGTTGGTTGGCTACAAAATATTTGCCTATCACAGATACATATATTTGAATGTATTGTGTCGTTTTGTTGCATTTAGCGCTCAAGGTCATATTTCCCCAATATTTACTTTTATTGAGTAATGTGAATACCGGAAAATCGCATTTAAAAATGGGTTTAGTTGAAAGGTACTTAATATCTAAGCTATCAATTTCTTTGATGCTCAATTGTTGTAATACGACATCTTTAATTTGTTTTTTCATTAAGTCAGCAAAACAAATATTACTGCTAAGTAGCAATAAAGCGAATAATGTAAATCTCATCATTATCGTCATAGTGATTGGCTTTTAAAAATTCCATGACTGAATTCTACTTCATCAAAACCGGATTGAATGTAGAAATAAGGACAATTTTTATCTTTATTTGTACGATGAGTTTTTTTTTATTCACTTAAAATTCTTTTCATCAAGAAAGATGAGATGATTTTATGTTAAATAAATTAGATACTTTTGTTAATTTTCATCAACAAGCATTAAATATTCGCAACCAGCGTCAAGAGATATTAGCGGCAAATATTGCCAATAGTGATACGCCTAACTATCAGGCTCGAGATATTGATTTTAATCGTGAATTAAAAAAGGCTATTAATCATCAGCATAATATTAATCATGTCACACTCAATATTACTGCCAAAAATCATATTCAAGTCAATTCATCAAATCAGTTTAATTATGATCTTCTTTATCGAGTTCCTTATCAAGTGTCTGCTGACGGTAATACGGTTGAAATGGATCATGAACGAACAGCTTTTATGGATAACGCTATCCATTATCAAAGTAATTTAACCTTTTTAGGTGAGCAGTTTAAAAATGTAATGGCAGTATTGCAGCAAGGATAACGATAATGAGTTTTTCAATTTTTTCGATTTCGGGTTCAGCTTTAATGGCACAGTCGCAACGAATGAATGTGAGTGCCAGTAATTTAGCCAATGCCGATAGTGTCACCAGTACTTCCGGTCAAGCATATCGAGCTAAACAAGTCATTTTTCAGGTTGATAATTATGGGGATCCCAATCGTGTTTCTGGTGTAAAAGTTGCTCAAGTGATAGATGATCCAACACCAATGAACTTAGTTTATCAGCCCAATCATCCATTAGCCGATGAGCAAGGTTATATTCAAAAACCGAATGTCGATCCGGTTGCCGAAATGGTAAACACTATTTCAGCCTCTCGCAGTTATCAAGCTAATGTTGAAGTGATTAATACGGCAAAAAGTTTAATGCTAAAAACACTGACTTTAGGACAATAATAGGGAGTGGCTTATGGGGATTTCTAATGTGTCTGTTTCTGAATCATCTGCGACAAAAAGTCCACAATCACTGCAAAAAAGCTCATCTGACGGTAATTCCAGTAAAGAGCTACAAGATAATTTCTTAACTTTGCTCATTGCACAAATGAAGAATCAAGACCCAACCAATCCAATGGATAATAGCCAACTAACATCACAATTGGCGCAAATTAATACGTTAGCCGGTATTGAAAGGCTTAATACGACACTGGGTATGGTTTCCGGTCAAATTGATGACAGCTTGTCGGTTAATGCCAGTAATATGATTGGTAAAGGCGTTATGGTGCCCGGCAATAAAATATTGGTTGCTACTTCTGATATTGAAGGTTCTAAAACTGAAAAAGAAACCATTACAACACCATTTGGGTTTGAGCTTGTTCGTGATGCTGACTCAGTCATTATTACCATTCAAGATGAAAATGGCAATGTGGTACGAGAAGTTGATTTGGGCGCAATCCCTGCTGGGGTAAGCTCATTTACTTGGGATGGTGAATTAAATGACGGCACAACAGCACCCGACGGGAGTTACACATTTACCGTTAAGGCAACCAGCGAAGGGCAAAAAGTGTCATCAACTGCATTATCTTATTCAGTTGTCTATGGCGTTATTAATAGCAAGGTTAACAATAAAGTATTACTTGATTTAGGAATACTCGGTTCAATTAGTATTGACGAAGTTCGTCAAATTCTTTAAAGGAGATAAAGTTCACATGGGATTTTCTCAGGCAATTAGTGGTATGAATGCTGCTTCAAAGCAATTAGATGTAATTGGTAATAATATTGCCAATTCGGCAACAGTCGGTTTTAAAAGCGCCAGTATCTCATTTGCTGATATCTATGCTGGCTCAAAAGTTGGTATGGGCGTAAAAGTTGCAGCTGTTGTGCAAAATTTCAATGACGGCACTACCACAGCGACCAATAACAGTTTAGATGTCGCTATTTCGGGTAATGGATTTTTCCGTTTGGTTGATAGCAGTGGTCAAGTTTACTATACCCGTAATGGGCAATTTCAATTAGATGCTGAAAGAAACATTATCTCTGCTGACGGTTTACAATTAACCGGTTACCTTGCCACCGGTACACCACCTAAAATTCAACAAGGTGCAACCCCAGCGCCTTTAAAAGTATCACAAGAGATGTTAAATGCTTCGGCAACGACTAAAGCTTCACTACAAACGAATTTAAATTCGAACAGTAAAGTTCCTGAAAAGCAGCCATTAAATGCACTTGATGCTGATACTTTCAATTACTCAACGACAATAACCACTTATGATTCATTAGGTAATCAACGTAATGTTCAGCTGTTTTATGTTAAAACGGCAGATAATCAATGGGATGTGCATTACCTTGATGGTAGTGATCCAACGGCGAGCTTGCAAAAATTAGGTCAAATGGAGTTTGACTCTACCGGTAAATTAATTAGCGATCCGGATATGACCATTAACCTAAACGGCCTTAATGGCTCTGCTGATAACAGTTTTACTTTGTCATTTACGAACAGCTCTCAGCAAAATATGGGTAAAGAAGTCGGTAGCATTAAAACCCCGGTTGTTGACGGATACGCCGCAGGTGATTTGGTCGGTTACAGTATCGCTAATGATGGTTCGCTCTTTGGTATTTATTCTAACCAACAAACCATGTTATTAGGTCAAATTGCTATGGCTGATTTTGCTAACGTTAATGGACTTGAGCCAGCAGGCAATAACAATTGGCGTGTAACACTTAATTCGGGTGCTGAAGTTTTAGGTATGGCAAACTCAGGTACGTTAGGTTCACTAATGAGTGGTGCTGTTGAATCGTCAAATGTGGATATGAGCCAAGAGCTGGTTAATATGATTGTTGCACAGCGTAATTATCAATCCAACTCACAAACCATAAAAACGCAAGATCAGATTCTCAACACACTAGTTAACTTGCGTTAATTGAAGGATTAATTATGGATCGCGTTATATATACAGCAATGACAGCTGCCAGCCAGACGCTTAATCAGCAGGCGATTACAACCAATAATCTTGCTAATGTGTCAACGGTTGGTTTTCGTGCTCAATTAGCGGCGATGAAGGCGGTGCCGATTGTGGAAAATGCATTGCCGACCAGAACTATGGTTACCACAACCACGCCAACTTTCGATTCGACTATGGGTGCATTTAACTATACCGGACGTAATTTAGATGTTGCACTTTCTCAAGACCATTGGTTGGCGGTGCAGTTGACTGACGGCAGTGAAGCTTATACCCGTAATGGGGCGATCGAAATTGACGAAAATGGCACGCTCAATATCCAAGGGTACCCATTACTGGGTGATAATGGCGTATTAACTGTGCCTCAACGTTCACAAGTTAGTGTAAGTTCTGACGGCACATTATCAGCATTAGGAGCAGGCGATAAACGTACCACCATTGCTCAGGTAGGCAAGATAAAAAAAGTTCGCCTTGAACCTAGTGAAATAATCCGTGGTGATGACGGTTTCTTTCATGCAACCGAACAAACACGTAATGCGCTTGGCGCTGTTTTGCCGGATAACCCCAATGCAAAACTGATGTCGGGTGTTTTAGAAGGTAGTAATGTCAATCCTGTTACTGCAATGGTGAATTTGATTAGCCATTCACGTCAATTTGAAATGCAAATTAAACAAATTATGACCGCTGATCAAAATGCACAAAGCGCTAATCAAATTTTATCGTTAACTTAATTAAGGAAGGAAAAAAATGATTAAATCATTATGGATAGCTAAAACCGGATTAACCGCTCAGCAAATGAATATGGATATTATTTCTAACAATCTAGCTAACGTTAGCACAGGTGGATTTAAACGGCAAAGAGCGGTCTTTGAAGATTTACTTTATCAAACGCTCCGTCAGCCGGGTGCTCAATCATCTGAGCAAACCACACTACCGTCAGGCTTACAAATTGGTACTGGTGTAAGACCTGTTGCTACCGAACGAATTCACAGTCAAGGTAACTTAGAGTTGACCGATAACAGTAGTGATATTGCAATTAATGGGCAGGGATTTTTTCAAGTTTTAATGCCCGACGGTACACAAGCCTATACTCGTAGCGGTGCGTTTCAAGTTAATCAAAATGGTCAATTAGTCACGGCTGCTGGTTACGAAATTCAACCGACAATCAATATTCCTTCTAATGCTATAAAAATGACCGTTGGGCGAGACGGTGTTGTGAGTGTAACTTTAGCTAATCAATCAACCCAAGTGCAAGTCGGGCAGTTAACTTTACACACTTTTATTAATGACACTGGACTTGAAAGTGTTGGCGAAAATCTTTATCTGGAAACGGAAAGTTCGGGGGCGCCGACTGAAAATACGCCTGGATTAAATGGTGCTGGGTTGTTATACCAAGGTTATATCGAAACATCAAATGTCAATGTGGCCGAAGAGTTGGTGAATATGATTCAAGTACAACGTGCTTATGAGATTAACAGCAAAGCGATTTCGGCATCAGACCAAATGTTGCAACGTTTAAATCAACTATAAAATGAAGAATATGATCAACGTAATGAAATATTTTTGTATTGTTGTGACATTTTTTTTATTTAGCTGTGCTCAGTTACCTAAAAAGCCGTTAGTTAAAGGCGAAACAAGTATTGTTCCTAAAATGCCAGAGATTGTGAATTCAACCGGTTCAATTTATCAGTCGGCGCAACCAAGCAGTTATGGTTATCAACCGATGTTTGAAGATCGCCGTCCTCGTCATATCGGTGATGTGTTAACGATCGTATTACAAGAAAATGTCAGTGCCAGCAAAAGTTCATCAATTAATGCCGGGCGCAATAGTTCGGTTGCTTTAGGTGTAAAAGCGATACCGCCATTTTTAGATGGACTAATTGGGCGTGGTAAAGTTGATACCGATCTATCCGGTGCTAATGATTTTAAAGGTTCAGGCGGTGCCAATGCGAAAAACACATTTAGTGGCACCATTACCGTTACGGTGCAAGATGTGATGATCAACGGTAATTTAAAAGTCATTGGTGAAAAACAGATAGCAATCAATCAAGGTACAGAGTTTATTCGCTTTTCCGGCGTAGTTAACCCAAGAACAATAAGTGGAAATAACACCGTAATTTCGACTCAAGTTGCCGATGCTCGTATTGAGTATGTAGGTAATGGTTATATTGACGAAGCCCAAACAATGGGCTGGTTACAGCGTCTGTTTTTTAATCTTTCACCATTTTAAAAGGTATCATTATGTTTAACAATTTGCGTATTTTTATCTCTATTGTTTTGATGATGCTATGTTTTGTACCTAACAGCTATGCTGAGCGCATACGGGATTTGGTTACTATTCAAGGTGTCAGAGAAAATGCCTTAGTCGGTTATGGTATTGTGGTCGGATTAGACGGCACTGGCGACCAAACTTCACAAACCCCTTTTACGATTCAAAGCATTACCAATATGCTCTCCCAGTTGGGCATCACTGTACCGTCTGGCAGTAATATGCAACTAAAAAACGTTGCTGCTGTAATGGTAACAGCGAAATTACCTTCCTACTCTCGAGTAGGGCAGCAAATTGATGTGGTGGTCTCATCACTTGGCAACGCCAAAAGTTTGCGTGGCGGGACATTAATTATGACGCCGCTAAAAGGGGCAGATAATCAGGTGTATGCTATTGCTCAAGGCAATCTCTTTGTTGGTGGAATGGGGGCGAGTAGTAAAAGTAGTAGTGTGAGTATCAATCAAATGGTTGGTGCGACAATTCCCAATGGCGCGACAATTGAACGAGAACTAGCAATTCGATTAGACGAGCAAAGTGTTATTCATTTGCACCTTAATCAATTTGATTTCACCCGAGCATTAAAAATCGCTGATGCCATAAACAAGGTTCAAAAAAACAGTGCTGTAGCTTTAGACGGCATAACAGTTAGCCTAACCATGCCAAAAGAGAATGCAGCCCGAGTAAAATTTTTATCTCGAGTTCAGAATTTAGAAGTTGGATCGACGCCGGTTTCGGCTAAAGTGGTTATCAATACTCGCACCGGTGTTGTTGTCATGAATCAAAAAGTACAGTTAGATAATTGCGCTGTGGCACATGGTAATTTATCTGTTGTGGTCAATAATAAATTAAAAGTAAGCCAACCCGACACACCATTAGCTGGCGGAGAAACGGTGGTAACACCGGATGATCAGGTCAGTGTTATGCAAGAAGGTGGCGCTTTACATAACGTTGCCTCAGGCACTGATTTAAATCGTGTCATTAATTCACTTAACCTTTTAGGTGCCAATCCGACCGAATTGATGTCGATACTTGAAGCATTAAAAACAGCAGGGTGTTTACATGCATCATTGGAAACTATTTAATCAAGAAACGATACAATGAAACATTTAATTAGTCAGCCTATCAACCGGTTTGCTTATGATTTTTCGGGACTTAATCAATTAAAACGAAATGCAGCGACCGGAGCAACAGATAGCGTTAAACAAGTTGCGCAGCAATTTGAATCACTATTCATTAATATGATGATGCAATCAATGCGTAAGGCGGTACCGGAAGGTGGTCTTTTTGATCGTTCTACCAGTCAGTTGTTTACCTCAATGTTTGATCAACAAATAGCGCAGCAAGCAGCAGGTAAAGGATTTGGTCTGGCTAATATTATTATTAAGCAATTAACCCAATCCCAACCAACTTCAGGGAACATAAAACCGCAGTTTAATGGCAATAATTCGCAGCCTAATTTGCAATTAGCCCAATCATTATTTAGTGACAACAAAGCAGCGGTATCTGCTCAAGCAATTGGGCAGATGCTCTATCATAACCACAAAGCAAATAGTGCTGCGAAAGCAACAACTAATGCGTTAGTTTTCAAAAATGAACAAACTAATAGTGAAAAAGATTACGTCACAGAGTTTATCATTGAGTGGCTAGAGCCAGCAAAACAGGCATCAAAGGCATCGGGTATTCCTTATGAAGTAATTATTGCACAAGCAGCATTAGAAACAGGTTGGGGTCAAAAACAGATCAAAACGACAGATAACAATGTGAGTCATAATTATTTTGGTATCAAAGCGACGACCTCATGGCAAGGGGAGTCTACCCGATTAACGACACAAGAGTTTGTGAACAATAAGATGATCAAAATTCAAGATGATTTTAAAGTTTACCAAAGTAAGCAACATGCTTTAACTGATTATCTTAATCTTTTAACCAAAAGCCCACGCTATCGTGCTGTAGCTATTGCTCCGGATGCGAGAGCGGCCGCTAAAGCGCTACAAGCGGCACAATATGCAACCGATCCTAATTATAGTGATAAGCTGATTCAAATTATTAGTCGAGTCGAACAAATAGCCAAAGATAACCCGTCTACTAATGTCGCAGGTTTTAGGCAAATTGCCTTTAATTAAACTATATAATTGGGGATAACCCAAAACATTTTTGCGGTCACAAAAAAGGAGGTGTAAGCCTCCTGAAAGTATTGTTAGATTAATCGATTATTTCATTTGAAATAGTGACATGTTTTGCATGTTCATAAAAGTATATTGCGCTGCTTGTAAATTCGCTTGTAGCATGACATAGTCTGAAATAGCATCATACCAGTCAACATCTTCAATTTCGCTAATTTGTGTTTGAAAATCAATATCGAGGGTTTTACCGAGTGCTGATAACCTTTCAACTTCAGCTAAAACCGTACCGCCTGCGGCACGAAGGGTTGATATGTTATCAAACGAATTATCGATACCGGCACTTGCTTTTGATAACCCGTCTCTGAATTGTTCAATGGCCTTTTCATCATTACCGTCTAACTCGATATTAAGTGCGGCAATGGCATAATCAAGACTAGCAAAAATATCGCTTTCAGCAGGTGTGCCGTCTGGCTGAGTAATGTTTGCGCCTGTCATAAAGGCTTGTAATCCGGTAAAGCTCAGTGATACTTCACGGGTATCATCAATAAAAATATTAATTGGCGTTGTGCCACCGACATAGTTAACTTTGCCTGATTCATCAACCACAAATGGTGGCGTATCGTTTTTATTTCCGGCAAATAGATAATTGCCATTGGTATCTTTTGCATTCGCTAAGGAAAGCAATTGATCTTTAAGTCCTTGTAACTTATTTGCTAAATCTTGTCGGTTTTCATCGTTTAGTGTTTCGTTACCGGCATAAACTAATGTTTCTTGAATTGATTGGATAACCGTGTTGGCTTCTTTCAATATGGTGTCTTGACGACTTAATGATTTATCAGCACTTTCACGAGCAGCTTGAAACTGATCATTTCTTGATTGTGCTTGTTTAAGTATCAATGCTTGCGAAGCGCCCATAGGGTCATCAGAAGGGGATAAAATCTTTTTGCCCGTTGCTAAATGTAAGCCCGATTTTTGCCATTTATTGTTGGTATTTAAAATACTATTTAGATTTTTTTGATACATTGAATTAGTGCTGAGGCGCATTTTTAAATCCTTTCATTATTTGGCTAAACCTAATATCGTGTCGAATATTGTTGTTGCAGCATCAATCACTTTAGCATTAGCTTGGTAATACTGCATATATACCTGCATAGAGATATATTCTTCTTCAATATTAACCCCGGATATTGATTGGTTTTGTTCGTAAATTTGTTGCGTAATATTTTGGCTCGATTGTGCCGAAATTTTTGCTGTATGCGTTTCACTACCAATGTAACTGACTAATGAAGTATAAGCGCTATTTAACGTTTTTGTACCGTTAATTAATTTTTCATTTTGTATTTCTAAAAATTTAGCTACATTACGGTTATCCCCTGAACCATTTTCATCATCAGCAATACCTGTAGCTAATTTATTCACATCTTTAACTAATAACTGTAATGAAGACGCTATGTCGGCAACGGGTTTAAGCATAAATGAATCGCCGCTAACAGCATTACCGGTTATTTCAATCGATAATCCATCAAAGATTAATTTGCCTTCTTCAAGTTGCGGTGTGATTTGCGTGTTGTCTGATAATCTGGTTACTACCCAATCGGAACCGTTATATTCAATCTTATAATCTGACGCTTTTACATCATTAACCGATTGATAATCGATGTTAACTGAGGCATTGCCTTGATTTTTGGTGTTAGCTATCGAACTTGGTTTCTGGTAGTCCAACAGTTTTTCACCTTGGTCACCATTGATATCGACACCTGACATCTGTACTTGATTAAAACGTTCCGCCAAATTTAATGCAATCAATCCTAATTGATTGCGAGATTCGGAGAGTGGTCCATCACGAAAAGCTAATAATCCATTAATTCTGCCTGATGCGATATTTTGACTGGTCAGTTCTTGAGTCGCACCAGAATTATGCGTGTAAACAATTGCATTCAAAGACGGGTCATCTTTAGACGGTTGCACTGATAAGGTGTTAACCGTTGATCCTTGTACTAAATTTAACCCGTTCGCTAATGAAATGTTATATTGTCCGTTTTGTTCTGTAACATTGATACCAACAATTTCACTTAATTCGTTGACAAGCTGATCACGTTCATCAAGCAAGGCATTGGGTTCGTTCCCGCCACTGACTGCTTGAAGCTTTGATATTTTTTGATTAAGTTCAGCAATTTGTTTGGTGTAAGCGTTGATTTGATCAACATTATTACTTAATTCAGTATTAATATTGGCGATCTGATTTTTCAAGCTCATTTCAGTTTTATTAAACTGGCTAACTAATGAAGTCAGATTGCTTATCACAGTTTGTTTGGATGATGCATCACCGGCATTGGTGGTGAGTTTATTTAAACTGGCAAATAAATTATTAAGTTGGGATGAAATACTGTTATCGTTTTCTGCCAATAAATTATCCACTTTCGACAATTCATTGTAATAAGCCTTAATCGATCCATTTTGTGATTGAGATTGCCTAAGCTGACCCACAACAAACTGATTAAAAGCTCGATTAACCGAATTAACCGACACACCATTTCCGACAAAACCAAAATTATATTTAGAGCTATTTGCTTGCTGTAAAATTTGTTGTTGACGATTATAACCAGTGGTATGCGCATTACTTATATTATTGCTAATAACATTAAGCATATTTTGTGCTGCATTTAATCCACTAATACCGGTATTCATCAATGAATTTGACATAAAAGCTCCTAAATAAATTTTCAGTTTATAATCTTATTATTAAACTAAAGTGTTATTTTCTATATCGGCTGAAATTGCTAAAACTTTAATTATTTTTTTATAAAATCTTTCTAGAAATGGTATTTCTATTAATCACCAACTTTACTTATTTTTGCTAAATTATTCTGATTGAACAGGTTGTTGTGCTTGTTTTAAAAAATCGAAGCCAGTCATATTGTTTTCATCTTCAATATATTGTTGTGCGGCTTTATTTAAAATTAAAATACTAATTCGACGGTTGGCATCTTTGCTGTAGTTTGGCTTATTTAAACCGACGGTATCGGCCAGTCCAATAATGCGTATAATTTTATTCGAATCTAACCCTCCGGCAATAAGCTCTCTTCTTGATGCATTGGCTCTGTCTGCTGATAACTCCCAGTTGCTATAACCACGATCACCTGTAATATATTGGCGTTCATCGGTATGACCTGACAGGGTAATTTTATTGGGTAGTGAGTTTATAATTGGTGCTAATGCATGTAAGATTTCTTGCATATTGGGGTGGATAACTGCACTGCCTACATCAAACATTGGTTTATCATTTGACGCTAAAATCTGAATCCTTAAGCCCATTTCGGTTATTTCGACAATTAAGTTAGCAGATAAATTTTTTAGCCTTGGATCTAATTCAAAGACTTCGTATATTTTACGAGCAGCCTCGATTAACTGTATTTTTTCGAGTTGTTTTGCACTTAAATCGGCATCAGGCGTCTTTTTTTCTTCGCCTAATGTTTTAGTAATATCATCGCCGCCACCAGGAATCGGGCTTTCACTGTCACTGAGATTTTTTCCGCCGTTTTGACCTAAAATAAGTGGTGTTCTGAAATATTCGGCAATACCTTGTAATTCTTGTGGCGTAGATTTAGCAATTAACCACATCACTAAAAATAGCGCCATCATGGCTGTCATAAAGTCAGCATAAGCGATTTTCCATGAACCGCCGTGATGTCCTCCCCCATGTCCCGATTTTTTAGCGATAATTATTCTTACTGACTTATCTTTCATTATTCTTTACTTTCTGTTTGGTTAGTATTTTGATCTTTCACTTCTTGAATATATTTTTCTAACTCAAAGAAAGATGGGCGTTCATGTGAGAAAATGGTTTTGCGACCAAATTCGATACATATTTGCGGGGCATAATCGTGCATGCTGGCAATCAGTATCACTTTTGTACACTCTAATATTTTTAAATTATCAGCATTTTTTTGTTTTAATAGCGCAGCTAATGGTGATACAAACCCATAAGCAAGCAATATTCCTAAAAATGTTCCAACCATTGCATGAGCAATGAGCTCACCTAATTCACTAGCCGGTCTATCCGCTTGGGCTAACGTATTAATTACCCCCATGACAGCGGCAACAATACCAAAGGCTGGCAATCCATCACCGACGCTTGAAATGGCATCGACCGGTTTTTCCAGCTCATGTTGATAAGTTTCGATCTCTTCATTCATTAATGCTTCGATTTCGTACACTTCCATATTACCGCTAATCATTAAACGTAAATAATCAGTGATAAAATCGCAGATCTGTGGATTGGCTAAAATTAGTGGGTATTTTTTAAATAACTCACTCTCTTTTGGATTATCTATATCGGCTTCAATGGATAAACCGCCATTTTGGCGGATTTTCGTTAAAACGGTGTACATTAAATTAATTAATGTTAAATAAAGCGTTTTATTATATTTGGAGGTTTTAAATAATTGCCCTAACGACTTGAGCGTAGCTTTTATTGCTTTTTTTTCATTACTGACAATAAATGCCCCTACAGCAGTTCCACCAATGATAAGAAATTCTAATGGTTGAAAAAGTACTGCTAAATACCCTCCACTTAGCACATAGCCCGCTAAGGCCGAAGCTATAACCACAATATATCCTATAATTATTAGCATTATTTTTCCTTTTTCTCCATTAGACAGTCGTTAATAAGTTTGATTTTTTTTATTGATTTAAACGGTTATATATTTTGCAATCGCTGAATCAAAACTCTTAGGTACTGATAGCACTTGCAGGCATTTGGCATGGTTATCTTTGTGAGTTTTGTTGTTCTTTTCTGCTCTTGAAGGTGGTTGACATAAACTACAAATAAACGTGTTACTCGGCTGGTAAGCATGAGTAATAAATCGACCTTTGCACTCTTTACAACATGATTGTTGCATAACATTGCTTTCAACAAATTTGACTAAAATCCAAGCTCTGGTCAACCCTAAAACAGGCTCTTCATCATGAGATGAAGGACATTGTTCTAAGTAAAGTTGATAGGCTTTTAAAATTGATTGAATACCCGGCTTGCAACCATGTTTTACTAAAAAGTGATAAGCATTATAAAAAATGCTTGAATGAATATTCGGTTCCCAAGTCATAAACCATGTAGTTGAAAAAGGTAATAATCCCTTAGGCGGGGGGCATCCTTGAATTTCTTTGTATAATTTAATCAGTTTTCCACGGCTTAAATTTGTTTCACTTTCTAACATTTGAATTCTGGCGCCAAGCGAAATTAAACGAATAGCTAACTGAACTTCTTTGTATTTTTGAACAATACTTGTGCTGCTCATCTTAATCCCTACCTATTTATTGATTGAGTCTAAGAGTAAGCTCGATAAAAGAATTCCGGTATGCATCTGTTTAATATCACCAACACGAGACTCTTGTGTTAATGTTTCCATCATTTCAGAATTTTCGAAGCGTAGCTGAAAAGCCAATTGATTTGTTTCTGATAAAACCAGCATTTGTGACGCACTTAAATTACTTAAAATGTCTGCTGTTTTTTCATCTATTCCTAATCGATACATTGCCATTATTTTATCTTTTTCAAGCATTCGCTGACTTAACAACAGTGTTGAAAGATTTAAATGATGTATACATTTAAGAATATCGTCATCTAGTATGTTTCCCAATTTAATCACCAATCCATATCTGCTTGCGTTCGCAGTAAAAAACGCAAAATTAATAAAAAAACGCTTAATTTCTTTTTTTATCGTCAAAATTACATTTTTAAACGCAAAACGTCAATAAAAAAATGATTTCAATTTATTTTCGATTAATTTCGCTTGGTATTACTTTTTTTATGCTTATTTTTTATATACTGACTTTACTTTGTATTCTTTTTATTGCCTGACTATGCAATTGACTCACCCTTGATTCACTAATATCGAGCACTTTACCTATCTCTTTTAAATTTAGTTCTTCTTGGTAATAAAGTGCTAAAACCATTTTTTCCTTTTCGGGTAAGTTTTCAATTTGTTGAATAACAATATGGCGAATTTCATCACCTATAATAGATAAAAAAGGGTTATTATCTTCATTTTGCTCAATAATAAAATCGACGTTATCGCCTAATTTTTTTTGAATTTCATCATACGAGCATATTTGACTATAATTTGAATCTAATAATATTTTTCGGTATTCGGTTAAAGATAGCTGTAAATATTCGGCAATTTGTTGATCATTAGGTGCAACACCTAGGCGCTGTTCTAATTCATTTATTGCACTTGTCACATCTTTAATTTTTTTTCGAGTTTGTCTTGGTAACCAGTCTCGGTTACGTAACTCATCAAGCATAGCCCCTTTTATTCTTGGGATTGCAAAAGTGGTAAAGGTATTGCCTTGTGAGGCATCATAACGTTTTATCGTGTCTAACAAACCGATATAACCAACTTGTAACAAATCATCAAGCTCTATTGTTGCCGGTAATCGAACCGCTAATTTAAGTGCTTCATTTCGGACTAAATAGATATATTGTTGCCAATCAATTTGATTCACTACACCTTGTGAGTTATACAGGCAATCACTCATATTTTGAACCAATGTTAAAAAATGCAAAATAGTATTATGACGACAATTAGATTATTTAATGGCAAGAATAAGATATTAAAAAATAGGTAATTACCATAATTAGCAATAATGATATTAAGAAATATCATTATTGCTAAGGTACAAAATTAGAGTGGGCAATTAATTCTAATGATGTGTGATTATTGTAATAAAGAAAGTACAGATTGTGGTACTTGGTTAGCTTGTGCTAAAACAGATGTACCAGCTTGTTGTAAAATTTGACCACGAGTCATATTTGATACTTCAGTTGCGTAGTCAGCATCTTCAATTCGGCTACGAGCAGAACTTAAGTTATTAACGGTATTGTTGATGTTGTTAACCGTTGATTCAAAACGGTTTTGTACCGCACCTAGCTCACCACGTAATCCGTCAATTTTTGATAAAGCTGCATCAAGTGTTTTTAAAGGATCAGCTGTTGGGCTTGAAGAAACGTTGAATGAAGCCAGACCAAGTTCAGTACTGTCGATTTTTTTCAAATTGATTTCAATAGTTTCGCCGTCATTTGCACCTACTTGAATTTTAAGTGTTTTATCTGCTGATAATACTTTAGAACCATTGAAATCAGTTTGTTTAGATACACGGTCAATCTCTTCTAAACGTTGATCGATTTCGTTTTGGATTGACTCTAAATCGCTTTGAGAGTTAGTACCGTTTGCTGCTTGAACAGTTAGTTCACGGATACGTTGAACGTTGTTGTTAATTTCGTTTAATGCACCTTCAGTTGTTTGCGCTAAAGAGATACCGTCGTTAGCATTACGAGCTGCTTGAGTTAATCCTTTGATGTTTGAAGAAAAACGGTTAGCAATAGCTTGACCAGCCGCATCATCTTTAGCACTGTTAATACGCATGCCTGAAGAAAGACGCTCAATAGCTGTACCAAGAACGCTTTGAGAATTATTAAGATTATTTTTTGCCATTAAAGACATAGTATTAGTATTAATTACTTGAGCCATTTTTATCTCCTTAAATATGATTAGTAAAATCAACGATATATTGAAATAATCTTCAATATCCTTGCTGATAGTTAATGTATCGGTAGTAAAAAAAGAAACTTTAATTTTTTTAATTATTAAGTTGTCGAAGTGAGCAAGTTAATTAGAATGTTCGATTTATATGTTGATATTAATCATTGTGTTATGATTGGTTTTCTGATTTTATTTAATTAAAAATAGTAATGTCCTTATGTGCCTGTAATAAAGATCATTGTAAATCGTTAAACTTTTTGCTCAATTGGCCGATATACAAAATATTGAATAAAGACAAAAGGTGGGTTTAGTTATGTCAATGAGTATTTTGGGAATAGGTTCAGGCATTGACCTTAATGAAGTTTTAAATCAGTTAGAAGCAGTTGAAAAAGCACGTTTAACCCCTATTGCTGCTCAACAAAAGGCGATTAATGCCAAAATTAGTGGTTTTGGTAAATTAAAAAGTGCATTAACAACTTTTAATACTGCCACTCAAAAGCTTCAAAATAAAGAACTCTTTAATAGCCGAACAGCAACCGGTAATGACAATTTCTTTACCACTAATGTAAATAGCAAAGCTATCTTAGGCAACTATGCAGTTAGTGTTGACCAATTAGCCACCGCTCATAGTGTGTCAACAACGGCAGTTAATGATAAAAATAGTGCTTTAGGTAACGGCAATCAAACACGAACAGTTACCATTGAACAAGCAAATGGCAAAAGCCTAAGTGTTACTTTAAATAATGATGAAACATCGCTTGAGTCAATTGCTAATGCCATTAATCAAGCCAAAGTAACTAATGAGGACGGTAGCCAAAGTGACTCAACGATGAATGCTTCAGTGGTACGTTCGGGAACAGGTAGCTATCAATTGGTTATTACCTCAAAAGAGACAGGTGAACAGCAGACAATTACCTCGATTTCATCCGATGATGAAGTATTAAATAATACTATTGGATTTGACATTAATCAGCCTGAAGCGTCAAGCATGACACAAGTTGCAAAGGCGCAAGATGCGAAATTTACCTTTAATGGTGTTGCTATTACCAGTGCTTCAAATACGGTTAAAGAAGTTGTTGCTGGTGTGGATATCACGTTAAAGGCGACCACAACAACCAGTCAAACGTTAGCTATCACCGCCGATAATGAAAAAGCGCAAGAGGCAATTAAACAATGGGTTGAGGCATTTAACCAATTACAATCCACCATTTCAACTTTGACGCAGTTTACTGCTAAAGACGGAAATTCAAGCGAATTAAACAATACAAATGGCCCACTTATTGGTGACTCGACATTGCGTAATATTGATCAAAGTATCCGCTCAATATTTGCAAAAGGACAATCGGGTGAATTTTCTGTTTTAGCTCAAATTGGCATTAATATGGATAATAGTGGCACTTTAACCATTAATCAAAATCAACTACAAAAAGTACTCAATGAAAATAGTGATGCAGTGGCGGGCTTATTTATTGGTGATGGTGAAACAACCGGTATTGCCAATGAAGTTTTCGCTAAAGTAAGTAGTTTTATTGATAGTGATGGGATGATTGATTCTGCCACTAATGGTTTAAATTCAACATTAAAATCATTGGATAAACGCTATGAACAGGTCAATAATTCAATAGAACAAACAGTTGAGCGTTATCGAGTTCAATTTACAAAATTAGATGTATTAATCAGCTCTTTAGATAGCATGAGTAACTATTTGACCACACAATTTGAAATGATGGCAAATTTGAAAAAATAAAGTAAGGAATAAAGATGTATAAAGTTGGCTCTCAAGCATATCAGCAAGTTAATTTAGAAACCTGTGTTAGTCAAGCCTCACCTCATCAACTAATCGTTTTATTATTTGATGGGGCACTTAATGCCATAAAGTTAGCTAACTTATATATCCAAAAAGGCGACATTGCCGGTAAAGGTAAAGCGATATCCAAAGCGATTAATATTGTCGATAATGGTCTTAAAAGCGCTTTAGATCTTGAACAAGGTGGTGAAATTGCCGAAAACTTAGATCGTTTATATCACTATATCAGTCAACAATTAGTTTTAGCCAATCTACATAATAGCCAAGATAAGCTACAAACTTGTTATGATTTGTTAAACAACATTGCTGATGCTTGGCGTGAGATTGCAAAATAAAAAGGAATTTATTGTGAACACTACTGCATTATTAGAAAAATATGAACAGTTTAATTATGTTATTGAACAGATGTTAATTAATGCGCGTAATAATGATTGGGAATTATTATTAAGTTGGCAACCAAAATATGTTCAACTAGCCAAACGTATTATGTTCAACGAAGATTTAACTGAAATTGATAAAATACCGCAACAACATCAAGATATGGTGAAAATGTACGTTAAAAATATATTTAGCTATCAACAACAATTAACCCAACTGGTTATCACTCGCCATACTCAGCTCAAAGAGTTGATTGGCGAACAGGTTGATTATCAAAATAAAATAAGTCGTTATCAAGAAATTGCCAGCTTAATGTAAGTCGGGCAATAGCGTTGATAAAATCCTACTACTAAACTGTTGAGGCTGATTTTTGCTTATTAGCTGCTGCGATTAGCAATAAATTGGCTTTTACATCAAATCAGCAAATACCTAAAAAACAAAAAGTTAATTATTGATAATAAACATCAATAATTAAACATTCATATTCATTATCTCTTGATATGCCGAAACCAGTTTATTACGAACTTGAATACCAAATTGTAACGATACTGAGGATTTTTGGAGATTGACCATAACTTCATTCAATGAAATATTGGGCTCTCCCATTTCAAAAGCTTTGGCTTGATTATTTGCCAAAATTTGTGCATCACTAATTTTGTTTAACGCTAAATTTAAATGCGCAGCAAAACTTTGATTATCTGACAAAGGTTGTTTCGAGAAGGTATTGGTTGCTGGTGATAATGCTATTAGCTGAGGATGATTAAATGTATTGATTGTATTCATTGATAGGCAAAGTACTTTTGTTGAGCTTAATTGACGTGGTAATGAAATTATCATATTGCTAAAAATTTAAAAGGGATAACTAAGGGGAAAAGGGTCGGCTTTTTTAGCTATTGAATTTTCTAAATAGACTGATAATAGAGCATAGAATTAATCTGATCAGTTTAGAATTAGGATATTTATGGATAGCCAGACTGTTGGTAATAAAGGCAAGTCTTTATTTAATAAGTTACCTTTTATCAATCAATTCAAACAAAATCGTAAAATGCTATTGCTTATCATTGGGGTAGTGATAGTGGCAATAAGTAGTATCGCCTATTTATGGCTTAAAGATGATGATTATGGGGTTTTGTTTAGCAATCTAAATGATAAAGATGGCGGTGAAATCATTAGCCAACTTGATAAAATGAATATCCCTTATCAATTTTCATCATCTGGCTCAACCATATTAATACCTGAAGATAAAATTTATCAGACCCGTTTACGTATTGCACAGCAAGGGCTGCCAAAAGGTGGGGCAGTTGGATTTGAATTGCTCGACAAAGAAAGTTTTGGCATGAGCCAATTTAATGAGCAGATTAATTATCAACGAGCGTTAGAAGGCGAGCTATCAAGAACGATTTCAATTATCAGCAGTGTTGATGATGCTAGAGTTCATTTAGCTATGCCTAAACCTTCATTATTTGTCAGAGAACGAAAATTCCCGTCAGCATCGGTTGCTCTCACTTTATTACCCGGACGAAGTTTATCACAAGGTCAAATTGATGCCATTATTCATTTAATTTCAAGTAGTGTACCTGAATTACAAGCGGATAAAGTCACGATTATTGATCAGCGTGGTCATTTATTAACGGGTGAAAAATATCGTGACAGTAATGTTAATGTTGCACAGTTGGAATTTAGTGAACGAATCGAAACCGGCATTCGTGAGCGGGTAGAAAAGATTATTATTCCTATCTTAGGTAAATCAAATGTCATGGTACAGGTTAATGCGGAAGTCGATTTTAGTCGTCAAGAATCCACATCAGAAACCTTTGACCCTAATAGTGATATGGCTAATCAAACTGTTCGCAGTAAGCAACAAGTAGAAAATCGGCAATTAGCTGCTAACAGTGGTATTGGTGGTGTGCCGGGTGCTTTATCTAATCAGCCGGTACCTAATTCAAGCGCCCCTATTGATGAACAAAGTGATAAAGAAGATAAAAACAATAAACAACAAAACTACAATTTACAAACCAATAATACATTGAACTTTGAAGTTAATCGTCAAGTTGTTCACAGCAAAATACCGGAAGGACGCATTAAACGTTTATCGGTTGCTGTTTTGGTCAATTATAAGTTTGTCAATACAGAGCAAATTGAAAAAACGGATGACAAGCAAGATGACAGCGCAAAAGAAGCGACAGAGCAGTGGGTAAAGCTGGATAAAGATGAACTTGCCAATATAGAAGCATTAGCTCGTCAAGCTATGGGCTTTTCTGATCTACGAGGCGATAGTCTGACCGTGGCCAATCTGAAATTTACCGATCAGGTTGATGATGATAATCAAACCTTTGCTTTTTTAAATTCGTCTGAATTTTATGATTTGCTCAAAATGGGCATTAAATATCTGATTTATATTTTAATTGCATGGTTTGCGTGGAAGAAAATGTTACGTTCATTATGGATAAAATTACAGCGACAGTTATTGCATTCGACTAATCAATCTTCTGATGCTTCATCAAGTGGAGAAGAGAAATTAGATTACAAAGCACACAGTAAACAACAACAGAAAATCTTTGAAGATAACATGCAGCAGCAACAATATATTCGTAAGATTGTCGAGAAAGATCCTCGTGTAATGGCGTTAATTATACGTGGTTGGTTAAATAATGAGGGCTCCGAATAATGACCTTAAGTCAATCCCAAAAAGCAGCGACAGTTTTAATGGTGTTGGGTGAGGATCTTGCCTCTCAGGTTATGCAGTACCTCAGCCCAAAAGAAGTACAACAAATTAGTAGCGCAATGATGTCTTTGCCTCAATTTTCGCAAGATCAATTAAAAGGCATACTTAATGAGTGCCAAGTCACACTTGAAGAGTGTGCGGTATTAAATACCGATACCAACGGCTATTTGCGTTCAATACTCGAAAAATCGATTGGTAGTGAAAAAGCCGGCCGATTACTTGATGAATTGTTGAAAACAGACCGTGAGGAAGCAACAGACGGGCTTGAAATGCTTAATTTTGTTGATGCAGCACGGGCAGTTGATTTGGTGAAAAAAGAGCACCCACAAATTATTGCAACCATATTAGTTCATCTCAATCGTGATTTAGCCGCTGAAATATTAAATCTATTTGATGATGAGTTGCGTAATGATGTGATGTTACGTATCGCAACCTTTGGTGGTGTTGAACCTTCAGCATTACAAGTCCTGTCTACTTCGTTATCAACCTTACTACACGGACAAAATATTAAATTGAACAATCTTGGTGGTATCCGCACTGCGGCTGAAATCATTAACTTGATGAAATCACAGCAAGAAGAACTGGTTATCAACGCATTGCGTGATTATGACGGTGAGCTTGCACAGAAAATTATTGATGAAATGTTCTTATTTGAAAATCTGGTTGAAGTTGATGATAGAAGTATCCAACGTTTACTCAAAGAAGTTGATAACGAGACATTAATTATTGCATTAAAAGGCGCATCACTCTCATTACGTGAAAAATTATTAAGTAATATGTCGCAACGTGCTGCATCTATCTTGCGTGAAGATTTAGAAAATCGACCGCCTGTTAGATTGTCACAAGTTGAAACTGAACAGAAGAAAATTTTGGTTATTGCACGTAGGTTAGCTGAAACCGGTGAAATGATCTTAAGTAGTGGTGATGATGAATATGTCTAATCATTCAAATGCGATAAGTTGGCAACCGCTAAATTTTCAAGATTTATCCGCATCGGAATTATCACAATTAACAAAACCAATACACGAGTTAGACATTGTCGAATTGGACTCGGTTGCAGAAGTTGAAGCTGAGCCGGCTGTTATGCAAGTCGATCCGCTGGAAATTGAGCGAGAGTTGGAAAATATTCGACAGCAAACCAAAGAACAAGCTTATCAAGAAGGATTTAATTTAGGCAAACAAGAGGGGATTAACGTTGGTCATCAAGCCGGTTATGAGCAAGGTTATCAACTTGGTCAACAAGAAGGGCGAGCCCAAATTGAGGAGCAGCTTAATGATGAAAAACTAAATGCTGTTAAATCAATTAGTAATTTAGTAACCAATTTTCAGCGAGCTATCGATGATATTGATGCACTAATCGTACCTAAATTATTTGATTTGGCCTTAGTTGCTGCCGAAAAAACAGTTGGCTCTATCACCAAAGTACGGCAAAAACAATTAATGCAGACAATTAAAGCGCTAGTTCAAGAGTGTTCAATGTTATCCAAACCGCTATCATTGCATCTTAATCCGAGTGATTTGCAATGGCTAGAGCCACTGCTGAATGAACAAATTAACCAAAATGAATGGCAAATTGTTCCAGATGCCAGCATTGAGCCGGGCGGGTGCAAGGTATTTACTGATACCAATGAAATTGATGCATGTATTGCCGAACAATGGCGAATAATGTCTGAATGTATACATGGGGATAAGCAATAGCGTGGCGTTTGGTTCTCAATGGATGACTAAGATTGATCGGGCAACAACGCAACTGCAATCTTTATCTTTGATTCGGCAATATGGGCGATTAGTTAAAGCATCCGGATTAGTCTTAGAAGCAGTCGGATTAAAACTACCGTTAGGCTCAAACTGCTTTGTAGAGCGACAAACGCATGGAAAAATTGAAGCGGTTGAGTGTGAGGTTGTTGGTTTCAATGAGCAAACACTATATTTAATGCCATTTGAATCAACTGACGGTATTTTGCTTGGTGCCAGAGTATATACCTCCCAATACGATTTAGCCCATTTTAGTCATAAAGTTTTGCCAATTGGTATGGGCTTATTAGGGCGAGTGGTTGATGCAATGGGTAAACCACTTGACGGAAAACCGTTGCCAGAACATATCGAATATGAAGGATTAGCCAGTAAATCACTCAATCCACTACAGCGCACGCCTATTAGTCAGGTGTTAGATGTTGGCATTAGAGCTATTAATGCTTTACTCACAGTTGGTCAAGGACAACGGATGGGATTATTTGCCGGTTCCGGTGTGGGTAAAAGTGTATTACTGGGCATGATGGCTCGTTATACAAAAGCCGATATTATTGTTGTAGGATTAATTGGTGAACGTGGACGAGAAGTTAAAGATTTTATTGAAAATATCCTTGGTGAAGAAGGACTTACCCGATCAGTTGTGGTCGCCGCTCCTGCTGATGTTTCGCCTTTACTGCGCTTACAAGGTGCAACCTACGCCACCAAAATTGCCGAAAACTTTCGAGAACAAGGATTCAATGTGTTACTCATCATGGATTCTTTAACCCGTTATGCCATGGCGCAACGAGAAATCGCTTTGGCAATTGGTGAACCGCCTGCAACTAAAGGGTATCCACCGTCCGTCTTTGCCAAACTACCGGCCTTAGTTGAGCGAGCGGGTAATGATGCGCAAGGTAAAGGTGCAATTACCGCTTTTTATACGGTATTAACAGAAGGCGATGATCAGCAAGACCCAATTGCCGATTCGGCAAGAGCAATTTTAGATGGTCATATTGTATTGTCACGCCAGCTTGCAGAATCAGGGCATTACCCTGCTATTGACATAGAAGCGTCGATCAGCCGTGTAATGACCGATTTGACTGCACCGGAAGATGAACGAAAATCACGTTTATTTAAACAACTTTTTTCCAGCTTTCAGCGTAATCGTGATTTGATTAATGTAGGGGCTTATGTATCGGGCACCGATCGATTATTAGATCAAGCGATCAAGTTGTTTCCGGCGATGCAGCATTTTTTACAACAAGGGATTGATGAGCATTGTAGTTATCAAGAAGCTTATCAGCAGTTGTTAAGTATAGTTGGTTCTTAAGTTGTCAGTTAGGAAATAATAATGAATAAGCAAAATCCGGGACAATTTGCATTTTTAACGTTAAAAAAATTAGCCCAAAAATCGGTTGATAACACATTAATAAAATTGAAACATGCTCATGATAATCAACGTAATGCGCAGTCGCAGCTTAATGTATTAAATGATTATTATACCGAATATCAACAACGATTAAATGATGCACTATCAAACGGCATTAAAGGGTGTGAGTTAAGTAATTTTAATGCATTTATTTCAGCAATTGAACATGGTATTGAACAACAAAAAAAGTTGTTATTAACGTTGGATATCAAACAAAAACAGATCACCAATGAACTTAATCAATCGCAAAAAAATTTAAATACTTTTACAACGCTGCTCAATAAACAACATCAAAAATATATGCAACAACAAAGTCGTTTACAGCAAAAAATGACCGATGAATTTGCCCAACAGCAATTAGCAAGGAGAGCATTGAATGAATATTAATCTCACCAGTGATATATCATTAAACACATCTCAACAATTAGAATTTAATCAAACCGATCCGTCGTTTGCTGACGGTGAGTTATTTCAGCAACTTTTAGCGCAAAACCAAAAGCAAATAGTTGTCACCGAAAATGGTCTAACGGCTGAATCTGATATTGTCGATAAATATGATGAAGGTGATGTCAGTGATATCTTAATCGCAATGGCTAATCCATTCGATACGTTTAACTTACAACAAACGAGCTTAACAATTGATTGCTCATTCAACCAAGGTGAAATAGGTGAAGATCACATCTCGACAATCAATACTAAATTGACTGATTCGTTGATGTTAGATAGGGTAGTTGAAGATAGTGGCGAGCAATATGCGGCGATTGACATTCGATCAGCTCAACGATTACTTATTTCAATTAATGAAAGCGAGCAATTTTATAGTAAAACTTCGGTGAAAGATCAGGTGACACACTTATCAAATTCAAACAGCGACGAGCAAACTATCGAGCATGCCAACGTTGATAAAGTACAAAGTTATCTCTCACCTTTGCAAACTAGTATCAATACTCAAAATACGACACCGAGTTTTAACTCTATTGTTGAGCAAATGGAACAGCTCAATAATATTGAAAACATAAGCCCAATTAATTTAGAGCAATCACCCTCTTTTTTTAATGTGGTTGACGGGCAAAATTTTCTGACTACTTTACTGCCGTCTACGATGCCTAATTCGGAAGTTTTTGCCATGAAACTTCCGATGCCGATTGATGTCTCAAAATGGCAAACATCATTAACTGAAAAAATTACCATGATTTGTCGTCAAGGTGTACAAAATGCTGAAATTAAACTACACCCCGAAACATTAGGATCGTTACATATCAAACTTGCTATGATTGATGATAAGCTTAATCTTCAAATGCTGGCTGCACATAATGCCGTTAAAGGCGTATTGGAGTCGGCATTACCCTATCTTAAAACTTCGCTTGAAGAGCAAGGGATGACATTACAGCATACCGATATCAGAGAGTTTTCAATGAAGAATGATTCAGAACAATCATCAAGTGATCCCCAACATAAAGAATTTATGGATGAATTATTACCAGATGATTTTGATGAATCAATCGAGCAATCTCATCAAGAAAAGATATCGACTTATTCCGGGCTCAGTATCTTTGCTTAAATAGTGATGATGTTAATAACCTAATGTCTGTTACCAATTAAAGCTGAAAAGGTCGAATAGGTGGTATTTTTATTGCCTATTCTTCAAATTAATTCTTTTTGCATGATTTATTATTTTTATAATTTTTTGCTATTTATTTAGCTATAAATTTTCTTTATTTTTATTGAGATAATAATAATTATGCCAACTACACAAAAAAAAATAAGTGTTTTTAACTTAATACTTATTCTCATTACTTTGTTAGCCTTAGGTGCTGCTGCTTATTTGTGGTTACAAAATAAATCCAAAAATACCGTCCAGGCTCAAGAAGAGGTGGAAATTGTGTCACCGGTTTTTTTAACATTAAAACCTTTCACTATATCACTACCAACCTCAGAAGAGAGTGTTGATATTAATAAAATTCTCTATGTTGGTATGGTATTACGCGTTGCTAATGAAGAGCAAAAAACGGTGTTATTAGAATATCTGCCGGAAGTAAGAAGCGATGTATTACTTTTAACTTCTAAACAGTATGTCAGTGATCTTAAAAAAGAAGCCGGCAAAATCGATTTACAAGAACAAATTAAGACAGCTTTATCACGCCAATATGATGCAAAACATAAGGTAAAAATTGATGAAGTATTATTTACTGATTTTATTATACGGTGATTTCTATGTCCGATAAGTTCAAATCTACTGTCAATAATAGTGAGCCTTCCAATACCGAGTTATTGGATAGTTCATCAATGAAAAAAAATGATAACGGATTTGATACTCAAACCCTACAAGGTAAAAAAACCGAAGTAAAACCTTATGATTTATCGGTTAAACATAGTTTTATACCTGAGCGTTTAACGGCATTAGAAATTATTAATGAACGTTTTGCCCGGCAATTTAGGATTGGTTTATTCAATTTATTGCGCCGTAATACTGACGTGATTGCTTCGCCAATTGAAACACAAACGTTTAAAGAATTTTCAGAAGTTTCATCTACCTATCATTTAAATTTAGTTCACCTTAATCCTTTACGGGGCACAAGTTTATTTTCATTTTCACCTGAAATTGTTTTTATTGTCGTCGATACGCTATTTGGTGGTGATGGGCATGCCGCCAAAGTGGAAACCGAAGGGCGAGAATTTACCCATACTGAGCAACAGATCATTAAACGGGTATTAGAGCTTGCATTAACGATTTATCAAAATGCTTGGACAGATATTTACACTATTGAAACAGAATATATTCGATCAGAAGTACAAAGCAAATTTACTAATATCACCAGCTCACCTGACGATGTGGTTTTAGCCACAACGTTCAAAGTGGAGATTGGAAACAGTAAAGCTACGTTTTGTATCTGCATTCCTTATGCAATGGTTGAACCTATCAAAGAGTTATTAATCAAACCACCGATTGAGCAACAAACTTATCAAGATGACAATGTTTGGATGAGCTCTTTAACCAGTGGTATTAAACAATCAACCGTTGAATTAGTCGCCAACTTCACTCAAATTCAAACGACTGTCGCAAAACTATTGGCATTAAAAGTCAATGATATTTTAGATATAGAAAAGCCTGATAGCCTTGATGTCACAATTGGCGGTGTGCCGGTATTAAAAGGGCATTATGGTCGAGTGAATAAACAATATGCAATTCAAGTAGAACAGGTAAGTAATCCTGTATTAGAACAATTGAATGAAGGAGTGTTCAATGACTGATATCAAACAAAATAGCGATGATACTCAATCTCAAAATGAAACAAATGATAAGCCAACCACACAAGATGTGATCTTTGAAACATTATCACCACAACAATCCGAAGTGAAAAAACAAGATATAAATCTTATTTTGGATATTCCGGTTAACTTAAGTGTCGAGCTTGGCAGAACTAAAATGGCAATTAAAGATCTATTAAATTTAACACAAGGTTCAGTGATTGCTTTAGACGGATTAGCCGGTGAGCCATTAGATATATTAATTAATGGTTATTTAATTGCTCAAGGTGAAATTGTGGTGGTCGGTGATAATTATGGCGTACGCATAACCGATATTATTACGCCTTCAGAACGTGTACGCCGATTGAGTCGCTAATGAATAACATAACAGCGCCAACTGTGGCAAGTACCAGTTCAACAACAATGCCCTCTGATATGAATTTTTATTCACAAGTCGGCTCATCGTTCGCAATTTCATTAATCGGTGTGATAGCAATGATTGTGTTGTTAGCTTGGTTGGTTAAACGTATTAACTGGAAAAAGCGTGGCGAACAACTTATGGAAGTTAAAGCTACTTTCAACATTAGTCCTAAAGAACGGGTTGTTCTCATCTATGTCGATCATAAACTCCTGGTTGTGGGTATCACGCCACATCAAATGACACTACTGCATACGATCAATGAGCAGCGCACCGAAATGCTGTTAGCCAAACCACCCGAAACGAATGAAAGTGAAAAAGATAGCTTGTTTCACCAACTATTACAGTCAGCGTTAAAATCTAAAAAGGAGTAACAAATAGTGTGGTCAAAATGGGTTATTTTGCTCAGCTTATTGTTATTTAGTTTCTATAGTTCTGCTGATGTCACGCCACTGTCGATTATGACTCAGACATCATCTAATGGTGTACAAAGTTGGTCGCTACCTGTTGAAACTTTAGTGTTTCTGACTTTACTGACATTCATACCGGTTATTTTGTTATTGATGACGAGTTTTACTCGCATCATCATTGTTTTAGGTTTATTACGCAATGCGCTGGGCACTCAGTCAGCCCCGCCTAATCAGGTTATTTTAGGTATTGCACTGTTTATGACCTTTTTTATCATGTCGCCGGTGACCGATAAAATCTATCACGATGCATATATTCCTTATTCACAAAATCAAATTACCATGCAAGAGGGGTTAGCCAGCGCCAGCAAACCATTACGTGAATTTATGTTAACCCAGACACGTGAAAACGATTTAGCACTGTTTGTTAATATGTCGCATGCTGGTGATATTCAAACTCGTGACGATATTCCATTAACTGTGCTTGTACCGGCTTTTGTGGTCAGTGAATTAAAAACCGCATTTCAGATCGGATTTACCTTGTTTATTCCGTTTTTAGTCATAGATTTAGTGGTTGCCAGCACCTTAATGGCGCTAGGGATGATGATGGTTCCACCGGCAACGGTTTCCCTGCCATTTAAAATAATGTTATTTGTGTTAGCAGATGGTTGGCACCTGTTATTAGGCTCTTTAGCACAAAGTTTTTTTAGCTAATAGCGATTTGATTAAGGAACGATATGCCCTCTGAATATATTAGCACGTTAGCCATGCAAGCGATTAAAGTTGCCGCTTCATTGGCTGGTCCAATATTGTTAGCTGCTTTAATTACCGGTTTAATTATCAGTTTATTGCAGGCAGCAACCCAAATTAACGAAATGACATTATCATTCATTCCTAAAATTATAGCGGTTATTGTGGTGTTAATCATTTTAGGCCCAACAATGCTTTCGACAATGATTGACTATATTCGGATTGTTATTACTGATATTCCTAACTTAACCAGTTAAGCGTTATGGATATTCAGACGCTTTTCAATATTGATTTCTTCTCTTGGATTAAAGGTTGCTTCTTTCCCTTTGTTCGTATTTTAGCTTTGATTATGGTTGCGCCCATTACCGGTGAAAAAGAGGTGCCTAACCGTGTAAAAATAGCATTAGCCTTAATCATTGCGATGCTGTTGCCGTCTTCACCGCTCAGTGATGACTTATCGATATACTCTTTAATCGCGATTTGGGTGATTGCTCAGCAAATTATGATTGGTGTGATGATTGGTTTTGCTATGCAGTTAGCGTTTATCTCTATGCGGTTTTCCGGCGAATTGATTTCTATGCAAATGGGATTAGGCATGGCAACCTTTTTTGATCCCATAGGAGGACCTTCCACATCTGTGTTATCAAGATTAATTAATGTAATCGCCTTACTGATTTTTTTAAATCTCGACGGCCATTTATGGTTGTTGTATGGCTTATCAAATAGCTTTAATATTATTCCAATAGCCGCCGATCCTTTAAATCACAATGGTTATTTAACCGTCATCGAGATGAGTGGTTTGCTCTTTATCAATGGTTTAATGCTAGCATTACCATTATTGACATTACTATTGATAGTTAACTTAGCTTTAGGGCTATTAAACCGAATCACACCACAACTCTCCATTTTTGTAGTCGGTTATCCGATGACCCTATTATTAGGCTTAGCAATGTTAACCTATTTAATTTCCACGCTACCACATTTTTCAGAGCTTATTTTTGAACAGATGTTTGAGCATATTTCAGCTATGTTATGGTTTTTTGTTAATTAAAAAACAGAAAAATGAAACAGATGTTTAAAGTTTAAAGAGATTTTTGTCAAAAACTTTCAGATTTTATAGGTGTTTAAGTAAAAAATTGATTCAATTACACCGCAACTCTCCATTTTTGTAGTCGGTTATCCGATGACCCTATTATTAGGCTTAGCAATGTTAACCGATTTAATTTCCACACTACCACATTTTTCAGCGCTTATTTCTGGACAGATATTTGAGTATATTTCAGCTATGTTATGGTTTTTTGTTAATTAAAAAATAGAAAAATGAAAACAGTTGTTTAAAGTTTAAAGAGATTTTTTGTCAAGAACTTTCAGATTTTATGGGTGTTTAAGTAAAAAATTGATTCAATTACACCGCAACTCTCCATTTTTGTAGTCGGTTATCCGATAACCCTATTATTAGGCTTAGCAATGTTAACCGATTTAATTTCCACACTACCACATTTTCAGCGCTTATTTTTGGACAGATGTTTGAACATATTTCAGCCATGTTATGGTTTTTTGTTAATTAAAAAACAGAAAAATGAAACAGATGTTTAAAGCTTAAAGAGATTTTTTGTCAAGAAGTTTCAGATTTTATAGGTTTTTAAGTATAAATTGGCTAAAGATGTTATTTAAAGAGAAAAACAGAGATGACAGTTAATGAAAACGCATGAATAACAGCAGTGATACTTAATGCTGGTAAAACCAGCATTAAACAGCGGTGGGATTAAGCTTTTTTTACAAAACAAGCTTTTAACATGATTTTCATGCCATCGATTTTACAATCGATTTCATGATCACCGTCAACTAAACGAATACCTTTCGCTTTGGCACCTTTTTTAAGTACAGTAGATGAACCTTTTAATTTAAGATCCTTAATTAAAATAATATCATCACCGTCAGCAAGTAAATTACCATTACTGTCTTTTACTTGTCGTTCGTCTTCAGATGAGACTGTTTGATTCGGATCCCACTCATGAGCACACTCAGGGCAAACGTAAAAGGTGCCATCGTGATAGGTGTGTTCAGATTGGCAAACTGGGCAATTAGGAATAGTTTCCATGGGTTATGATTAATCCAAGTTAAATAAAATGGCGTTCACTATAGCAAAAAAATGCTATGAAGTCATGATATTCCCAGCCAACTTGCTTGCCTATTGCTGAGTGATTAGGGATTTTATCGTTTTAGGTTTTGGCAGATAAAAAAATAGGGTTATGGCATTAACCATAACCCCAAGTTCCAAAGGACTATTGTTGGAAATAAACATGTATCTCAATTAACTTGTTGATTAAGCTTTAGTGCTACAAACTGCAATATAATTAAGTTGGTCATGATGATGTTTAAACGTCTTAAACATTTTAAAAAATTGTGCGCGATTTTGTTTGCGCAAGGCGTTGCGAATGATTTTTAGTGTGCCAAACAGACCTTCGTCGTATAACATCCCTTTTGGCGACATCAATGTCATTGCATTATGCTCGGATTTAATATCAACAAATCCGGCATCGTTAAATAATTGATACCATGATTCAATGCTGGTTGGTTGAGCATTAACATTGATTGCATGACGAATATGCTTGATAATTTGCTCAGACTGTTTTGGGTTAACCAGCATAATATCATGGGTAAGTAATTTCCCACCTGGCTTTAATACACGATAATACTCTTTTAATAGATGATTTTTGGCTTTATCGGCATACATTGTAAGCATCGCCTCATTAATCACTATATCAAAGCTGTTATCCGCAAACGGCAGTTTTGATGCATCAGCTTGCTGGATGTGGATTAAGTGGTCTAATTTGTTTTTTCGAATATTTTCCTCTGCTTTTGCTAAAGCCAACTTATCCATATCAATACCTGTAATATGGCAGCCAAAACGCTTAGCAATCTCCATAGAGGTTGTGCCCATATTGCAAGCAATTTCAAGTACCTGCATTTGTGGCGTAAAGAGTGCTTGCTTAAATAACCAATCGGTGGCTTTTTTACCTCCCGGACGTAATCGGGTTTTCCCTAATTTAGCAAGGAATTTATGCCCGGCTTCTTTATTGCTGTTCATCTTTATTCCTTAATTGTCGTTTAATTGATTTCTCTTAGCATGACTAAAAGCATTTTCGCCGCTTGTGGCGCTTCAACGGCATGAGGAATATTGGCTGGCATTCTGACAATAGTGCCGGGTTTTGCTGTAACAGGTTGTCCATCAATCGTTAATGTCAATTCGCCTTCGATCACCATAACAATTGCATCGAAAGGGGCGCTATGCTCAGATAACCCTTGTCCTTTATCGAAAGCAAATAACGTTAAATTACCGCCTGTTGTTTTAGCTAAAACACGGCTTGCAATGCCTTGTTCAGTTGGCGTAATTAATGAATTGAGTTCAAGTGCTTGAGCGGGGGTAATCGTGTTGTTTGACATTGTATACTCCTATCGAAAGTCGAACCTTGTACTTTAAATTTTAGGTAATTTTTTAAATAAACCCTGATATTTCATGTGGTTATTAAAAAAGTTAAGTGTTGAAATAAGAATTGTTATCAACTATATTAAATTTATTTTAAAAGTATCTTTAGGTAAAACCTATGACATTTGTCAAAAATAGACCCACCGAACAACAAATTTTTGATTGGTTAAGCCAAGTTAAATTATTTAATGGATTAACCCATGGCGCTTTGTTGCCAATTATTGAAACTGCACAGTATATGGAACTTGATATCGGTGATATGTTTGGGCATGAAGGGATGCCTTTATCGGGATGTGCTCTGGTGATTAGGGGGCAAGTTGAAGTATATCGAAATACTTATCTCGGTGAAGAAAAAATTTTTGGTATATTCTCGAGTTATCAATTGGTCGCCATTGCCGCAATTTTTATGCCACATAACCGTTTTCCAATGACGATTCGGGCTAAAACCGACTGTTCTTTACTCTTGATTGATAAGAGCAGTTTACTTAAAGTTTGTCATGATCACCCAATTATTATGCAGCGCTTACTGGTTAATTTTAGTGCTAAATTATATGAACAGATTAATAATATTGATTGGTTAACATCAAGCTCAGCAGAGCAAAGATTAGCGGCTTATTTTTTATCGTTATGTACTAACCCAACAAATACCTATCAATTTGTATTACCAATATCACGCAGTCAGTTGGCAACTAAGTTGGGTATGCGTTATGAGACATTAAGCCGTCTTATCTCTAGTTGGCGAAAAGATCAGATCATCAAAGTTGAGAATCATTCTATTAAAGTATTAAAGCCGGCCTACCTGAAGGGGTTAACGCTACCTTCCAAGCGTTCATTTTAATTGTTATCTCATCTGACAACGACACCATAGTTATGCTGTCAGATGATAATATGTAGGTAGCGATTAAAAGTGATAAACAATCCCACCATTAAGATTAAAGCCCATTGCACTAAATAACGTCATGTCATTTTTTGATGCAACTACGTGATTAGCAACTGATGCACTTGCATAACGTTTGTTGGTGAGATTATCGGCAATTATGTAACCTGACCAGCCTTTAGGGTTTTGATAATTTATCTTAAATCCAAAAACAGCATATTGATCACGGTACTGAATATGCATATTGTTAGCGTGATCAACTGGCGTGTTAGTCGGTGACCAGTGTAAATTAGGACCAAACGTCCAGTTATCTATTTTATAGAGTAATTCAGCATTGATGATATTTCTTGGAATGCCTGCAATATAATGATGATTATATTGCCCACCTTGAAAACGAAAATCGCTATAAGTCCAGGTTAAACGATATTCGATATCACCACTATTTAAGACTGAAGGTAACAAGCCTTTTATACCCGCTTCAATGCCTTGATGACGGGTTTTGCTGCCATAATTGGATATGCCTACGGTATTGCCATTGGCATCATAAGTAGAAATATATTCATCTTTAATAATGCTGCGATATAAAGCTACATCCCAATTTACATTCTCAATAATTTTACCGCTACCGCCAATTTCAGCGGTGATACCTTTTTGGCGATCAAGCTTATTTAGTTGTGCTTTTCTTCCATTGCTGGTAATAATTTCACGAAATGATGCCGGCTCGTTACTGGTACTTAAGTTGCCATAAAAGCGGTTATCACTTGTCGGTGTCCAAATTATCCCAATTTTGGGTGACCAAAATGTCCATGACTGATTGAGCTTATTATTGCTATGGCGAGTATCGACATTTCGTTTGGCGTGCGTAACTTTGGTATCTAGGTTTAACTGCCAAGCATCATTAATATTCCAAGATGTGCCGATTGCACCATTCATGTTTTCTGCAACGGCTGTATAGTTACCAAGTAAACGTTTAAACATTGGTGTATTACGTCGATTCATCAATAACTTGCGATCCAAATTCGTTTTATCCCAAGCAAGGGCACTATGAAACGTAATGTCGTTAAATTTGGATTGATAAGCCAGCTCAGTACCGGTGGTGCGACTATGACTTAATGTGTAATCGGCTGGTGTAATAAAATTATCATGAGTTTGCTGGTGCCAGACACCGAGTTCAAGAGATTGATCGCCAAAAGTCCAATTAGTCCGATTAGCTATACGGGCTTGCTCGGTATGGCGATGCGGGTCGGTTAGCGTGATAATGTTTTCAATTGCCCTAGGAGAGTGTTTTGATTTACTTTGCGAAAGTGGCCCGGGTATATCAAAGCGTACATCTGTCCAACTCAGCCATGTGCGGTTTTCAACATTATCAGAAGTAAAGCCAAAATTCGCTCGAGCTGTTTTACGCTGTGAAGTTGAATGATGACGGTAACCGTCGAAATGGTCATAAGATAAACTCAATCGGCCGTCAATACCATATGACTCGCTACTATTGCCTATAGCAATTTGAGTGGCTTGTCGACCATATGCTCCATATTCATAGCGAGCAGTACCATTATCATCTTTTCCTGTGAACGAGATAAAATTCAGCTCTCCCCCTAAACTATTACTTTGTGGATGACTACTGTTGGCACCACGATAAATAGAAATCAATCGGGCATCTCGCATATCGAGCGTACTGATATGGAAATCGCCGTCAGCATCATTAATAGGCAAACCGTCTTGCAATAGTAAAACACCCCGTGAAAGAGGCGTACTTTGAACGCCAGAACCGCGAATATTCAATCGTGGTTGATCTATCCCACCAAAAAAATTCTGAATAATAATGCCGGGTTGATAATCCAATGCATCTTGTAGTGTCGATAGCCTATTTTCTTGATCGGGAACAACAAGATTCGTTGCGCCAGCAGTTTGATTTAATTTGTTCTGTTCCTGCTGGTAACTGGGTGACAATGCACTATGTTTAGATAATTCATTATTTGGTGTGACTAATATCACATCAGGTCTATTGTCTGCTAACGAGTATTGACTCAATACCACGGTTGAACAAAGTGAAGTCAGTATTGTTTGTTGAGCGATTTTCTTGAACTTACTCATAATATCTTCTTTCCCAAAAAAATAAATGATAATGATTATTATTTGCGAAATAGCGGTATTATCCTATGACATTTATCAAAATTTGGTAAAAAATAGCGTTAATTTAAAATTCTATTATTGCCAACCTAAGGTAATAATTAATTAAATAAAAATAAATAACGCTTTGATGCTGTTTAGGCGTGGAATGATGATCTTTTTTTTATAAATTTAACTAAATGACTGACGATATCAATTATGATGAATATTTTTTGTTTAACTGTGGCGTAAAGCGAGCAATTGCTGATTTCTTGGATGTAAAAGTATTGGCAGCGGCGAGTGGAGAAGCTGAGATTGCATTTTGCAATGGTGTTACTTTGAATTTGGCAAATGATAGCCATTTACCTCATTAAAAAGGTTGAAATTTAAATTACATGTTAAACAGCTGTATTAACGTTATAGAAAATAAAAAAGGCGCAAATATATGCGCCTTTTTTGCTGAGATAAAGCGCATTACGATGCGCTTTATAGTTAGCTATAATTATTTGATAACTTTAGCAACCACACCAGCACCAACAGTACGACCACCTTCACGAATCGCAAAACGTAAACCTTCTGCCATTGCGATTGGGTGAATTAATGATACTGTCATTTTGATGTTATCACCTGGCATTACCATTTCTACGCCTTCTGGTA
>NZ_JAFNOK010000046.1:0-587 GCF_026536305.1 Gilliamella sp. B3892
GTGATGGCCAAACCTAAAAAAAGCGGGCATTCCGCATCTCGTCAAAATTACATGGCTCAACTGATTTGTGAGCGATTAACTGAAACACCAGCCGAATCATTTACTAACACAGCCATGCAACGAGGTACGGAATTAGAGCCAATTGCAAGGGAGATGTACACACTCAACCAATTTGATGCAACAATAAAAGAAGTAGGATTTATCCCCCACCCTTCAATCGAAAATGCTGGAGCCAGTCCCGACGGACTAGTAAATGATGACGGGTTAATCGAAATAAAATGCCCGAACACTTGGACACATTTGGAATTCATCCAGTCACTGAAACCAAAACGTGAATACATATTACAAATGCAATGGCAAATGATGTGTACTGGCCGCAAATGGTGTGATTTTGTGAGTTATGACGACAGATTGCCTGACAATCTAAGTTTTAAATGTGTGCGAATTTATTATGACGAAAATTTAGCTCAAGAAGTCGAAATGGAAGTTATTAAATTTCTACAAGAACTTGATGAGCGTATTAAACAAATAGAAGCAGTTTAGTCAGTCACTAGAACGGCTTTTTAATATTAACAGGAGACCAAAAT
>NZ_JAFNOK010000047.1:0-577 GCF_026536305.1 Gilliamella sp. B3892
CTTCTGCTGTCAGTTTTTCTCCGTTCCATTCAACTTGTTTTGCAATATCGTTTAAAACAGCCCACATCATTCGATTTTGTGCTAAGGTTCGCTTTTCTTCATCAATCACTATTCTTAACGGATATTTGCTATCAACTGGTAATTGATTAATAAAATTTATAGCCGTATTACGGGCAACTTCATGAGTTAATCGAATTTCCTTAATCATCTCTAAACCCTCTCACACTTAAATTCAATAATTTGACCATCTACCATTTTCTCGCAATCAAGATGATTTAATTTTTTATTAGAAAAACGCATCCAATTAATCGGTTGCTGTCCATTTCTAATTATTATTCCAGTTATCTTGTAAATCATTTTTGTATCAACTCCCTTAATTTTGCCTTTTCTTCTTCCGAATATTTTTTAATCAATTCTGCCACTTCATATTTAATTTTTGCTACGTTTGCCCCTCGTTTTCTCAGCGCTGTAACATAGTTATATGCTATTTTTTCTAGCATGTGATAGTGCCCGTTTTTGCAGTAATTAACTCGTCGTAACACAAGCCCGACCTGTTTTTAACATTTGTTTAATGTTT
>NZ_JAFNOK010000048.1:0-551 GCF_026536305.1 Gilliamella sp. B3892
CACGTACCAGCTAAACGATAATGCGCTAATACGGTAGTTTCAGGATTATGATTACAGCACGGTAAGCGCACTTGGCATTCTCGCCCTTTTGCTTCCTTAGTTAGTTTGCTCATCGTTAACCTTATTTAAATTATGCTGATTTATGTATTCTCTGCGTTGTTCATATAGCCATGCCAATAGTTGCTCGGCTTCTTCTATACATTCATCAATTGTTTTTAATGTGTCGTTCATCATGCCACCTTTAATAATTGGTCTTTATATTGCTCAGCTAGTCGTATTGCCTCCTGCGCATCTGCACTAAATCTAACACCATTTTCGGCTCCAAATTGCTCAGCACAGACAACCACATCAGCAAATTCTTTTTTGTTCATTTTACGAGTAGATAGCCCTATAAAGACCAATCCTCCTTGAATCCCTTTTACACATTTCTGACCATGTAAATGGGCTGTGATTAAATGTTTCCATTCTTCTGCTGTCAGTTTTTCTCCGTTCCATTCAACTTGTTTTGCAATATCGTTTAAAACAGCCCACATCATTCGATTTTGTGCTAA